>CANLOE010000003.1 GCA_947492745.1 uncultured Cyclobacteriaceae bacterium | reverse complement strand
ACGCTGAACCCAAGAAAACGCACTGATGTATTGCCATTTAAGTCCTCATGACGAAGTTCCAACGAACATTCTGGGTTCAAGGGTTTTTATGGTGGTATTGTAATGTGGCAAACCTGCCTTCACGGTAAGTGTCCGGGTAAGGACCAAAAGGGGTTTATGGGCAATCTGAAGCCGGTCTACCGTGGCGACACCAAGGGCATCGTCGAAGAGCAGTTATTGGCCCTTGGAGAAACATGGGGCAGAAAGTATCCGGTAATGATTAAGAGCTGAGAGGGCAACAGGGAAAAGCTCTCGACCTATTTTGATTATACTGCCCCGGTCGGGAAGCTGATCTACACGACCAATACCGTGGAGGGCTACCATCGACAGGTGTGCAAGATGATCAAGACCAAAGGGACATTTACCTCCGACATGGCATTGATGAAGCTCATCTATCTGGCCATAAAGAATATCGAAAAGAAATGGACATCGGCACTCCAGAACTGGAGCTTGACCGTTCAACAATTAGCGATTAAATTTGGGGACCGGTTGCCCTTGGAAATCAACCGCCAGCCCGAAGGGCGATATGCTCTATTACATTTGACCGCGCCTCCGAGTTTTTCCCTATTCGTTTTATCTTGGGTATATCTTACTGTGCCGCCCCTATTGTTCACTCGTTTTTTTGAATTAATTTATCAATATTATTGCCCGTCAAATTCTGTATATTTTCTGTGATTTTATTAATATCCCAATCCCACCATTTGATTTCTAAAAGCTTTTCGATTTTTTCCGGTGAAAATCTTTTCCTGATTTCTTTTGCAGGGTTTCCTCCAACAATGGAATAAGGTTCCACATCTTTGACCACAGTAGCATTTGTAGCCACTATCGCTCCGTCAGCAATGGTCACCCCTGTTGTAATGGTAGCACTATCCCCAATCCAAACGTCATTTCCAATATTTATGTCTCCTTTATACGGATACTCTTTACCTTCCATGGCATCGTCCCAGCCATTTTTGAAAATCGCAAAAGGATAGGTTGTCAGGGCTCTTGTCATGTGATTGGCCCCGTTCATTATAAATTTCACATCCGAGGCTATCATACAAAATTTCCCGATAATCAGTTTATCCCCAATAAAATCAAAATTGTACTTTACATTCTTCTCGAAATTTTCAACACTTTCGAGATCACTAAAATAGGTATAGTCACCAACAATAATATTTGGTTTGGTTATAATATTTTTTAGAAAACATAGTTTATTATAACCTTTTATCGGAAATATAGCGTCTTTATTTGGTTGTGCCATGTTGTTTTATTATTGGTTTGGTTGAGGTTGTTATTGCTTCGGTTGAGGTTATTGTTTGGTTTGGTTGAGAAATGACGGGCAGTCATTTGCTTATTATTAATAATAATTTTGAGCCAAATAAGTAAACGGGACCTTTTCTATATCTTTTGCTGCATCATGTATGACAGTCTCCTATCACACGGCACCTCGATGAATGGATATCCTATCTTTAAATACTGTTTTGTAACGTATTTTTTGTTTTCAAGTGTATGGTATTAATTTACAACGATGATATGGAATTCGCATGCATTATATTTGATTCAAGCTTTTGCTTTCTTTAATGCATCCTTAATTATGTAGTTACTTTAGTATACAACTTTATTAAAGTTTCCATAAATAGTATTGTTATATTTGTCTTATTCTGAATTCAAAATAAGCGATAACAATTTTTTGACTATAATCCCGAAACAGTCTCTCATCACATATGAAAACACAATTGAGTTTGTTATGATGTAAATCCCCAAAAACAATGTTTGCTTATTTACCTCATAACCTGCCTACTATACCGTAATGGAAATTTATTGAAAAAATATCGCAGATGAAACAAAAAAGAAACATAATTCAAATGGCATCGTGGAGGCGGTTTTGTTGCGAATAACAATAAAGATGACCTTTAGCGTAGTCCTTACCACTGTTTCCCTGAATATGGATTTTGTCTGCTATTCTTCTACAAGTGACCAGAAGGCCATACACTACACAAGTAGAACGGTAAGTTTAACAAGCGGATGACATAACAAGAAGGTCAATGCGTATAAATACCATAGGACTAAGTACCAACAACCTCACTAATCAGTGACAATACGTTAAGTTCATGATCGATAACTAAATATTTACAGTAATAACATGAAAGAACTACATCTCGAAATTCAAGACAAAAGTAGTACCAGAAGCCCTCAAAGAGCGTTCGACAGTAGTGGAGTTTGCCCCTCAGCAGCTACATCAATGGAAGTTTGATTTCCTATCAAAGGCCGAAGATGTCTCCACTAGTGGTCTCAAGGACAGAAAGAGCGAAAAAGAAGAAGAAAAGGACCAATTACTGAAAACAATCGGCCAATTGAAAGTAGAGGTTGATTTTTTAACCCAAAATGATCGATAGCCTTCCTATTACGAGCATAAATCACTTCAAAATCAGCTGTTTTACGCTGCGCAGGTTCCTCACCTTAACAATACGCTAGTCCTCCTCACCTAAACCGTTGATTTTATTGTACTTTATGCCCTCATCACGAAATCCTATTGATCAATTTGGGTTTAAGGAACGCCTTGCGCTGAAACCTTTGAAAGAACGTAGATCGATGATAGGCAAGGGTCAATTGAGCATCGTAAGGCAGTGCGAACTGCTCTCGGTACACCGTTCGTGATTTTATTACCGCTCTAGGGAAGAGTCAGAGTTCAACCTTGGGTAGATTTGCGAAATGGATGTGTACTATATGACGCACTCTGAAAAGAGGGCCAAGTGGATGGATACTTGGCTGATTTTGGACAAGGGCCACAAGGTGAGTCGCAACCGTGCGGAGCGTCCGTACTATCGGGCAACGGGGCTTCGGGCCACCATGCTGGATAAACATACCTAAGTGGCATAAAGAACACAAAATGTAGCCTTACCTGTTGCATGGGCTTCCTGTGGAAAGACGCAACCGAATCCGAGCAATCGATATCATCTATCTCTCAATGAAAAAAGGGGTTTCACGTGCCTTTTGGCGGCCATCGACCTGTAAGCAGAGCAGGTATGTGGTACCACCGGTGATTGTACCCTACGATGAATGGCTGAGTATGCGGGAAAGTCAGGTATTCTCAATATCGACCAAGTAACACAGTTCACCTCCTGACTGTTCGTCCGGTAAGTGCTCTCAAAGGGTTATCCGTCCGAGCATGGACGGGAGGGCCATCGAAAATGCCTTCAGGAAAAGGTTCTGGAGAAGCGTCAAGTACAAAAAAGTCTACCTCAGCTCTCCGTCGATGGGGCTGGAACTGTACGAAATACCATCTTTGACGATTACAATACTGATTTGAGGGTACAGAGGAATAGATGACAGGATAGCAGCGCTATCCCGAGGATTGTCAACGCTGAGTGAAACATAATGAACAGGAAGATAGGCGCTATTCAAAAGCTAAGTTTGTATAACAGTATCGAGAACCTACAGAAAGGCCTGCATTAGCTGGAATATAAC
This sequence comes from uncultured Cyclobacteriaceae bacterium, assembly GCA_947492745.1. Taxonomy (GTDB): domain Bacteria; phylum Bacteroidota; class Bacteroidia; order Cytophagales; family Cyclobacteriaceae; genus Aurantiphycus; species Aurantiphycus algarum. The sequence continues at coordinate 144,367 of CANLOE010000003.1, read as the reverse complement.
AATGCCACCCCCACAGTGGCAAGAAATGTAATGGAAAAAATACTCCGTAAACCTTTATGGCCTTGATAGATATGACCAAAGAGAGGACAATCGGGAAACGGTCAGATGGATTCCCTTAATTTGACCTGCTTGGAGAAGCGGAGACAAACCCTATAATGGAGAGCAACCTGTCAGGAACAACCAAGCCGACCGAAATGAAAATAGGGGCCATAGCGGTCCCTATTTTTTGAAATCATTTTGGGTTTAAGTTCAAAGAAAACCCATACTCAACAACCCAGACAATCGGAGCAAGTCTACTCTATTACACTTAAGGGTAGCTAAGGGCCAATTCGCACTATGATGGGTGTCAGATACACCAATTGAAAGGTTAAGTAATAGCTACTACACTTTATAATGTACTCAAGGCTTCTTCTTTGAATGTCAACCATAGATTTTCAGGCTGTATGGCAAAATCCAGAACTTCACCAACCTGGCCGCGGCTGGTATCCAACGAAACCTGAAAGTTTTTGCACATCGCCGATATACCCATCATCATCATCAATGTGGCCATATATGCACCAGGGCAGTATCTGGTACCGGCACCAAAAGTCATAGCTACTTTAGGGCTATGATTACCGTGTATCGGGCAACCACTTGCTATCCAGCGTTCAGGAATAAATTCCTCCGGTCTTTCAAAATAGTCCGAATCACCATGAGCTAAAGTAAGGGTATTCATGATCATGGTACCTTTTTTGACAAGTACATCTTCAATAACAACATCTTCGATAGCATCATGAATCAAGAAAGGGGTTACGGATTTCATTCGCAAGACTTCGTTCACTACCGCTTCGGTATACTTCAATTTCGCTATCTCATTTACAGACCTTGGAAATGGGCTGTCCCCACATATGGATTCAAGCTCATCCTTTATTTTCTTTACTACCTCTGGATGTTGAGCCAGATAATACATCGCCCACGAAATAGAATTAGATGTGGTATCTTCTCCGGCCAATAGCGTGGTCAGTACATTGCCAAAGATTTCTTCTTCGGAAAAATCCCCTTCTTTTTCTTTCTCTACCAAAAGTGCCTCTAGGTAATTCGACGGGTTTTCTCGAATTGTAGGGTTTTCGAGTAGCCTTTTCTTACCTTCGCTGATAAGAAAATCTACTTTGTCCTTAACTTCCTGAAGTGCAATATCGAATTCCTTGCTTTTCTTGGACTTCACGTATCTCCAAATGGGAAAGGGTGACGTCATTCTTTTTGCGAACATTGGAAAGATATATGAAAGATGTTTTTGTATCACATCTTCTCCACTTTCCAAAGTATTCATTTCGTAACCGAAAGAGATTGTAGTAACAATATCTACCGTATACCTCATTAGTTCTTCCTGAATTTCAACGGAACTATTGTCCTTACTGTGCTTTTGTAATTTCCTGTGAAATTTTTCGGTAACTCGTTCCATAATAGGGAAAAAACCATTGACGTTTTTTGCGTTTAAGGCTGCCGTGGTGATCTTTCGATGTTGTTTCCAGGTTTCCCCTTCCACATTTGATACGCCTATGATGCCCATCTCACGCATTATTTCATCTACTTTGTAAAATCTCCTGAATTTTCCGGGCCTTTGCTTTAGGATTTCCTTATTGATCTTTGGATCGGTCACAATCAGCATTTTTTTACCCACTAAGCTTATTGTAAACATCGTTCCAAGCTCTGAGGCCCATTCTTTTATCGTCATATGGATATCCGGCTTTCTGAATTTTGCCAGATGGCCTGTTATAAAATCACCTTTTGGACTTGGAAGGTCTTTCATACTACGTAAATTATCCTTGATTGATGTTGTTTCTTCTTTAACGAGTGCTTCATCGATCAAAATATACTCTCCTTCTATAGTAATAGGATAACTCTTCAAACAAGATTTGTGAGTACTTTCTTTTCCTGTGATACATGAGAATTTCCACTTGTGTGCAGGACATACTATATGGCCGTTTTCAACATGGCCGAGAGATAAGGGAGTGTTCTTATGTGGACAATTACCTTGAAAAGCACTTATCTTGTCCTGGTACTTAAATAAAATAATGGTCTTATCCTTGAATACCACCTCAGAAATCTTTTCGGAAATATCGTGAAGCTTTGCTAATTTAATGTTTGCCATGAGTTGTTACAGTTAATTTATAGTTCAGGTTTGTTTGATAATATTCAGTTGTATAAGTGAGGAATACCGTTCACTTAGTGAATCAAAACAGAAGACACCACAAGCCGTTAAAATTGATCGATATTTACTGATAATTAGCGCGAGTATAGAGCCTATTGCTGCTGATATGGAGACTATTCTGTGGGATATTGTTTTAAACCCGGATCATGCATTAGCCCTTCTATTTCGGCCTTAAATAGCTGCAAATCAGTAAAGTAAATGCGTTTTCGGATTCACCGTAGCGGCGCTACGGTGAATCCGATAAAAAGCCCTGATTTATTGCTTTTTAAACCCTCATAACTAAGCTCTAATACATCATCCAGGTTAAACCGAAATTGATCGACAACCTTCCTACTCAAGACATAAACTACCTAAAAATCAGTAGTTTTACGCTGCGCAGGCTCGTCATCTTAGTGATACAAAGGCCTCCTCTCCTAAACCGCTGATTTTAGTGTACTTTATGTTCTCATGACGAAATCCTATTGATCAATTGGGGGCAAATGCATCAAAATGGACAAGAATACATGCATTGTTCAATAGGTAAATCAGTATTGGTCGAGTCGTCACAAATATTGATTCGCAAAAAACCATCAAAATGGAATGGAAACAGTTTTCGCACAAATCCGGTGACGCTCTTTACATCAAGATTGCTTTAGAGTGCTATACAGTATTCCTTTCAGGGGTACCCGGGCCAAGGGCTATGTCCATTATTTATTATTGGCATACAGGCTAGCACAAAACTCGCTGATTATTTTAATATTGTTGGGTTCTTTTATAAAACTCATGTGGTTTGAAGCAATCAGGTCTATCATCTCAAAATTTTCAAATTGTTCCTTCCATTCTTTCCAATACTGATATCCGTCTATTAATGCTTCGGAGTCATCCACTGCAAAAAAGGGTTGCAGGTCACCAAAAAACAATCCGTTACTATTTCGAAAATAATAACATTTGACACTTCTATCGATCAGCGGAAAAACTTGAAAGTTATCAATAATATGTGCTTTACGAAACTTTTCCCGCTGACTCCAGTCTTGCCATAAACGCCAATCGTCTTTTTCGATTTTCCCTCTCACTTTATCATGAGTAAGTATATCTTTTAACATTTCAGTACCGTTCAATTGCCTATCGATTTCGTCTCGATGCACCAATACATGTTCCAAGGGCACTGTATCATCTTTGATTTTTTCCAAAAGCCTCATGTTGATTATCTGTAGCACCTCACTTTGCAAAGAAAACCTTACTCTCTGGAGTCCTTCCGTATCCAAGGAGTCCATCATAATGATAGAATCCACTTTTTGCCCCAGTTCTTGTAATTGACGTGCTACTTCATAGGACAAAACACCCCCCAAAGAATACCCTCCGATATCATAGGGACCTTGCGGCTGGACTGACATTATAATCTGCACATAGAACGCGGCCATGGCACCGACACCGACCAATGGTTGCCTATCCGTATTCCAACCTCTCGCTTGGATACCATAAAATGGGCGTTCCATCGTTTGGCTAAACGAACCGTAAATTTCCACTCCGCCACCACCGGGATGTATCCAAAAGACAGGTTTACCATCTCTGGCTTGGTTGAGTTTTACCAATTCAGGAAATTGATTTGCTTTGGAAGGCTTTCCATTGCTTACTTCTTTGTCATTCCCCTCTGTTTTCACAACAGGAAACCTACGGATAAGGTCATTCAACGAGTGACATTCATTGATTCGCTCAATACTGGCATCAGGGTCTATATCCGATTGTAACTTTTGAAGCAGTTGCATCGTTATTATCGAATCCAATCCATAGTCCGTCATAGGTGCGTCCCAATCGATTTCATCAGAAATCAATTTGAGCAATTCTGTCACTATATCGACCACCGGTCCATCACCCGAAGCTTCCTTAGTGTTTGCGGATACGCTAATTACGCTGCCATCAACAATGACCATATCGTCGAGGTTGACCTCGTCCATATCCAGCCAACATCTTTTTCTATCAAATGGGTAAGTCGGCCATGGTATTATTCTCTTATCTGTTCCATAGTCAATATCTTCCCAAGGCACCTCTCCTCCTTGACTCCAATAGTGTGCTACCTTTTCTAGGTCATATGATTCTGTTGCTGTTTTCGAAGAAGGATCTTCTGTTTTGAGGTTGCCGAATTCTGTGCTTATGTTTACATTGGCATTTTCCCTGAAAATAAGGTAGCCATTCGAAAACGGTCTTTTTTCGTCCGTAGCTATTAGGTATTCTTTCAAACTGGCCATGAATTCTTCGATGTCTTTCGCGATCACTGCAAGCCTACACTCCATGGCCTCACGTCCTTTCTGTAAGGTATGGGCAATATGCGCTAAATCGAGGTTTCTATTTTCTGACAAGTGCTTAAGTGATTGTACTACCATCGCTTTCAAACGCGCTGGACTCTTTGCCGATAATATCAGTATTTGACTGGGTGGTCTTAATGATTTGGGTTTTACTTCACTTGACTTTTCATTATTATACTCCTCTAGAATGATATGGACATTAGATCCGCCTGCACCGAATGAACTGACCGTTGCCCTTCGGGGGATAAGCAGGTTTTGCCCCTTTTCCTCCAGCTGTATTTGTTTCCAGTCCACCAATTTATCCTGTAGATAAAAAGGAGATGAAGCAAGGTCCAACTTTGGGTTTAACATCTTTATGGGATTGGGGACTATCTTTTTGTGCATCAGCTGAAGCACTACCTTCGTAAATTGAGAAATCCCGGAAGCAGCTTCGGCATGGCCCATATTCGTTTTGACGGATCCTATGGCACAAAACTGAGTATCTTTGGTATACTGCTTGAACGCTTTTCCCAAGGCTACCAATTCAATGGGGTCACCTAAGGCAGAACCATTGGCAGCACATTCGACATAACTAATGGTACGTGGGTCTATATTGGATTTTTCGAAATTCTTTCTGATCAATGAGAACTGTGCATTGGGATTAGGTATAGAAAAACCCCCTGATTTTCCTCCGTGGTTGATATTGGTGGATTTTACAACAGCCATAATGTGGTCTCCGTCACTGATGGCATCATTTAAGGGCTTGAGCAGTACTGCCCCCACTCCTTCTGCGGGGAGATAGCCGTCTCCATTGGAGAAACTACGACTATCACTGGTACTGCCCAGTAATTGTCCCAGACTGGAACCTATGTATTTTTTAGGATGAACCAATAGGTTCGCTCCTCCCGCTATTGCTAATTTACAATCTCCCTTTAACAAGCTTTCAATGGCCGTGTGAATAGCCATTAATGAAGAGGAGCACATCGTATCTACAGCTATGCTTGGCCCTTGAAAATCGAAAAAGTAAGATACTCTATTGGCTATACTCGCAAAGGATGACAAAGATGTGGCGGATTCTTCTATTATATTAGAGTTGATCAACTGATAGCTTTGAGACATTGCCCCCACGAATACTCCTACATTGGTCTTATACTGCTTTTTCAAATCAGCTCTCGTGAGGCCGATACTTTCAAACAGATTCCAGGCTACTTCCAAAAAAATGCGTACCTGAGGGTCCATGATGTCAGCTTCTCTAGGAGATGTGTTAAAGAACAATGGGTCAAAACAATCAACTTCATTGATGAAGCCTCCCCACTTACAGGGTGTTTTCCCCGGTTTATTGGTTTTTTTTTCAAAATATTGGCTGTGGTCCCACCGACTGGCCGGGACTTCTTCAATACAGTCTTTCCCTTCTTGTAGGTTTTTCCAAAATTCTTCGATGTTTTTGGCTTTTGGGTATCGGCCACTCACACTGATGATAGCAATATCCGTACATGTTTTCTCTTGATCTTTTCCGCCTTCCTTACTCTGTACTTCCTCATGGATAGGTTCGGGAGTTTCCTTAGCTTGGTTTTCAGATGTTGACTGCTGATTTTCCATCCCATTTTCAAGTGCCATCGGATAGGATTCCGTCAGGTGTTCAGCAAGTTCTCCTATAGTAGCGTATTCAAACAACAAAGTAGGAGCCAATGATGTATCCAGCTTTTCTTCAATGATTTTTACGGTTTCCAGTAATTTTGCCGAATTGAGTCCTAAATCATAATAGCCTTCATGTCCATTTACTTTACTGCTATCACAACCTAACTGTGAGGCCACAACATTTTTCAGAAAGGCTTCCATATCCGGATAGGTATCTTCATGGACGGTAGTATTTTCCTGAGCTTTGGTGGGTACTTTTTCAGAAACAGTAGTGATCTGTTCATCCACTAATTCAGGATTGATCTGTCTTGGGTCCCGCACGAGCTTACAAGTGAAATTTTCCAGCTCCGCGATTTTGTGTCCCACCTCGTCGAAATACTCATAGGTAAGATAGATCAAATCGTTCTTTCTGTAGACAGAAGAGTGTTTGATTCTGGTGATACAATGCCTAAGCAATGGTCCACTTGCCGAGAAGGATTCGTAAGACAGGGGCAAGAACAGGTCTTGGCTGTCAGGGGATTGTGCTGCCAGAAGTTGTAATGCCCCTACACCACTACCATCGATTAAGGTAGGGTTGAACAAAAACTCAGCATTTTCGTAAGCTGTGGCGTTTCCTATGGATAGGTCCATTAATACACCGTCTTCGATGTCATAAACCTCTCCTTGCGCTTTCATCAGTCCCGAATGTACAAGCTCGTTCTCACTACACACGGCATAGTCTTCTTGAAGGGGCCTTATCTGTTTGGCATTTTTCTTCAGAGCATCGACATCTATTTTCTCGTTAAAGACCGTTGCTTTCACATGGCTCATTTCGGCAGATACATATAATAACTCTGTATCTGCTTTCAAGTTTCCATTGATATATTTCTGTCCGCTAACCTTTATTGTCCAAATCCCATTCTCGAATCGATCACAAGTAATGCTCACTTGCACGGGACAGTCCTTATTGACTGTCAAAGGATTGTAAATGGATAGCTTGCGAAGTTTGAGGTTGGTATGGTGGAAGCCATGCTCACTGAACAACTGATAAATCATATCAATATAAGCCAAACCTGGCAATAGGGGCTGTCCATATACGGTATGGTTTTCAACAATAGGATGATTACTCTTCAGAAGGAACTGCTTTTTCATTTGGCTCGTCGTGTTCTCAATGCTTAAGTCCATAAGCTTATTTTTTGGTTTTCTATATCATGCGTATCATCACATGCTTCATTTTCGGAAATATCCGCTTTCCGGCTATTGTCTTTTGAAATCAAACCGTCCCTGACGGGCATATCATCCGTTTTGCCATCTCCGAATATCTGCCACCTATTCATTTCCTGAGGAGGCAAAGGCAATCTTGATGGCACATGCTCAGTGGTGTTATCCCAGGATTCTAAAATAACGTGTACATTTGTACCTCCATCAGCAAAACAGTTGACCGCAGCAGTATAGGTATTGCCTTCCCAGTCATCGAAGTTTCTATTGAAGTAAAAGGGTGATGCATCAATATCGAAGTGCTCCATAGCTTCTTGTCCTGAGATAAAGGGGATCATTTTCCTATGGTGTAGCATCAGGGCCACTTTTATAAAACTGGCAATACCTTCTGCACAAAGTGGATGACCTATATTGGGTTTCATCGAGCCCAAACTACAAGGAAGTGATTGCTCTTGACGATAGACCGCTTGTATTGCTTTCAATTCCAAGAGATCGGTTATCTCAGACCCTGATCCATTGACGTCAATATGCGATATATCCTCCGGTTTCTTGTTACTTTTTTGAAGGGCTTTCTTCATGACATCTTTGTGTGCCTTGATACTGGGTGTAGCGGGCCCTGCTGTTCTCCCATCATTATTGATGGCCATCCCTTTGATGACGGTATAAATCCGATCACCATCTTCCATCGCTTTTTGAAGTGGTTTCAATAATACCATTCCTACACCTTCGCCCAAAACAACACCATTGGCTCGTTTATCAAAAAGATGAAATGTAGACTCTTTGCCCAGGATGTTACGCTGGGCAAATATTTTGTGCCCACCTTCAGAGCTAAGTACGCTTACCCCACCGACGACTGCCGCTTCTATGTCACCATATTCCAAAGCTTGGATAGCCATATTCATACCGACCAGGGCCGATGAGCATGCCGTATCCAGTACCAAGCTAGGACCCCTGAAATCAAAGAAGTGCGATATGTTGGCAGAAAGGTAGTTTTGTCCTACGGCAACGATAGGATTCTTTGCCTTTAGCAAATCATCTTTTATGGGTTGATGCTGACTTCTTGCTCCAAGATATACCCCTACCTGTTTCCCTTTCATCTCTTCTTTAGTATATCCGGCATGGTGCAATAGGTTAAGCGTTGCCTCCAATGTAATCAATGCCTGTGGGTCCATAGCCTTAGCATCTTCTTTGGGCAACAAGAAGAATTGCGAGTCGAAATCTGTTACATTATCCATGAGACCTGCGTAAAAATCGCTGCCATTGCCCCATCGGTGTTTGGGTACCTTGGCAATGGCCGATTTACCCGTTGAAAGCAAATCCCAGTAAGCATCCAGGCTCGGCGAGCCCGGAAAATCACAAGAAAGCCCTACCACTGCTATATCGGTATTTACCTTGGACATCCCTTGTCCTTGCGGTGCTTTTTCTGAAGATACTATTACTGAAGTACCTTGGGCTTCAACCGTGCTTTGCTGCTGTTTACCATTCTCGGCATACAGATCTTTTTGCAGGTCTCCGACATGATTTTCTGTAATCCAGTCCGATAGTCCATTAATGGTCGGATGTTCAAACATAACCGATGGGTCTATGGGACTATTTAGCTTTTTATTGATAGCTTGAACCAGCTGGGCCACTAAAATAGAATCGATACCATAATCTTGAATGGGCACGTTAGGATCGAGTTTGGAATAGGCGATTTTCATTTCTTTTGAAAACAATGTCATAAGCCATGTTTTGACTTGGCCATCTTGCCCATTGGTATGTTGGGTAAAAAGATCAGTATTGGCCCTAGCCCTGTCATTGTTTTGAATCGGTGCGTCTTGCTTGGAGTTGTTACCGTTGTTTTTAAAATCAAATTTCTTTGATAATGCATCAGCATGGTTATTCGATAGCCAAACTGCCAATTCGCAAATAGTTTGGTACTCCATCATAATGGAGGGGTCCATGGAGGTATCCAATCCTTTGTTGATTGTTTGTGATAACTGCGCTATCAATATTGAATCAATACCATAATCCTGAACGGGTACATCGGAGTGAAGTTTCGAAACCTCAATTTTCAATTCTTTTGAAAATAGGTTGATCAACCAAGTTTCAGTTTGAGCGATCAATTGCTCGGGAGATTGGTTTTCCAATCTTTTTTTATCGGTATACAGAATGGGCTTAGGGCTATTGGACTTGACCTTGGTCAGATTTAAGGGGTTCCAAGCCGAAGGATTGACCATAGCAGGGAGTAATGTTCCCGTCGTGCCACTGGAAAGCACTTTGTCCAACATCAGCAGACCTTCTTGATTCGTATGGCTCAATAGACCCGATTGCTTATAATTATTGCTGATAGCTTCTCCCATCCCGGTTTCTTTCCAGCTCGGCCATTGAACACTGACTATTGTGGATTCATTACTATGGGCATCGGCAAAGTAGTCCATGTAAGCATTGGCCATGACATAATCACTTTGTCCGGTACCCAGTGCGGGGACAATGGCCGAAACCGATGAAAACAATACGATAAAGTGCAGTGAATCCTGATTGAGATGGCTATACAGTGTTTCCAACCCGAGTATCTTCGGTGCCATAACCTTGCTCACAGCTGCTAGCTCTTTGCGGATAAACGCCGGTTTATCATAGTCCGCAAAACCTGCACTATGAATTACGCCTCCGATCTGTCCCATTTCTTGCCTGATTTTTTCCAGATTCCGGCTTACAATAGCAGTATCGGTAAGGTCTATGGACAATGCGGATACTTCTGCTCCCAAACCTTCTAAGTTTCGGATATGTTTTATCTTTTCCGATAAAGGGGTGTCCTTATCCAGATAGGTATCCCATTGATCACGGGGCGGGAAAACCTCCCTACCCATCAGAACTAATTTTTTTACTCCATATTGTTTTACAAAATGTTCTGCACACAATGCTCCTATGCCTTTGGTCCCTCCGGTAATCAGCAATACATTAGAAGGATCGATTTTTATATTATTTCGTTCGCTGACATGGGTTTTATTTTCTTTGAGGTACATCGAAAATCGTTGCCCATTACGATAACAAACTTCTACATCTTCAACGGAACGATTGTTCAGTTCTTCCAGTATTTGCTTACTTACTTTTTGCAGACAGGCTTTGTTTTCTATGTCTATATGCCTAGAAATCAAGTTACCATACTCATTCTGTAACATTCTAAAGAGTGCTGCCCTTGTCGCGCCCGTCAGGTTTATGGCTGTATTTTTATAGGCTTCCAAACTTTTTGTCACACATAGTAAGATCAGCTCACCATTTCGGTTATTGTCGATCAATTGCTGAAACCAAGGTATCCAGTCGATAGATCTGTCATCACTGTCGCTGCATCCAATGAGATCGATAGCTGCACCATATCTATCCCATTGATAGTCCGTTCGGGATAAACCTTCCTCTATGATTTCGGCTTCCGGCAATTGTTCTTCGATAAGCTGGGCCAGTTCGAGTGTAGCCTTATTGGACAGGATGGCTACCGCTTTATCTATTTTTTTTACGCTGGTAATTTCATTTGGCTTCCACCCTTTCTGTAGAAATTTGGTTGTTCCGGCACTCTCTTCTCTAGAAGAAGTTTGAACAATATGGTCATTCAGTTCGGGCCAACAACGTTCTTCCAAAAAAGGATAGGTTGGAAGACTGATTCTCCTTGGTAAGGTATTATTATTATAAAGGCGCTTCCAGTCAATGGACAGTCCATAGGCCCAGTGTTCGCCAAGATTCTTAAGGTCGAGTCTATTCAGCCAATCTTCAAGAATATGTCTAGAAGACCGGTCCATCAAGAGACGTATTTTTTTTCTGTCCTTTCTGGTATTGCCCAGCGTGAGCGTAGCACAGGGTTTGTTGTTTAGATAGGCCCCCAGTTTATTAAGGAGTTCACGGTATGAAAAAGCTACAAAAGACATACGAAACAACATGCTATCGCGGCTACATTGTAGGGTATAGGCCAGATCGTAAAGATTTATATCGACATTGGCCTTGATATACTCGTACATTTTACCTGCATACCTTTTCAGTACCCCTCGGTCATTAGCTGAAAGCACGAATAAAATCGGTCCATTTTCCTGTGTTGTGGGTACTGGACCAGCTTTGGTATACTCCTCTATGACCAAGTGTGCATTTGTGCCGCTATACCCAAAAGAGCTGACCGCTGCCCTTCTGGGGGTTCTCGACTCCCAGTTCTTCAGTTTATCATTCACATACAGTGGGGAGTTCTTGAAATCAAAATGGTTATTGGGTGTTTTGAAGTTGAGTGTAGGTGCAAGTTTTTGATGCCTCATGGAAAGTAATACTTTCTGTATCCCTGCTATTCCCGCAGCCGCTGATGTATGTCCCAGATTGCTTTTGACAGAGCCTATTCCACAAAAACCTTTTTTCCGGGTTTTTTTCTCAAAGACTTTGGATAAGGCTTCAAGTTCTATGGGGTCGCCCAATTTGGTACCTGTTCCATGCGCCTCTATATACGATATCGTCTCCGGATGGATGTTATTCTTTTCATAGATTTCTCGCTCTAGTGCAATCTGGCTTTTTACGTTCGGGGCGGTTATACCATTTGATTTCCCATCTTGATTGACTCCTGAACCTATGATAACCCCATAAATATGATCTCCATCTCTTTCAGCATCGGATAGACGTTTTAACACCATACTTCCTACTCCCTCACCGGGCACGAATCCATCGGCCTCGTTGTCAAAAGTTTTGCACTGCCCATTTCGAGATAGCATCCCTGCCCCGCTCATGCCTATGTAGGTTTCGGGAGTAAGGTAAAGTGTTACCCCACCCACCAGTGCCATGTCAATGTCATGGGTTTTTAGAGCTTGGCAGGCCAGGTGTGTTGAGACCAAAGAAGAGGAACAAGCGGTATCAGTAGGTATGGCCGGTCCTTTGAGATTCAAATAATAGGGTATTCTTGCGGCTCCTATGGCATAACTGTTTCCCGTGATATTGACATTGGCCTGCTTACTCCTTTGTAGCAAGAAGATGTATTCGTTGCTCATTATACCGAGGTACACTCCGCACTTGACACCATCAAGTTCTTTTCCTCCATAGCCCGCATCTTCAAACGCTTTGTACCCTTCTTGAAGAAAGATACGGTGCTGAGGATCCATAACCTCTGCTTCGGCGGGTGTTATGGAAAAGAACATGGGGTCAAAATTTTCCACATTGTCCAAGAAGCCCATCCATTTGCAGTACATTTTTCCTTTTTTCCCGATTTCAGGATCATAATATTTCTCTGTATCCCACCGTGATTTGGGAATCTCTACAACTGAATTCACCCCATTTTTCAGATTTTTCCAGTAGTCGGATAGGTTATCAGCTCCAGGGTATCTTCCGGACATACCTATAATAGCGATGGCATTCTTATTTCGTTCTGTAATATCCGTATCCAGCTTTTTGTGCAAGGTATTTTCCTCCCTAAGCGGGGTATCCCGTTTTCGTTCGCTAACATTTTTCACTTCACCTATGTTTTTCAGTCCAGTATTAGGTACGAAAAGTTTTTCCAACGCCATTTGAGCCTCTTTGGAGTTTATCTTTCCTGCACGAAGTGCCTTGAAAATATCTTTAGAGTTCATAATTAGATGTATTATTTTTTTCCAAACAATGATAAGATGCGGTCCTTCACTTCCGGTTCATGAAAGGTCCTTTCGTGCATAGCTAGTTCTTGCTCTATGAAACCGGGGAGTTGAGACTGTATAGATCGGGTAAGATGCCGTTTGAGTATGGACAAGGATGCCTTTGGTTTTTCTGCTAACTTTCTGGCCAAATCCATAGCCTTTTCCATAACGTCAGCTCTTGGACAAACAGGGAAGGGTATGCCTCTTTTTTCCAAATCAGCACCGCGATAGTTGTCTGCCGTCATCAGCATTTCTTCGGCCAGCACGATTCCCAGTTTTTTCTCCAAGATATAAGTGGCACCCATGCCCGGGGTAAAACCATACCTCATGAAGTTGGTCGTGTAAACACTTTCTCGGCTCAGAATAACAAAGTCAGCAAACAATCCCATAACAAAACCCCCACCTATTCCGTGGCCCTGCATTGCTGAAATCACGGGAACATTACAATCCAGCGCTAGACTGTAGAAGTTCACCTCTGAAAAGGTAGTCTCATTTTTATAAATCGCAAGCAAACCTTCCTGAGTACCGCCAGAAGCAAAATAATTATCATAACCCGTAAGAATGACTACTTTGCAGTGATCATAAGATGCTATTGTCTTGAAGGCATCGATCAAACCGATAATCAATTCTTTGGAGAAGGTGTTCTTATTCGCTCTGTCCTGCATTGTCAACTGGACAATTCCGGGTTCGACCTCACTGAGGCCTACTTCTTTATCTAACATTTTTTATATTTTAAGTCTTGTATCGATCTTGGTTTTGCCTTTGAAAAACCATTATATTCTCACCTTGATCATTATTTAAAAGCCCAATCAAGAGGTGATGGTAGGCCGGTATTCTCCCTACATGCTGCTTGGTAAGCAATCATCTCCATCTTACTTTTTCCCTTACATTTTCTAACTAGCACATAAACATAGTGCATGACCTAAATCAAGTGCGGAAACCTTAATAAATTGAGTCCAGAACATCTAGAGTCAACTTTCTGTGAGGAATCAATAATCGCACGCTATCATGCCGATCTATTGCATAGATAATTTGTAGAAACGCTGATGGGAACTACGTGTCTAGACTACAGGATAAAAGGGTAGCGCTATGAGGCCTCTCCCATCAATTCAGCTAATTCTGTAATATTGCTGGCTCCCGTCAGAGAGGTTAAAGGAACTTCTATAGATAATGTCGCCAGAGATTTCATGATAATTTCGGCACGGTCCACAGAATTTGCCCCTAGTTCCCGCAAACTATCATTGGATACGATTTGCTGATCGGCCAACTCTGGAATAACCTCTTTTAAGTGCTGTACAATAACCTCTGCAATTTCCACATGATGGGCAGTAGCAGTAATCGCACTTGTTCCTTGGCCGTTATTATCTTGCACATAAGAATCGACAAATAGATGGTCGGCACTATTGGCATCCATCACTCCTTGTTCTACTTTTTGTAAAATTTCTTCCAAGGAGTAAGCATCTCTAGCATCGTCTTGTACAGGGGCATTATTATAGTATGTATGGGTACCTATTTCCGGTGCTTGGGCAGTAGGATACTTATCCAATGGTTCATCGCTAAACTGCAATTCCTTGCTGATAAACTTAGCGAGTTCACTAATGGTAGGATAGTCATATAGAAGTGTTGCCGATAGGGAGGCACTATATTCGATATTGATAGCACGCACCCACTCGACACCGATAATAGAGTCCAGCCCCAGATCCACAAACTGCTGCTCCATCCCGATACTATCCACATCTATGAAAAGTGCCTCTGCCAGACTGGAGCAAAGCCAGTCTTCAATAGACGACAACGACACGGTTTCTTGCTGAACCACTTCGACCTGACCATTACTTGTCGGAGTGGGAGACGCTACCGCTATTGGTTCCGGACTGGCTAAGATCGTACTTTGACGCTCCTCTGAAGTATCGCTGGCGCTCTCCCCATCGTTGATCTCTCCTTGTAGGAATATGGAAAGCTCACTAACAGTAGGATAGTCGTATAGCATTGTTGCCGATAGGGAAATGTTGTAATTGACATTGATAGCACGTACCCATTCTACACCGATAATGGAGTCCAGCCCCAGATCGACAAACTGCTGCTCCATCCCGATACTATCCACATCTATGAAAAGTGCTTCCGCTAGACTAGTACAAAGCCAATCTTCGATGGTAGACAACAGTACCGTTTTGCGCACTACGGTATCAGTCTTAGCAGTACCGTGCAGTCCATTCGATGATGCCTTTCGCACCTCAAAATCCTTATTGTAAGCACTTTGTAACGGTGTAGGCATTACCGAATGGGCTTTTGTCCCATGAATCGACCTTGCCCCATTTTCATTTGCTGTACTTGTAGCTATCTGTGCGGTATCCGCGAGTGATATCTGTGGGTAAGTATCACTATTATCCTTCAATGTAGTTTTTGGGACAGTGGGCAGCTCTCTTTTTAGGCCTGTTCTCTTGACGCCATTAGTAGTTTTTCGATGTATAGAGCGTTCTTCGCTTTGTGTTATGTGAGGAGTTATCTGTACTACACTTTCTTTCTGCGGTAGTTTTATGGCCACATCGGCTTTCTTCTTCTTTTCCTTGACCCAGTAGTGCTGTTTTGAAAAGGTATAGGTGGGTAAATGAACTTTTCTTATCGACAGGTTATTGAAGAGTCTGTCGGAAGGCAAGTCATAGCCCTGAACATAAAATTCAGCCAGATCGGACATTGATTCATCGTAAGCTGTTGGGTCATCATACTGGTCAGCACTTTCCGATGAAAGTACGCTGATAAATTTTTTGATCGTTCTTTTACCATCAAAACCCCGAGGTACCTGCCCCTCAAAAGCGTTGGGCAAATACCCTTCTTTTCCATATTCTTTTAGTGTATCCACGGCTTCTTTGGCATTACTTACCACAATAGCATATCGATGACCGAAATGATGACGCCCGGAAAGCATCGTGTACGAAATATCAGTGAGATCTTTATCGACGACTGATTCACTTTCAAGATGGGTTACCATTTTATCTACGGCAGCCTTTAACGATTCGGCGGATTTTGCCGAAAAGGGCAAGATATACCGGGGAAGTTCCCGACGCTGTCGATTGCTCACTGTTGGATAGTCACTGATTACCATATGAGCGTTTGTACCACTCATACCAAAGGCACTTATCGCCCCGTTCCTAGCTGTTCCTTCCGCTGTATCCGGCCATGGCTTGAGTGATTTGTTCACATAAAAAGGGCTGTCGTTCCAGTTGATAAATTCGTTTTCTTCGTCACAGTTGAGACTGGCCGGAATCGACTTTGTCTGTAATGATTTTACCAGACTGACCAGGCTCAATAGACCGGAAGCGGCAAATGTATGCCCGAAGTTGGTCTTCGTGGAAGTAAGCGCGCAATAATTTTTCTTCTGGGTCAATGATCGGTAAGTATCCTGAAGCGCATTCACTTCTACAGGGTCGCCCAATCGGGTACCCGTACCATGGGTGACTACATAGGATATCTCCTCAGGGTCGATTTTATATTTTTGATAGACTGACTTCATCAAAGTAGCCTGTGATGCTCCATTGGGCGCGGTGATACCATTGGTATTTCCATCATAGTTCACCCCACTACCCTTAATGACCGCATGGATAGGATCGCCATCTGCTTTCGCTTGCGAAAGGCGCTTCAGTACTACGACCACTACTGCTTCAGAAGGGACCATCCCATTGGCTTTTTTATCAAAGGTATGGCATTTTCCATCTGAGGAAAGCATTCCTGCCTGTCCCATGGTCACGAAAGCTTCAGGGCTAAGTACGAGGTTTACGCCCGCTGCGAGCATCGTATCGCATTCTCCATTTCTGAGACTTTGGCAAGCTTGATGAGCCGCCACCAAGCCCGAAGAGCAAGCGGTATTGATCGCCAGCACGGGGCCTTTGAAATCCAGTAAGTAGGCCAATCGGGAAGAGAGGATTCCATCGTGATTTGAGGTGACATTCCCGGCACCGCCCGATACCTGTAGGTAATCCCCTTGTTCTACACCGACGAACATCCCTACTGTTTTGGCATTCAGGTCATCAGGGCCATACCCCGCATCTTCCAAGGCTTTCCATGACTCTTGCAGGAGTAGCCTTTGTCTGGGGTCCATATCATTGGCCTCTCGGGGAGAAATGCCGAAAAATGCAGGATCGAACTCCTTCACACCAGGGACGGCACCCATCCATTTACAATTGGTTTTCGATGGATCTTTCAAAGGGTCTCCATAGTACTTTTTCCAATCGAACCTTTCCGAAGATATTTCTTTTATCGCGCTTTCTCCCTTTGATAGTAGTTCCCAGAGTGCTTCGGTGTTTTCAGCTTCCGGAAAGCGGCCACTCATACCAACGATGGCTATAGGTTCCAGCAAAGGGTTGGGCACGTCAGGTGCCTCCTCCGATAATGCGGCATCAATACTTTCCGATCTTTCCTCGTCTTGACGATCAGGGACGGCGGTTACTTCAGGGCTTACCTGCGCTATCTCCGGAGCAGCTTGTTCTACTTCAGGGGCCTGATGCTTATTATAAAACCCCTGCATCAATTCACCATAATCAGCATTCAGGTGTTCTTTCAGTTTTTCCAATGTTGGATAACTGAAAAATACCGAAGGGCTAAAGGTATGGTCATAATGCTCGCTCAACACCTTAGCGAAATGCGTAAGACTGATAGAATCGAATCCAAAATCGGATAGGTATGCTTTCGAATCGATCCTTGATACGGGCATTTTCAATAGGCCTTCGATCAAACTTTTAAGGTCCGAAAGTATCTGTGATTCCACGTTTTTCTTTGTATTGGACATAGTCTTTACGTTTTTATTGTTCTCACTGGGTATACTCTGGACTTGTTTTTTCTGTGGTTTTTTAACTTCGGGTGTTGTTACGGTTTCGGGCTTTGTTTTAGCCGCTACGGTTGGGGTCATTTTCAGCATTCCCCTCAAGCTTTCCACTTCGCCGTTCAACACGGTATGATGAGCATCCGGTTGGCCAATTAGTTTTTCAAATAGGGCTATGCCATCATCAGTAGTCAATACTGCTTGCTTGGTCGATTGTAGGTACATTTCCAGACCGGCATCTTCCGCAAGATTCATTCCTCCTTCATCCCACAAAGGCCAGTTGATACATACGGCGTTTCCATGAAAGCCCCCTGTGATTCCTTTTTGATTGCGATAGGCTGCATAGGCCATCTGGAAGCGATTGCCTATGGCATAGTCGCAGCTTCCAAAATCACCAAGAACAGCGGCCACGGATGAAAAATAGCATACAAATTTGACTTCAAAGGCAGAGAGTACCTTATCCAGCACCAATGTACCCGGTATTTTTGTGGCCAATACCTTTTTATGGTAATCAAAGTCTTTGTCCAAAATGCTCATGGCTCCCGAAATACCCGCAGAATGTATCACCCCGTCTATATTCTTGAGACCATTCATTACACTATCGATACCCTTCTGCATGGCTGTACTGTCGGCAATGTCTGCCTGAATGTAATGCACACTTGCACCATAGCTTTCAAGATGCCTGATCGATTCTTTCTTTGAACTGTCCAGTGGAGAACGCCCCGTCAAAATCAGGTTTGCCGAATACTGTTTGGCCAAATACTCACAGAACAGGAAACCGATACCTCCTAAGCCTCCAGTGACCAAGTAAGTACCTCTTTGTTGCATTTGAGCAATACCGGTAGCATTCAGACTATCTTTTTGGACTGTCTTGCATCTATGCCGCAGCCCTCCTCTATACAGTGCACTGGAAAAATCTTGTGCCCCCAATGTGGCTGTCAAAAGGTCGGACCAATAATCAATGGAAGGCGTATTGTGTTGCGTATTTTCGTGGAATAGACAACAGGTCTTCATGTCCGGCAGGAAAATACCCGTAGACCGCTCAAAACCTAGCCATGATTCCAAGTAAACTTGCTTTATATCGTCTTGATGTTCTCCGCAGAGCAGCAAGCTTTTTACCCTTAATTTTGAAGGTACCAATCCTTTCAGCAGATGAAATATGTGTTCGGTTTCGAATACATGGTCTTGATTTTCCAAGGGTAACATGTAGGCCAGTCCGATAACATTGTCATGATCCGATGCCACTTCCTCAAATACTTCGGAGTAGCCCTCAGTAGTCAAGGATTTCAATCGGTAAGTAGTATTGGAGGCTTTTTGAGATCTCTCAAGCTCACTTATAAAGATAAGCTTCAAGTCAGGACAACTTTGCTGCATAGCTATTTGTAGGCCATTTTGCCACTGTTGATCGGATAGGATGCAAACAAGTGTGCCTACGGGAGCATTTGAGCTTTCCGGAAGCGGTTCCGGCACCCAACATTCCTCAAATACATACAGCCCTTTTTCCCCTGTATTGCTATGTTTGTTTTCTTCAAAGCCAAATTTCTCTTCTTTGACCAAAGCCATTGCTGCGGTCTTGGATAGCCGTTTTGCCTTGACTTCTTTTAGAACGTACTCCAGTAAACCTGTCATTTTTTATTTCTTTTTAAATAGTTGATTATTAGTAAGTTCTCATTAATTATTGTTACCTATGATCTATATTGTGTTCTATATCAGAAAATGAGGGGGCTTGACTGCCCCTATACAGCCTACCCCCTCGAGGCCATGGACATTACCTATGGCCTGTAAATAACAATAGAGTGAGTTAGCTAGACTCTCGGACCTTTCAAAACGGCCGCTTCCACAGTCAATCTACCCGATGCCACATCATCGAAAAGGTCCTCATAATACGCTTCGTCAAAATGAGTCCCGTTATCATTATCGATTATTGTTGCTTTTTGGGCCGGCATCGGTAATTCCGTCATCCAGTAGTGCTCCTTCTCGAAAGGATAAGTAGGTAAGCTTATTTTATTCGGTACCGGCCGTGCATCATAGAGCTTATCCCAGTTGAAATTCAATCCTTTCACCCACATAGCTATTAGCTTATCGTACAGCTTGTCCCCGACCCACTTTGTTATCACTGTATTCATAAGGACTTTGTCATTTACAAAATCAGATATCATATCCTCATGATCGGACGCTTGGCCAAAGTGTAAGAGGTTCGTCCCCTCTCCTGTCTGTAGGAAACTATGTAAGTTTTCTTTTACTGTACTAATGGAGTCTGCAACAAATGCCAGCCTTGTATTCATTTGTCTTCGTCCTTTTTGCAGCGTATACGCTATATCTGCCAGATCACCATTTTGAAAATGACTTTTCTCCATTGCTTTGTACAACTGTCGGGCCTGAGCTTCCAACCTGTCCATACTTTTTGCTGACAGTACGATGATCACAGGCTGAACACCCGCATCGGTAATGGGCACCGTACTTTCCTTGTTATATTCTTCAATGATCAGGTGAGCACTGGCACCTCCTGCCCCAAAGGACGAAATACCGGCGATTCGGGGAATCTCTTTAGTACTGCCCTGTTGTTCAATGGTCGGCTTGGCCCAATCGGAAAGCTCTTGCTGAACGGCAAATGGTGTGTTTTCAAAATCAATCTTAGGATTCGGGTCTTTAGAGTGCAAAGAAGGCACGATCTTCTTATGTTTCATCTGTAACAAGACTTTAGTGAGTGCTCCAATACCTGCGGCACTTTCACAATGACCGATATTCGATTTCAATGAGCCTATGGCACAGTATTGTTTTTCATTGGTATCTTCTTTGAATGCTCGGGTCAAGCCGTTGATCTCTATGGGATCTCCCAGCGCCGTACCCGTACCATGGGCTTCTATATAGCTGATTTCCCGGGCATTGACTTTTGCATTTCTCAGGGTCTCTTTGATCAATCTAGCTTGGGTTATGGGGTTGGGCACAGTAAAACCATTGGTTTTTCCTCCAGCGTTAAGGCTGCTGCCTTTTATGATACCATAGATATTGTCCCCGTCAGCAATCGCTTTGCTCTTAGGCTTCAGCAGCACGGCTCCCACACCTTCACCATCGACAAAGCCGTCGGCTCCATCGCCGAACGATTTGCACTGATTGCCCGAGGATAGCATCATACCCGCCGACAAGCCTATATAATGATTAGGGCCGGCTATCACATTGACACCGCCGGCAATAGCCACTTCACTGGTGCCTTTCCGCAGACTCTCGATAGCCAAATGTATGGCTGTCAGTGAAGAGGAACAAGCAGTATCAATAGCCATACTTGGCCCCTGAAAATCAAACAAGTAAGAGACCCTGTTGGGAATGGACCAGAATCGGGTACCTGTGGGATAGTTACTGTTCATGACTCCGGTATACACCCCTACTTTTCTGTTGCCACTCAAGTTTTCCGGTGTATAACCGGCATCTTCGATGCATGCATAAGCAATCTCCAAAAAGAGACGCTCCTGAGGATCCATTAGCTCGGCATCCATCGGAGATATTTGGAAAAAGTAAGGATCGAAACACGAAACATCTTCCATGAAACCACCATACTTACTGTATATATAGCCTTGCTTGCCTTTTTCCTCATCATAATATTTACGCCAGTCCCAGCGCATGGACGGAACCTCCGAGATACAGTTTTTACCCACTTTCAGGTTTTCCCAGAATACTTCCAGGTCTATAGCTTGCGGATATCTCCCCGACAGTCCTATGATAGCGATATCCTCGTTTTCCGAACTTGAACCTGCCTCCGGTAGCGTAGCGGACACGCTGTTTTCGCTAGGAGAAAATCGCACATTTTCCATTTTCAGTGTGGATAGCTGCCGACTCCCCTTATCTCCCACGCTGCTTAGCACCTTTTCCTGCTCAGTGGTATCTTGAAGGCCCAACCAGTTTTTCATGGTATCCGGCTCTTCGTCCACGAGGTACTCTACTAAGGCTTCAATGGTCTGATACTCGAAAAATATCGTACTGCTCAATCCACTAAAGACCTTTTCCAGTTCGTCGCTCAATTGTACTACCAAGATGGAATCCAATCCGTACTTTTCCAGAGGTTCGGCGGCATCCAATTTCTTCAAAGGTATCTTTAGCGAGTCGCTGACCAATTCTTTGACTTTGGCAATCCCTCTGTCCAGTAATTGCTCGACACCTACCGATACCGTTTCACTCTGGTCCCGATGGGATGGACGGTGTTTTGATGGTTCGGATATTACCGGGACGTTTTCCCTTACTGTGTTCTCTTTCGATATAGGCTCTGGGGACTCGTGGACCAAACCTAGCCACTCTTTGGCCAATTGTTTGCTCAACCTGATAAAGCCCAGCTGCCCGTATTGCCCACCGCACAATTGCTCCAGAACCTCCATCCCTTCTTCAGGTTCTATGGAACCCAGACCGATGCGCTCCATCCTCTCGCGATAGTCATCGGATGCCACTACCCCGACACTTCCCCAATAGCCCCAGTTGACAAGCTTTATATCAGCAGCTATTTCACGGTTCAACTGATAAGCATAAGCATCTTGGAAAGTACAGCCAGCGGCATAGTTGCTCTGCCCTGGTGATTTGGCAAAGGAGTTCATGGAAGAAAAGAACAAAATAAAATCCAGACTTTCTGAGTTGAACACTTCTGCTATGTGTACACTCGCATCAACTTTTATCCGAAGAGAAGAAGAAAAATCCTCTTCCGTCATGTTCGATAAGGCGCTATCCTTCAACAACAATGCCGAGTGTACCACACCATTTACAGCGCCATAGAGCGCTTGAATCTCCTGATGCGCTTTTTGCATCATGGTGATATCGGTTGCATCCGCAGCGATATAGTGGGGCCTCGGCCCAAAAACCTCGATCCTGTCAAGCTTCGTCTCAATCTCTTTATTTCGGTTACGCCTACCGATCCAGACAATCTGGGCATTGTAATTTTTGACCATATATTCACTCCAGGTCTCTCCAATACCTCCAGAGCCACCCAACACAACGTAGAGCCCTCCTTTTTTATAGTTTTGACGTTCTTTTTGAATACTTGTCAAGGGTGTCATTTTGGGCCTGTACCATTGGTTACCGCGATATACCCATGCATTGCCCGTACTGTCAAATGGTAGTTCATTGATAACGGTATGCCAGCTTTTGCCCTTTTCGAGATCGATCAAGCGGGCATTCCATTTTGGATACTCTCGGACCATTGTTCCTATCAAACCAAACAGACCGGCTGAAGTAGGGTCGACAGTATCGTTTTGATAGATGGCCTGTCCCTGTTGGGTGATGACTGTCCAGTATATCGTCTCTCTGGTATGACCTGTTTTGATCAAAGCTTTTATGAACCTAAAGCAGGGAAGTAAGGAACACTCCTGCTCGGTGATGAGTCGATTGTCCAATACGGAATCTATCCCCTTGTCGGAAGCCATCCAGACAATCTCGTTGATTCCATCACTACCGTCCAGTTTTTCAACTATCGTCTCTACCGTATCATCAGCATGAACCTGAAGATAGGCCACACCCTGAAAATCTATCTTCAGGGCTTCGGGCATATGACTTTCTTGGCCGATGACCAACTTATTGCTTGACTTTGGTGCGGAAGTCAGGTGTTCCTCTATACGGACCGGCTCCCAAACGGGTGTCAACAGGAAATTTTTACTAGCAATACCACTTTCGGTAGCGACTGTGCTATTTGCTGTTATGGGCGTATTCTCTTTTGCTGCCCTACAGGATAGCCCGGAAATGCTAGCTACGGGCTGCCCCTGCACATCGTATAGTGCTATATCCACTTGCAGCAGGCCTCCTGTTTGTTGCCGTTTGTTGGTATAGGTAGTATGCGCCCACATTTCCGAGGTACAACCTGCATGGATTTCCATTTTCTTCATCGCAAAGGGCATCATAGGGTCCAAGGGCGCTTCTGCTTTCGCGGACCAATCTACCAATAGGCCGATATTAGCCTGAAATACAGCATCGATGATTCCCGGATGAAGGAAATATTCGTCCAATGTAGCCATGCGGCTATCCGGCAGCCTTAGCTTTGCCAGGCTTTCATCTTTGCCGATATAGAGTGTCTCGATGCACTGATGCGTCTTTCCGTAGTTCATGCCTACCTCATCGAAGGCCTTATAGCAATTTTCCGCTTCGATCTGTGCTTGATTGCACCTTTCCTTTATAGGACCGATCTGCTGAGCCTGTCTATCTGTAGCAGGGGTGAATTTTGCCTTGCCCCTACTGTGTGTGATGGACTGCCCTTCGGGAGTACTCGGAGTACTCGCCACCTCATAACTGATGATACCCTGTGCCTCAGGCACCAGCTTTACCTCCAGATTGACCAAGTCCTTATCGGAGAACAATGGTGCTGTCCAGACTACATTTTCCAATATCAATATACTGGGTTCACTCAACAGACCTTCACTTGCTTCAGTTATGGCCGCTCTTACGATTTCCAAATAGGCCGCTCCGGGAAGTATTTTCTGTCCTTTGATGACATGATCGGCCAAGAAGAACTCTTCTCCCGTAAATGTCGAACAGAAACGTTGTTCTGAGAAAGTAGATTTATTCTTATGGAGCAAGGGATGCAGAACGGCCACATCGCGACTCTTGTATTTATCTTGGACTATAGAGATGTTCTCCTCAGCAGCCCAATAAACCTCTTTCGCAAAGGGGTAAGTAGGTAGATGGACCCTTTGGGGTCGAGTATCCGCTGTATACAAAGCGTTCCAGGGGACATCCAGGCCTATACACCAAAACTCCAATGCGACACGTAATTGATGACTGCGCAACAGTTCAAGTCCTTTCTCCCATTCTTCTTCCTCTGAGTCAAAATTTGGCAGGCCTTTCCTGTGCGGGTTGACCCTACCCTGATGTACATCGGCAACATCGGAGTTATCGGATAGATAGCTCTTAAGCGCCGCAGATAAGCTTTCCCTATCATTTGCTATGATAGCTAAACGTTGTTCCAAGGGTTGTCTGCCTACTTGTAGTGTATAGGCCATCGAAGCATACAGTTCATCGGTTACGTTATTTTCTTTGAGCCATTCTATCAACTGTTCAGCACGCTCTTTTAGTTTTTCTTCATCTTTAGCGGACAGTAAGATGATACCGGAAGCTAATCTGTCTATAGTAGGCGTACTGGATTCGATAGGTAATGCTTCAAATTCTTCGATGAGCAGATGGGCGTTGGACCCTCCTGCCCCAAACGAGGAAATACCGGCGAGGCGAGGGTAGGTTTTGGTTTCGCCTTCATGGTTGGACACGGGTTTTTTCCATTCTGTAAGTGTCTGCTGTACATAAAATGGGCTATTGGCAAAGTCAATGTTGGGGTTGAGCGTCTCCGAATGCAGCGATGGGGCTAGTTGTTTATGCTTTAGCTGTAATAGTATTTTGGTGATGCCTCCTATTCCGGCAGCACTTTCACAATGCCCGATATTGGACTTGGCAGAACCAATAGCACAAAACTGTTTATCATCCGTATATTCTCCAAAAGTACTGTCCAATCCGGCAATTTCTATAGGGTCACCCAAAGAAGTACCTGTACCATGGGCTTCTACGTAGCTAAGCGTACGCGGGTTGATACCGGACTGCTCGAAGGCGCGATTGATCACCGCGGCCTGCGCCTTGGGATTAGGTACCGAGTAGCCATTGGTTTTACCGCCATGGTTGACTGCCGACCCTTTGATAATTCCATATATTTTATCTCCATCGGCTATCGCTTTGGCCATCGGTTTCAACAGTACCGCGCCCACGCCTTCTCCAGGTACATATCCGTCCCCTCCTTCGCCGAAACTTTCGCATCGGCCTTTACTGGATTCAAATTTACCTTGGTACAGAAGTTGGTATTTGTTGGGATGTACCGATACATTTACCCCTCCGGCAATAGCCGCATCGCATTCTCCGCGATATATGGCTTCGCACGCTAAATGTACCGTGGTCAGAGAAGAAGAACACATCGTATCGACGGCCATACAAGGCCCGTGAAAGTTACAGAAATAGGAAACACGGTTGGCAATGGAGGAGGCACTACTGGCCAGTGCCTTGGTCCTTCCTTCAAAGGTCTCTTGCACTCCATACAATTGATATTCTCCATACATTACCCCTACATAAACGCCCACATTCCCCTGTTCGGCTACGGTAGATGGTGTATAGCCTGCATCTTCCATGGTTTCATATGCCGTTTGCAAAAACAAGCGTTCTTGGGGATCCATAAAAGAGGCCTCTTGTGGGGAAATATTGAAAAACAAAGGGTCGAATTCTTTGACACCCTCTATAAAACCGCCCCATTTACTGTAGTTGTATTTTGCATGGTCCCACCTATCTTTCGGCACTTCCGTGATACAGTCCTTTCCGTTTTTGAGGTTTTCCCAGAATTCATGAACATTGTTGGCCTGTGGGTACCTACCCGCCAACCCTACAATGGCAATACCGGATTCAATAGGTTCCATAGGTTCCATGGGTGCTCGTTCGGCCGATTTTGCCGGGAGCGAAAACCGGCTGCCCAGAGTCACAGGGGCCTTTTCCCGTCCAGAGACTTTATCGGCTATCGGAGAAGCCGGTTTTTCGGCGATGGCCGCCGTATCACCTCCAGCATGCCCTGAGAGTATCTTTTTAAACTTGGCATGGTGCTTTTTCTTAAAGTATGCTGACAGTTCACGTATAGTTTGATACTCGAAAAAGAGGGTTTTGGGCAGGGTACCCAAATCCTCTTCAAAGAGTGTGGTCAGTTTCATGACCATTATAGAATCGATACCATACGTTTCCATGGACTTGGATACATTGAGTTGCTCTACGGGTAGATCGATGCCTTCGGATATTTTATCTTTGACATACAGCTCTATTTGTTTGGCAAACTCTGGGGCCGCTTTGTCCTTATCTTCGACAGGAGCCTCGATTTCCTCCTCTATTTTTTGACCATTGCCTGCCCCATTTCCGATAGTGGGGGCAGTCAATAGTAGGGACCGTATCTGTTGTATATTACCTTCTACGGGCAAGAGGTGGGCTTTGCCTGTTCCCAGCCCAAAGTTCAATGCCTCTACACCTATCTGCGTTGCCATCATGTGCGTACCTGTACTTTTAAAGAGCATTTCCGAGGTAAGGCCAGAGGCTATCATTCCCCCATTTTTCCACAAAGGCCATGCTATGGAAAGTGTCTTGCCACTTCGGGTACCGGCGCTCACCAAACCGTCCCTGTAGTCCGCATAATAGTCCGCAAAAGCATTTGCCATGGCATAATCCGATTGGCCTGGGTTACCAAAGCTGGCCGTTATGGAAGAAAACACCGTAAAAAAGCGTAACGGAAGGTTAGCGGTCGCCTTATCCAGATTGACCAAACCCTGTACTTTAGGAGCGAGTACCTGAGGGATTTCCTCGATATCTTTCTTTAGAATATAATCATCTTTGATGATTCCTGCGGCATGAATGATACCGTTCACCGCCCCAAATTCTTGTTGGGTCCGATTCAGAAATTGTAGTATGGCCGACTCATCGGTAATATCCAGTTGACGGTATACCACTAGACTTTT
Source organism: uncultured Cyclobacteriaceae bacterium (assembly GCA_947492745.1). Lineage (GTDB taxonomy): Bacteria > Bacteroidota > Bacteroidia > Cytophagales > Cyclobacteriaceae > Aurantiphycus > Aurantiphycus algarum. Next base: position 117,167 of record CANLOE010000003.1, on the reverse strand, counting down.
CGTAGTAGATAATGATTCCAGTTCATCCACCTTATGCTGATCCAATGCTGATCGTCCAACTAAAATCACCGTAGTACTGTTGACTTTCGATACAATGTCCTTCGCAAATATTTTCCCCAGACCACCTGCTCCTCCCGTCACGAGATAGACTTCATCGTCTTTCCATGCGATACTTTTGTTTTGTTTTAGATCGCACTCTTCTCCATCCCATTGCTGCACCCAACACTGATTGTTTTCATAGCGAAGAACTTTATCTCCGTAGTTATACCGGTTGGAAAGGGCTATTTCCGCGATTTTGGATTGCGCAGGCTTGTCGATTTCGATGATTTGGCCCCGGAATTCGGGGTTTTCCATTTGAGCAGTTTTCAAAAGTCCGGAAAGACCCTTTGACCATGGCATCTCTGCGGGTACCATAATTTGGAAAACCCCTCTATTGCTCAAATCTCCCTGCAACACTTTACGGACTGCTTCAAAAGCAGCTTTTGCAAAATGAACATAAGCAGTAGCCGTATCTCCTGGGTATTCTCCCACTTCCAGTACCTCTAGTGATGCAGGTGTCTGCACATCCACTTCAGCGGCCTTACCGGCCGGCATACCACACAAGAGAAGGGTCGATGACAAATCATTGACAGCCTCTTCACGCTGTACTGATATAGCCTTTTGCTTCCAATAGGGACTCAGTAATAGGCAAGCATGGTCCGTATTTCCGATTTTCAGGGTACGAGAGGTAAACCCGGAGAGCTGGAAGCATAGCGCACCCGTATCGTTGTATAAGTTCAAATCATACTTTTGTATTTTACCGTTGGTTTCGTTTTCGGATTTATGGCTCGCATGGACCCACATCGTTGAGGTACAGGGTTGGTACATGTCCATTTTTTCCAGAGCAAAAGGTAACGATGGGTCTTTTGCTCCTTTTTTCAAGTTCAATCCCATAATGGATTGCAGTGCGCCATCCAATAGTGATGGGTGAAGCATGTAGTCATTGAGTGTATCCGATACAACACTGGGTAGCGTGAGTTTTGTCAAGATGGATGACTGTCCCAAATGTATCTCCTCTATACTCTGATGGGCATCTCCGTAAGCTATGCCGATATCGTCGTAGGCATTGTATACAGTGGCTTTATCGATGTGACCTTCTAGAAAAGAGGTCTTATAGGCCTCGATGTTCAAGGGTGGGACGGTAGCGATGTCGCCGATTACAGCAGTACCTTTACTGTGTATTGTCTTTTCGCTCTGTTTTTCTTCACTGTAAACTTCAAAGGAGATTACATTTTCGCTTTCAAACAGTAAGTCCATATGTACTTGAGTGGTAGCTTGGGTTGCCCTAATGGGTTGTGCCCAAATGACTTCCCGTAAACTGAACTGTAGGTTTTTGGCCGAATCGCCCAGCGCTCTATGTAAGGCCGCTCTGGCCATTTCCAGATAGGCTACTCCCGGTAATACCTTTTCGCCATTGATGACATGGTCCCTAAAGAAAAATTCTTCGCCGGAGAAAGTACTGCTGAAGCGTTGTTTATGAAAATCGGAGGTATTGATATGTACCAGCGGATGCAGGGTCGATACCGATAGCTTAGCGGCATCTTCTTTACCCGCCATCAGGGTTTTATTGTTGTTCCTGCCAAATTGCCCCTTAGCGAATGGATAGACGGGGAGGCTCATTTTTTGTAGTTTGGACGGATATAGGGATTCCCAATAAATACGGTGACCGAGTGACCATTTTTCAGCAATTTTGTGTATTTCTCCTTTGGCATACCACGTTTTGGACGTTTCTCGAAGTGCCTTGTCCTCCAGCTTTATCTTCGCGATAGGTTTGGGGTCTTCTTCGTCTATATTTCTTTTGTAAAAGGTACTGACTGACCCTTTTTCCCCTTCCAGAAACAATCGGATGTGTTTGGCCATGGAGGTGATATCCTTTCCTAGAAATACCACTCGTTCTTCCAGATCGGGCCTACCCAGCTGCATTGTGTAGGCAATGTTGGGCAGCTCACTTTCAATGGCCTCATTTTCCAGAAAATATAGCAGTTTATCAGCATAGGTGCTAAGTGCTTCTTCTGTGGTAGCGGATAAGGGTATGAGGTAATCTTGCTGCTTCGCTACCGGTGAATCCTTCGCTGTAGTTGAGGGCTGCGCTATATACTCGCTGATGACCAGATGGGAATTGGTACCACTGTGCCCAAAAGAGTTGAGAGAAGCCATTCTTGGTCGGTCGGGTTCATGCTCCCAAATAACTGTCTCTTCGGGTATCTGAAAAGCCGAACCTTCAAGCTCTATCAGCGGGTTCAATTTGTTGAAATGAGGCAGTTTTGGTATTTTCCTGTTCTTCATGGACAACAGTACTTTACTAAGTCCGAGGACACCCGCAGCTGCCGATGTATGGCCAATGGTCGCTTTGGCACTACCTAGATAACAAAAATTTTTCTTTGATGTGTATTGTTTGAAGGTACGCACCAGTGCATTTACTTCTATAGGATCTCCTAGCTTGGTAGCCGTACCGTGGGCTTCGAACAAAGAAATCTTTTCCGGATCAATATTGAACCGTCGATAGACATCGGTCATTAGTTCTTGTTGCGAAGCTCCATTGGGAGCAGTGATACCGTTACTCTTACCGTCCTGATTGACCCCGGAACCTTCGATGACACCATAGATATTGTCCTTGTCCGATATCGCCTGTTGCAATGGCTTGAGTACCACTATACCCACTCCCTCACTGAATAGTGTTCCATCGGCTTGAGCGTCGAAGGTACGGCATTTTCCAGTAGGAGAAACCAGTCCCACCTGCGATAGCGCAATCATAATATCGGCATCCAAGTTCCCAAAAACACCTCCTGCCAATGCCAGTGGACACTCTCCGTTCCGTATACTTTCACAGGCCAAGTGGATGGCCACTCCCGAAGAAGAGCAACCCGTATTTATCGCTATGGCGGGACCTTTTATATTGAGCGAATAGGACAGACGTGAAGCGACAATAGCATCTGATGTCCCTGTAAAAGATCCGTGAAAGTAGTTCGTGGGCTCTGCTCCGATAAATACACCTACTTTTTCTCCATCGAATTGCTTAGGGTTATACCCGGCATCCTCTAGGCTTTTCCAGCACTCCTGCAATACCAATCGCTGGTTAGCATTCATCGCATGGGCCTCCCAAGGGGATATATTGAAAAACAAGGGGTCAAAACAATCTCTTTCCTCAAGCATACCTCCCCATTTGCAATACGTTTTTTCCTGCTGTTGGGTCGGGTCGAACTGGGTAGTCAGATCTAGGTACTTGGAGGTGAGTTCCTGGGTTCCGACGATACCCCGTTCCAGATTATTCCAAAACTCATCTTTGTTGGTAGCCCCGGGTGCCTGAAGTGATATCCCAACTACTGCTATGCGGTCCTGCCCCTCGGGATGGTCCCCATCATTACTTTTAGGACTTTTTTCACCCTTCGAACCTTTACCTCTCATCTTATCAAGGATATGCTTGGCCTCACTTCGACTCAGCTCTTTATTCTTTAGCTTTAAAATGGTTTGTTTAAGTATTTCATCATTACCCATGATCACTTGGTTAAAGGTTTTCAATTAATTGGTCTATCAGTGCGTCCGTAGAGATATTGCCGGCTTCAAATTGGGAGGACAATATTTCCAGATTGTGGTTCGAATCATCCGCTTCCTCTATGGGTTCTTCTTTTGCTGTGGATGCCAGGTTATGTCCTCGGTAAGTGGACAGGATATACTCTTCGAGCTGGTTGATGGTCGAATAGTCGAACAGTATGGCGACATTCAAGTCTATATTCAAAGTAGCATTTATTTCCTTGATGAGTGAGGTCCCTAGTGTTGAATCTACCCCATAGTCTGAAAAAGGGATACTTTCTTCTATTTCTTCCAATCTCAGTTTCAAGATTTTTGATAGGCTATGTAGCAGTCCCTCGTTTACCCGAGCACGGACCGTACTTTCGCTTTTCTCTTCAGTAGTTATGTTTTCCGTATTTTCAGCAATGGAAGCTTCTATGAGGATATCGCTTTGGTAGGTATCGATAATGTATTTTTTCAGTTGTGACAAGGTCGTATAATCGAACAATATGGCTGCATTAAGATCTATTTTCAGCATTTTGCCGACTCCTTTGATATAGGCTGTTCCCAATATGGAGTCGAGTCCATAATCTGCAAATGAGGTTTCGGTATCGATTTCCGAAATAGGTTCTTTTATCGTCATTGAAAAATGCTGTAATAGCGTATTGGCCACATACTTATCCATACCTTCTGTTGTTGTCAGGTCCATCAGTTGTGTGGAGGCCTCCGACGCAGTAGTGACCGATGGGGAAACCATCGGCACCTTCTCTTCCTTATGTGATAACTCTACACTAGGGGTATACCAATAAGATTTTTCTGCAAAGGGGTAGGTCGGTAAGCTCAATCGCTTCGGTAAGGTTCTTTTATGGTACAGGCCTTGTGCCGGCAGCTTTAGGCCTTTTGTCCAAGCCTCAGCTATCTGTGAAAGTTCATCCACTGTCCGCCATTTCAGTTTTGTTTCATCCAAAAGGTATTCCTCTCCTTCTTCCTCCGGTGGTGATGAGCTTTGATGGATACCCTTGTTTTCCAAACCGTCGATGTAGCTTTCCAACGTTGTCACCATATCTTCTTTTGTACATGTCACAAAAGCGACTCGGTGCTTCATGACGTTACGCCCTACTTGTAGGGTATACGCTATGTCGTGTAGGCCTACCTCCTCCGGTGAAGCGGTGACAAATTCCCTTATGTTGGTCGCATAGGTCCTGAGCTGATCTTTCGTCCTAGCGGATAAGGTTATCAATGCCGGCATATCCGCACTTACCCTAAGGTGTTCTTTGCCTTCATTGTATTCTTCGATGACCAGGTGTGCATTGGTCCCACTAAAACCGAATGAGCTAACGGATGCCAAGCGGGGTTTGTTCCCCACCTTTTTCCATGGCTGTAAGGTTGAATTGATATAAAAGGGACTATTTTCTATATCGATATGTTCATTTACTTTATTGAAATTAATCGTAGGCGGGAGCATTTTATGTTCTAGTGACAGTAGCACCTTCAGTACCCCTGATATTCCTGCCGCTGTTAGCGAGTGGCCGATGTTACTTTTCACGGATCCGAGGGCACAGTAGTTTTTCTTTTTCGTAAACTGTGCGAAAGAATCCGTCAAAGCCTCGACCTCTATGGGATCGCCAAGTTTTGTGCCTGTACCATGTGCTTCCACTAGGGTAATATCTTCCGGGTCTATCCTAAAGCGACGATAGACCTCTGCTTCCAGTTGACTTTGAGAGTGGGTACTTGGAGCTGTTATTCCGTTCGTTTTACCATCCTGATTCACTCCCCATCCCCTTATAACACCATATATCCTGTCATTGTCCTCAACAGCTTTCGATAGTTTCTTTAGTACTATTACCCCAACTCCTTCACCGGGCACAAAACCATTGGCCCTTTGGTCAAAAGTAAAACACTTGCCATTTTTTGAAAGCATCCCTGCCTGACTGGTCATGATGTGCATTGATGGGGTATTCATGAGATAAACGCCTCCTGCTATAGCGATATCACTATTGTTCAGGATAAGGCTATTGCATGCTTCGGAGATGGCCACGAGCGATGAGGAACAGGCTGTATCTATGGCCATATTGGGCCCCTTGAGGTTGAGCAGGTAAGAAATCCTCGCACTTAAGATAGCATTGGACATCCCCATAAAACTTTGGGCATTTCCATCAGATGCTTCGATGCTATAGTCTCCCTGCCCACATCCGACATATACTCCACAGCGATGGCCGGACAATGATGCCGGACTGATGCCCGCATCTTCTATACACCGCCAACAATGGGTCAGAAAAAGGCGCTGTTGAGGATCCATCATCTCTGCTTCGGCAGGGGAAATATTGAAAAACAAAGGGTCGAACTTATCAATATCATCTATAAAACCTCCCCATTTGCTATAGGCTTTGCCAGGTGCTGTACCACTTTTATCATAATGTTCGTTCATATCCCAGCGATGCAAAGGCACTTCGGAAACACAATTGTTCCCGGCTTTCAGGTTTTCCCAGAAACTGGCCAAGTCGGGGGATGCCGGAAATTGCCCGGATGCACCTATGATAGCTATAGGATCGTTTTCTGATCGATGGTTATTCTTGGCCGAAAACTTCGTAGTAACAGTATCTTTCCTTACTGCCAGCTGTTTTCTTTCACCTTTACCTTTGGGGGTGGCAAGGTTGCCGAAAGAGTCCTCTATTCGCTGCTTTACTTCATCGTTATTCACAAAAGTGTCTTCATGCATGGCCAACTCCTCTGCGGTAGCCTGTGCGTATTCTTTCAGCAAATGACCGGCCATACGCTTCTTGAGTGCAATCAAGGCCGCTCTGGGGGATTTCGATAAGGACCGAGCTGTTTTTATGGCCTGGGCCAGCACTTCATCTCTTGGCAATATGGTAAATGGCACTCCTTTTTCCCGTAGTTGCAGTCCACTGTAGGCATCACCCGTAAACAGTATTTCCTGTGCAAGACTGACCCCTAGTTTTTCCGGAAATACCAGCGTGGCACCGGCTCCGGGCGTAAATCCATAGGTCATATAATTACTCGTATATAAGCTCTCTTTACTCATGACGATGAAGTCGGAAAACATCCCTAATGCCCAGCCTGCACCCATAGCATGCCCCTGCATGGCTGCTATTACGGGGATATCGCAGTACAATGGCAAACTGAATACCTCGGCATCGGTAAACTCCACTTCACCTTGTTGGATGGCAATCAATGTATCCGGAGTACCTCCAGAGGCAAAGTAATTTCCCTGACCTGTCAGAATAGCCACTTTATACTTTTCACTCGACTGTATCTGTTCAAAAGACGTGGTAAGCTCCTGAATAATTGCGGGAGTAAACATATTCTTGTTTTCCTCATCCTGCATGGTAATCTGCACCACTCCTTCGCCGAGGTCTTTTATGTCCACTACCTGAGCAGGGGGAACCTCCTCAGGACCGCCCTCACTGCTCTCTGTGCGGGTATCGGATACTTTAGCAGTATCGGTTTTGTGTCCATTATCCTGGCGTGTCTTGCTTTGCAGTAAGTGCTTTGCTTCTTCCAGGCTGATTTCCCGCGCCTGTAAAGCCTTCAATATCTGTTGTTTGTCCATACCGGTCTTAAAATTTTAAACATATCGTTAATTGTTCAATTATGAACCAAATGAGATTTCTTCTAGGATATCTAAAATAAGTCTAGGGTCGATTGTTGAGCTAGCCTATCATTGAGTGCTGTAATACAAACGTAGCTTTCAAATATCGCCTATCTTCCTGTTCATTTTGCTTCACTCTGTGTTGACAATCCTCGGGATAGCGCTGCTATTCCTGCGGTTCTCGCCTTGATTGAAACAAAATGACCCGCGGAATCTTATACGACATTTAAAACCTAAATTTGTATAAGTCAACTGATAAAGCAACATTATACCAGCTTTTGAGTATCGATTATAGGACACTTTTGCCTTAGCTACCTAAACATACCGCGGTATTGATACCGCCAAAGCCCAGACTTAGGCTGATGGCATTACGGATTTTATGCGATGTATAGTTATCATGTACCCAGTTAAAGCTATCGTCCATTGGGTTATCCATATTCCTTGAAGGGTGAAGTTTTCCAGCTTTCATTTGCAGTACTGTAGCTATGATCTCGACAGCACCTGCTGCACTGAGTCCGTGACCCAGTATCGATTTTGTTGTGTTGATGTAAGTATGGTCCAGGCCACATGCCCTGAGGGTCTGAAGCTCTATTTCATCTCCTATACCGGAGCCTGTGCCGTGAGGGTTGACATAGTCAATATCCACAGCTGATTTTCCAGCTATTTTCAGTGCTGTCCCGATAGCATTTATCTCACCTTCCATGGAGGGGTTTGGGTTTCGATTGCCATCCATACATATCCCCCAGCCTTGCAGATGGGCATAAGGGTTTATGCTCCGCATCTTGGCAGACCTTTCTTTCTCCATGACAACAGCCCCACAGGACTCACCATATATGAAGCCGTTTCGGTCGCGGTCAAAAGGCCTACAGGCTAAATCGGGCCTGGTGGCAAAACGATCGGAACCCATAGCCCCGATGGACCTGAACCCTTGGCATTCCCAGTAGGACAGATCCATGAGTCCACCGATAGCGATACATACATCTACCTGTCCCGACCGCACCGCTTCGGCCGCCTGTATAACTGCCAACTGCCCACTTGCCGATGCCCCACCAATACTGTAAGCGAATCCTTTTATATCAAATTTTTCCGTACATACACCACATAGATCGGTATCCATAAAGGACATGGCATAAGTGGGACTCAGAAATTGATGCTTGTCCTTATAGTCATCATGGATCAATACCTGTTCTCTTTGTTGGATATTGGACCCGCCGATGATAAGGCCGATTCTTTTGGGATCGACTTCTTCCAGCTTTGCTTCCTGCCAAGCTTCATAAAGAGTGGTCAAAGCCACTTGACCGGAAAAGGAAATCGATCGCAGAAAGCGTTTCGGAAAAAGCTCCGGTATCGCCAAGCTATCGATTTCTGCCCCCAAAAAAGCACTATCTTTCTGCCGACCGGGACGGCTCATGATGCCAAAAGCATGGCTTCCGGACAGCAATGCATCGGTGAAAGCGGCTTTACCCTGTCCGATGGAAGAGGTAATCCCGACTCCCGTCACCAGTATGTCTTCTTGATTATAATTTTTCATAAAGCAGTGTTGTCAATTCTCCTAAGTTTTGTGCGCCAAACGTCTCGATTATAGGAATATTCAACTCCAGTACGCGCAGTACATTCAATACGATTTCTGAGCGGTCAACTGAGTTAGCTCCCAATAATTTGAGTTCATCGGAAGAATGGAAATCATGGCCCTCCAATTCAGGGATTATCTGGATAACTTCATTCGCAATCAATTTGAAAATAGCTTCTTTACTCAATTTTTTCTCTTCGGTATCCTCGTCCTGCATCATCTTTTCGGCTTGCAGTGCATCGAGTTCACCCTTCTGCACAAGTTTCAAAATATCGTCCAACGCACCCGAAGATACTTTTTCGGTAGTTTCCTTTTCAATCGTCGACATCAGTGTTTCTATGTATGTCGATAATTTACGGATATTGGAATAGTCATAGATTTTGGTGGCCTTTATCTTAATAGTGTAGGTGCTGTTGATTTGCTTCACCCACTCCATCGACACGATCGAGTCAAGTCCAAGATCGATGAACTGTGTGTCCAGACCGATATCACTACCTGTTATCTGAAGGAGTTCTGCCAGCCCTTGTTTTAAGTCCTCCTGAACTTCCTGTCTCGATACTCTGGTCTTGGCTTCTTCCCTTACCGATGCCCCGGAAGCAACCGCCACCTCACTTTGATGGGATATGGGCACTACTTCAGTAGTAGGTAGTATCTCAATTTGATCCTCTAGGCACTCATCAAAGCTACTCTCCAGAAGTGTACTTAAATTATCGGCAACTGTTGCCGGTAGTTCTTCATGGATAAATACGGATAACTCACTGATGTTGGGATAATCATAGATTTTAGTGGCTTTCAGTAGAATATCATAGCGCGCATTGATTTGTTTTACCCACTCCATAGCTACTATGGAGTCCAGTCCCAAGTCTATAAATGCCGTATCAGGACCAATGTCGTTTTCGTTCATTTGAAGTAACATGGACAGGTCTTTTTTCAATTCTTGCTGAACTGTGGATTTTGATAGCTTATTTGATGTCCCTTTTGTTGTTGACTTTCTTTTTGATACTCTCAGAGGCTCCGATTGACTGCGTTGATGTCCGCCCTCAGTATTCAAAGGCTTCACTCCATTACTGCCGGTTCTATGGTCTTTCTCCTCTTTAGGCAAAGTATCCAGCACGTCTTTCAATTGGATTTGCTGTATTCCTGATGCTTTTTCCAATAGCTCTTTAGTCATCTCTTCCGATGAGCTATTCCCATCATCGGCCGAGGCAAGTTTTGTTTTTGGCTTGTCCAAGGACTCTATGGCAGGAGTACTTGTCGGTCTTTCTTTAGCAGGTATCCAGTAATGGTCCTTGGCAAAAGGATAAGTCGGTAGACTGATCCTTTTTGGTTCTGTTCCTTTATACAGTTTTGCCCAATCGATATCCTGTCCTCCTACCCAATACTTTATGAGGCTTTTTAGGTCTTTATCGGCAATATACTGCGCTGTAGTCAGTGCTGCTCCGTTGTCCAAGGGCAAATCATGCCCGGCACCTTCATCAAAGCTCCCTCTCCATAGGTTTTCGCTATCTCCTCCTTGGAGGTAGCGTTTCAATTGAGCTAATAGTTCTTCTTTTGACCTGACCACAAAACCCAATCGCTCTGCCATGCTTTCCCTACCTATCTGTAATGTATAGGCCACCGCTGAGAGGCTTTCGGTGGTGTAAACGTCCCTGTTCAGGGCTTTTTCAAGTTGAGCCACTTTTTCTCCCAGCCTCACTTTGTTCTTTGCGGACAATAGTATGGCATGCTCTTGCGTAACGGGCGGGGTAGCCGTGGGTTGTTCCACTGGTGGCACATACTCTTCGATGATAACATGAGCGTTGGCCCCACCGGCTCCAAATGAGGATATACCGGCTATTCGAGGATATTCTTTTTCCTGCCCCTTTATATTCAACTTCGGGCGTTTCCATTCGGATAAGTTTTGTTGTACTACAAATGGGCTTTCTTCGAAGTTGATGTTCGGATTCAAAATGTCCGAGTGCAAGGAGGGAACAAGCTTTCTATACTGCATCTGCAATAACACTTTCGTGATACCACCTATGCCCGCTGCACTCTCACAATGGCCTATATTCGATTTTGATGAACCGATGACGCAGAACTGCTTATCTTTCGTATATTTCTCAAAGGCTTTCTGTAGGCCAGCGATTTCTATAGGGTCACCCAAAGAAGTCCCTGTACCATGTGCTTCTATATAACTAATGGTACGCGGATCGACATTTGAGTTTTCGAAAGCACGTTCGATGACTGCTGCTTGCGCTTTGGGGTTTGGCATGGTATACCCATTCGTTTTTCCTCCATGATTGATAGCAGAACCTTTTACCACACCGTAAATATGGTCCCCGTCAGCGATTGCCCTTGATAATGGTTTGAGCAATACCGCACCGACACCCTCTCCGGGAACATAGCCATCACCGCCCTCACCAAAGCTTTCACAACGCCCTTTGCTGGAGGCAAATTTGCCTTGGCTCAGTAGTAAATATTTATTGGGGTGTACGGAGGCATTGACACCGCCGGCCAGTGCTACTTCACATTCTCCCAGTTGTAGACTTTGACAGGCCAGGTGCAGTGTCGTCAATGAAGAAGAGCACATCGTATCCAATGCAATACTCGGTCCATGAAAGTTGCAGAAATAAGATACACGATTAGCGATGGATGCTGGATTACTGGAGATGGCCAGGGCATTGCCGCGCATCGTTTCTTCCACACCGTACAACTGGTAGTCGCCATACATCACCCCTACATATACTCCCACGTTTCCGCTTTTACTAAGCGTAGTCCGTGTGTAACCGGCATCTTCCATGGTCTCGTAGGCCGACTGCATGAACAGACGCTCTTGCGGATCCATCGTTTTGGCATCCCTTGGGGATATATTGAAAAACAAGGGGTCAAATGCTTTGATGTCTTTGAGGAAACCGCCCCATTTGGTATATATCTTCCCTTTGGCATCCTTATCGGGGGCATAGTAATCATCATGGTCCCACCTATCCGATGGTATTTCCGTGATACAATCTTTGCCCTGCTCCAAGTTCTTCCAAAACTCATGGATATCCTCTGATTGCGGGTATTGACCTGAAAGCCCTATAATAGCGATATCTTCCTTTTCCGTACGCTGTTTTTCACTTATAGCTGTTTTTACTTTGGGTGTGGGCATAAAGCGGTTTGTAAATTCGCCATTTGTTCTATGCCTCTCCGTTTCACTCCTAGTGGTACCATTGTCCGTCACCCTTCCCTCAGGTAGGTCCGCATCACCGTTCAGGTCCATCAAACTATTTAACTTATCGTGATACCTATCTATAAAGTAACGGGAAAGCTCTCGCAGACTTTGGTACTCAAAGAAGAGTGTCTTGGGCAATGAACCGAACTTCTCTTCCAAGAGGCCCGTCATCTTAATGATTTTGATGGAATCGATGCCATACCTTTCAAATTCGGTGTCGGGCTGGATGCGGTTTTCGGCGAGTTTCAGCGGTTTTGAGAACAATCTTTTCATATAGTCGATGGTTTTCTCTTCTATGTCCTCCGCCATCCGATGATGCGTAGCCGCGGGCTTTGTTTCACCCTGTTCTATTCTATTTTTGCGCTGTGTTTCAAGCTCCTGTTTATAGAGCAACAGTTTCCTTATTCTTGTCAGATTACCTTCCAACACGATAATCTGCGTCTTTCCGGTGGATAGGCTTTTGTAAAAAGCATTGATGCCTTTGTCCGTCTTTATGGCTTTCATTCCTGTATTTTGCTCTATTGCTTTCTCAAAAGAAGTATCTATTTTCATACCGCCTTCTTTCCATAAGGGCCAGTTGATCGAAAGCGTGTAGCCATTGCGCTGATTCTTCTCGACCAGTTCGTTTCTATATTGGGCGTAGCTATCCATAAAGGCATTGCCCATAGCGTAGTCAGCTTGCCCTATATTTCCCAGTACGGCAGCACCAGCGGAAAACATCACGAAGAAGTCAAGTCCCAAGTGCTTGGATTCTTGGTCCAGCACATGTAGACCGCGTACCTTGGGTTTCATTACGGCATTCAATTCCCTTATATTTTTCTTCAGGATAAAATTATCGCGGATGACTCCGGCACCATGTATTATCCCTTTCAGATGGCCATGTTCTGCTTCTATATACTTTAGTAGTCCCTGTACCATTCCCTTATCCGAAACATCAGCCTGATAGTATACGATTCCGGACCCATTGGGCAACTGTTTTTCCAGTTGCTCTGTTGCTGTTTCCGAGAGTACCGAACGCCCGGTCAGTACCACGGTTATCCCGGAAGAGTTGGATATGATATCGTTCGCGATCAGTCTTCCAATGCCGCCTGCTCCTCCTGTGATCAGATAGACATGACCTTCTTTCCAAAGCGAAGGAGCCAGCTCTTCGGTATCATTACTCAGTTCTTGCCAGCATAGCACCTCTCGCTTTGTATTCTGATAGCTCACTTGGATGTTATCCAAATAACTACAGTTATCGTACAGCTTTACCGATAATGGTATGGGCGCTTCCACTTTGGGTACGATGATCAATTGACTATAAAAACCGGGGTTTTCTTGATGAGCTACTTTGATCAATCCGGACAGTCCTTTCAGCCACGGTCTATCCGCAGGCACCACTATTTGGACCATGCTGTTGCCATTGAATCTGCGCGCCATAAGTTTTTTCACTTCTGTAAACACGTTTTCGGCAAAATACTGATATTCAATATCCTTATCTGTGTCATTTATCGCCAAGTTGACAATATCAGTCCCCTCCATTAGGGCCACCAGTTCCTCACCGGTACTAGGTGAAAGTCCGCACAAAATGACTTTATGGAAAGCATAAGCTTGTGATTGTAATGTACTATTATGGGGTTTTTCCTGCCATACAGGATAAAGTAATACCTGTCCTTCTTCATTCTCCTCCATCATAGGCGTTTGGAGTACTCGGGAAGTTAGGCCCTGAATTTTCACACATACGCTTCCCTGTGCATCGCATAGATCGATATCGACCTTTCGGGTATCGTTTTTTTCGATGCTATCCGAGCAATTGCGAATGTAGGCCCACATATCCTGCGTGCATTTTCCATATATCTTGAGGCTATCTATTGCAAAAGGCAGTAAAAGCTCGGCCTGTCCTTCGGCCACTAGCCCCAACAAGGACTGGAAAGCAGCATCCATCAGACTAGGGTGAAGTGTGAAATCCGAAAATGACCTACCTAAGGAAGCCGGTAATCTGAGCTTCGAAACAGCCTCTCCATCTCCTACATAAATGGCCTCTACTGCTTGATGCCCTTCTCCATACTCCATACCCAGCGCTGTGAACAACCGATAACAATCCGCCTTGCCGATGATTCTGTGATCACACCTCTTCTTGATGGCTTCGATGTCCAGTACTGCTTTATCTGGGGCATCACCATTTAACAGGTCCCCACTACTATGCGTTAGTTTTATCCCTTCCTCATCTTCCGTATAGATTTCATAGTGTATCAAACCTGCCTCATCGGGAAGTAACTCGATATTCACCTGCTTTTTGCCATCGTCCATGACAATCGGCTGTGCCCATGCGACATTGCTCAGTGACAGGTTCGGGTTATCCACATTCTCTCCCATGGCCAGCTTTGCAGCAGTAATTGCCATCTCGATGTAGGCTACCCCGGGCAGCACCTTTTTACCATTCACCACATGACCGGCCAGAAAAAATTCATCTCCGGAAAACTCGGAAGTAAATCTTTGAGAAAAGAAATCCGAAGTATTGCTATGAAGGAGTGGGTGTATCCCTGTATTACGATTTTTTTTCGGCCTGTCCGATACTTTCGGCCAGTACTTTTCCTTCGCAAATGGATACGCCGGTAGACTAATCATGCGCGGTGTTTCCGGATAGAGCTTTTTCCAATCAAAAGAAATGCCGCTTACCCATAGTGGTAATAACTTATCGTATTTCTTTTTCAGGATCCATTTGTCGAAAGCCTCCATAAGCTCAGTGTCCGTATTGAACAAGGACTGAAATTCCTTGCTTTTCTGACGGTTACCTATGAAAACCCCCTCTTCGCCCTTTTTCCCTGTAATAAAGGCGTGCAGTTTCTGTTCGAGATCATTTCTACTGGATACGATCATGGCCAAACGGTCCTCCATAGCTTCCCTGCCTACCTGTAGTGTATAGGCCATGCGCATAAGATCCGTTTCGGAAAATGTCTCATTAGCTATCCAATCCATTAACTGGTCTGCTTTTCGAATGAGGGCTGAGTAATCCAGAGCCGATAGAACAATTATCGCAGGGTTGTCTTTTGACACGGAGAGCTGCGGAGCTATCTTATTTTCGTATTCTTCCACGATGATATGTGCATTGGCACCACCGGCTCCGAAGGAAGAAAGGCTGGCTATTCTTGGGCACTCCCATTCTTTGCCTTCTTTAATTATGGTCGGCTTTTCCCATGAAGAAATGCCCTGTTGTAGTTTAAATGGTGTTTTCTCAAAATTGATATTGGCGTTCAGCGATTGTGCGTGCAAACTGGGCACCAGTTGTCCGTGCTTCATTTGCAATACGATTTTAGTCAGACCTGCAATACCGGCAGCAGCCTCCAGATGTCCGATATTTGACTTTACCGAACCAATGGCGCAGTATTGTTTCTCTTCGGTATCTTTCTCATAGGCTAACTTGAGCCCTGTAATCTCTATAGGGTCGCCCAGTGATGTACCTGTACCGTGTGCTTCCACATAGCTGACCGTGCGCGCGTCCACGCCTGCCCTGTCCAAGGTATCTCGAATCAATTCGGCTTGTGCATTTGGGTTAGGAACGGTATACCCGTTGGTTTTGCCTCCATGGTTCGTATTTGTTCCTCGTATCAGTGCTTGAATATTATCATTATCCTCCAAAGCTTTGGACAAAGGTTTTAGAATTACAGTGCCGACACCTTCACCGGGCACGAAACCATCGCCTCCCTCCCCAAAACTACTGCAACGCCCCTTAGGGGAAAGCATCTGAAGGCCACTCAAACCGGTATAGGATGACTCATGAAGGTATAAGTTGACCCCTCCGGCGATGACCATTTCGCATTCGCCACGGTAGAGGCTCTCACAGGCCAAATGGATGGCCGTAAGTGATGAGGAGCACATGGTATCCACAGGTATACTTGGACCATTTAAGTTCAGAAAATAGGAAACTCGATTGACCAGTGAGCCAAAGGAGGTTCTGGGCCGAAAGTCATTATCATCGATGGTACCGTCCGCTCCATAGAGTTCAAAACCTGTTTTGGTAATACCCGCAAATACACCTACGCGGCCACTATGGGCTGTTCGTAGCCGTTCTTTTGTATAACCGGCATCTTCCATAGCCTCCCAGCAGGCCATCATGAACAAGCGCTCTTGGGGGTCAATATTCATGGTATCTCCCGGTGAGATATTAAAAAACAATGGGTCGAATTCAGTATGTCCTTCTATAAAGCCACCCCATTTACTATAGCTTTTGCCCTGGTCTCCGGCACGCTGCCGGTCCGGTTCGAAAAAGCCTGCTATATCCCATCGGTCTTCAGGTATTTCTATGATACAATCTTTACCTGATTTCAGGTTTTCCCAATAGTCATTGAGATTTCGAGCTTGGGGATACCGCCCCGACATGCCTATGATAGCCATCGGTTCTCTACTGCCTGTCTCAGGGTGGCGATGTAGGCTATTAGCGAAGTGTACCCCTCCTTTTTGTGACTTAAATGAAGGCAATTCAGGGAAATGTGTCCGTTCACCTTCTTGCTGTACAGTAACGTTTTTCGACGCATTACCTTGCTCCATCTCCAGCCCTACCCATTGTATGCATTCATCATAATGGGCCTTGATCAAATAATCGGCCAGTGATTGAAAACTAAGGCATTCATAAAACACCGTTTTGGAAAGCTCCCTGAAAATAGTGGACAAGCGATGGTTCAACTTGGTAACCATGATGGAGTCTATTCCATAATGCTCAAAGTGTTCTTCTGCATCAAATGCCGAGGCCGGCATTTTCACGACACTACCAAACAGCTCTTTGAGCTGTTGTAATGTCTTCTCTCTAAGTTCTTCGTCATTGTTTTGAGTTGGTTCGGGGTGTGTCGATACTTGTTTTACACTACCATTATTTTTACTGGCCATGAATTGACTCAATTTGTCGAGTCTGCCTTTCAACACCAATACCTGACTTTCTCCGGAAGCATAGGCCCTATAAAAAGCATCAAGTCCTTCGGGTAGTGTCAATGCCACAATCCCGTCCTCCAGTAATATTTCCGCCGTAGCTTCATCGATTAGCATGCCTCCACCTTCGGCCCATAATGGCCAGTTGATAGATAAGGTATGTCCCTGACGCTGACCTTGATCGACCAATCGATTGCGGTATGGGGCAAAACTGTCCATAAAGGCATTTCCGGTAGCGTAATCTGCTTGTCCGAGGTTGCCAATAGCACCTGCAATCGAGGAAAACATCAAGAAAAAATCCAATGCCATATGCTGACTGCATTTGTCTACATTCAAGGTGCCAACTATTTTGGGGGATAGTACTTCCACGAACTCCTCTTGCTCTTTATGGAGTATATAATTGTCTTTTTTTACTCCTGCGCCATGCACAATACCGCTCAGACTGCCATACTTTTCTGTAATCGTAGTAAACAATGTACGTACTTCGCCCTCATTGTTTACATCTACTTGATAGTATTCCACATGGGCGTTTTTGATAGTTATTGTATCCAGTAGATACTGTTTCGAACTGGTCAAGGGCGAACGACCTGTCAGTATAATGGTTGCTTTTTGGGTATGTCGGACTATTTCGCTGGTAAAAGTAACTCCTAGGCCACCCAAGCCGCCCGTTATCAGGTATACACCTCCATCTTTCCATGGTAACGTTGCCTTTGCTACCGGAAACGGCTCCCTTTTATTACTTAGTTTCTCCCACTGCTTCTCATAGCCCGTAGCATTCTCATAGCGTATGTGATTGTTGAAGAGCTGTGTACTGCTTTTATTCAGTATTTTTGCAACTTCCTCAGGTTTGTTATCTTTCAGGTCCATTTCTATCAGCTGAAACATAAACCTCGGATTTTCCAGGTGTGCCGTCCGTAGCATGCCGGCCAAAGCAGTATACATTGTATCGCTGTCGTGCTGGATGGGCATACCCACTTGCAATAGCACAGAGCTACCTGATAGTTCTTTCAATGATCTGCGAATGTACCCATACACTTCGGTGAACATCTGCTCTATGGCAATCCGTGCTGTACAAATGATATGGACATGGGCTATATTTGATGCCAATATAGTTTCTCTGAATGTGTGAAGCAGTCCTTCTTCCTGTCCCAGCAGCAGTACTTCTCTTCTGGTTGTATCCATTACCCCTGTTGGCTCAGCTGAGATAGATTCCTTCCATATAGGTTTCCAGTGGTACACGTCCATCGTAGCCTCGTCCGCTTGCGATGTACTGTCCGGGATGATCAGTTTGAGTCCTTTTATCTGTAGGGTTTTATCGCCTTGATCATTGTAAATATCAATATCGATTTTATGACCATTGTTTCCCGATGTCCCGTCTTGCACATCATAGTGCAGTAACAAGCAGACACTTGATGTACAGGCAGCAAATACCTCTACACGTTCTGCCGATACGGGTATGGGACAGGCATCTTCTTCTATCTGTGCTATCCACTTCAGCGAATGTATAGCGGCCCTAAGTGCGATTGGATGAAGGTAAAACTTATGCCTGCCCTCTTCTTGCGAAGTAGGTGGTAACATAACATCTACCAATACCTTGTCTTGGTCCCAATATATTTTTTCGGTGTGGGGCGGGAGGGTTCCGGTACCGTTGAGCGCTTCTTTGGTAATTGTTTTTTCGCTAAAGCCTTTGCGCAATACTTTTAGATCGACTTTTTCGGGAACGGTTTTTTCAGTCTCTACTGCCCGGTTCTGGTAGCAAACGACCTCTTTCTCATCACTGACTTTGGTTACCTCACAGGCGACATTATGGTTTTCCTCTAGGAATATCTTGGTTTTGAGCTTTACTTCCTCTCCATTGGTTGGAGTGGGTTTTCCCCACAGGAGATCTTTGAAATAGAAGTGGCGATTTTGATTCGAGGCTTCATACAGGGCTGATATGGCCATCTCGGGATAAAGTACGCTCTGGTCCATACTGGCCGGACCTTGGGTATTTTCTTGTACAAGGGGATGCTGCGCAGAGAAAGTCGAATCAAAGCAGATGCCTCCGATACCGGATACATTTTTATGTAATAACGGATGCTGCGATGATGACACATTATGGAAAGCAGAAGGATCTGAACCGAAGAGCTTTGTATTGATGCTTTTCCAATGCTTCTCTTTTGAAAAAGGATATGTGGGTAGGCTCATGCGTTTGGGCCTGACCGTATCGGTATAACCCAACTCCCAGTCTACCTCTAAACCATAGGCCCAAAGCTCCCCTAAGGGATTATAATCTCTTGTTTTCAGCCATCCTTCCAGCAGACGATCCGTCTCTCCGTTCTCTTTAAAATCTGCTACTTTTTTCTTATCCTTCTTTCGATTGCCTTTGTAGCTGCCTTCCATCGGTTTTCCATGAATAAAGGCGGAAAGTTTTTTAATGATATCTTCTTTCGAGCTTGCTACGATGGCCAATCGTGATGTCATGGCATCACGGCCCAGTTGTGACGTGTAGGTCAAATCCATGAGGTCCATCTCGGTAGTCGATGACAAGTGACCTACCATTTTCTCTGCGTATTCAAGAAGCTGCTCATCTGTTTGTGCCGACAGGACAAATAACAAGGGTTTTTCTATTTTATGAGGTGGAGCGATGGCTTTCTCCTTGGGCAGGTATTCTTCTAATACCAAGTGGGCATTAGTACCGCTATAGCCAAAAGAGCTTACGGCTGCCCGTCTGGGCTGCTTTGATGTGTGATTCCAGTCCTTTAGTTCGGTATTGACATAAAAAGGCGAATCGGCAAAATCAAAATGTTCATTGGGTTCTTCGAAGTTGAGGGAAGGTACAAGCTTTTGATGTTGCATTGCCTTCATCACTTTGTGTATACCGGCAACACCGGCCGCAGCAGAAATATGGCCGATGTTACTTTTAACGGAGCCTATTGCGCAATACCTCTTTTTAGTGGTTTTTTCTTTAAAAACAGTCGAGAGAGCTTCCAGTTCTATGGGGTCTCCCAGTTTTGTGCCCGTACCGTGCATCTCCACGTAGGAAATACTCCCCGGATCTATATTGTTCTTTTCGTACACTTCTCTTTCCAAGGCTATCTGGCTACCTAAGTTGGGGGCCGTGATGCCATTGCTCTTGCCGTCTTGGTTGATTCCGGACCCTATGATGAGGCCATAGATATGATCGCCATCTCTTTCGGCATCTGCCAGCCTTTTCAATACAATACTACCTGCACCTTCTCCCGGCACAAAACCGTTCGCTTTATTATCAAATGCCTTGCACTGTCCCTCTGGGGAGAGCATACGGGCACCACACATGCCTATGTATATTTCTGGCGTGAGGTATAACGTGACACCACCCACTAGTGCCATATCGATTTCCTCATTTTTCAGTGCCTGGCAGGCAAGATGTGTTCCGACCAGTGAAGAAGAGCATGCGGTGTCGAGTGGTATCGCAGGACCTTTCAAGTTGAGATAGTACGGGATGCGTGCTGAACCTATGGCATAGCTATCGCCCGTTACATCTTCTCCTCCAAAACCACTTTTATGCAATGCCTTACCATACTCGCCGCTCATAATACCGAAATATACCCCACAGTTGGCATTGTCCAGTGTTTTCTTTGTGTACCCTGCATCTTCGAACGCTTTATAGCTCTCCTCTATAAATATGCGATGCTGTGGGTCCATGAGTTCGGCTTCTGCGGGAGATATCGAAAAGAACAGAGAATCAAAACTTTCTATATTATCCAAAGCGCCCAGCGACTTGCAGTAGGTTTTGTCTTTTTTGCCGGGTTCAGGATCATAGTAGGCATTTATATCCCATCGCGATTGAGGAATTTCCCGTATCGAGTTTAGCCCTTGTTCCAGATTACTCCAATACTGATCGAGCTGACCGGCATCGGGGTAGCGTCCTGACATTCCGATGATGGCAATGCGGTTATCCAAGTCTTTTTCAGGCTTTGGCCGAACAGTATCTACTTTGTGCCTTTGCTCAATGTCTACATTATTTGGTCGCTTTTCTGAAGGGTGATTACCTTCAGTTGATTGCTCCTTTTTTTCGGCAAAGGACAACAACTGCTTTTTGGCAACGTCCGGGCCAATGTTTCCTGCCTTCAGCAAACGGAAGATTTCCTGTGGGTTCATTTTCAGTTATATTTTGTTTTTTCCAAATAATTTCTCAATTCGTCCTTTCACTTCCGGTTCGTGGAATGTTTCCTCATGCATGAGCAGTTCTTTATCGATACAGCTCTGTAGTTCGGCCCGCAGGTCACTTACCAAATGGGCTTTCAGGGTAATGAGGGCATTTCTGGGCTTTTCCGCTAAATCTTTCGCTAAATCATGGGCATAGGGCAGTACTTCGTTTCGGTTCAATACGGGAAAAGGAATGCCTCTGGACTTCAACTCACCTCCACGGTAATTACGAGCGGATAACATCATCTCTTCTGATAAACTCAAGCCCAGTTTCTTGGGCAGTATGTAAGTGGCCCCCATGCCTGGGGTAAACCCATACTTCATGAAATTTGTCGTATACACACTTTCCCTACTCAGTATTACGAAGTCAGCAAAGAGTCCCATTACAAAACCTCCGCCGATACCATGTCCTTGCATCGCCGATATTACCGGAACCTTACAGTCCAAAGCTAGGCTGTACAGGTTCTCATCTGTAAACCTCTGTTTTCCTTCAAAGATGGACAGTAGTGTTTCTTGTGTACCGCCGGAGCAAAAGAAATTACTATATCCCGTAAGAATTACGGCTTTAGCGGTTTCATTGGCTTTTATATTCTCAAAAGCATTGATCAAACCCGCGTTCAGGTCATCGGAAAAAGTGTTTCTATGTACTTTGTCCTGCATGGTAATCTGCACTATACCATCACCGACCTCTTCTAAAAGGACAACATCATTTTTCATTATCTTAACATTTTAGCTTATCTGGCTTCCCAAGGAAATTTGCCTTCTTCGACAAACAGTCTTATGGATTCTAGGTTGTGTGTGTTCGAAAACACTTCCTCATTGGCCCGTAGGGCGAATGGTTTGGCTTTTACCAGGCAGTCATCCAATTGCAGCATGTACCGCTTATGGTGTTCTATACCTGCTTTGGGTAATTTTTTAAGACGTAATAGATACCTTCTCAATAAGTCACTACTTTTTTCGCCCACTGCATCGACCAATCCGTATTCCAGTGCCTGTTGCACTTTTATGGGGCTGGTCATCAAGGTTAGGTATTGCGCTTTTTGAAAACCTATCTTACGGATGAGAAATGGCATGACACAAGCGGGCAAAAGCCCGAAAAGCAGTTCCGAAAGACTGAAGGTGGCCGTGTGATCGGCCAACACGATATCACAAGCCGCCACGAAACCCATTCCTCCGGCATTTGCCTTACCCCTTACATGAGCTACCGTCACATAAGGACCGGTAGCAAATTTCATCCAGAGGTCATACAATGGCTCTGGACTACTCCCCTGATAGTTATCATCGTTCAGATTATCGCTCATACCCTTGAAGTCTGCCCCGAAACAAAATACTTCGGGCAAACCTTCCAGCACTACCACCGATGCTTCTTTTTCACAACGGTTCAGTACCTCGGTACATTCCATCAATAAGCTGTCGTTAATGGTATTGTTCGCTTCCGGTCGGTACAATTGTATAAAACATACTTGCTCTTCGAACCGGACCTTTATGGACTGATAGCTCATGATGCCCACTTATATTTGCGATGAAAATCACTTATTTCATGCAAAACCAAGCTACCTTGATGTTGCGAGACCGCCATGGCCTGTGGTATGAGGGCATGATCGAGTTGGACATTACGGGTACCAAAGCGTACGGCGCCACTTCCCTCCAATAGGGCTTCGTATTCGGGCATGCTCAGTTTGTAACGCTTATTGAGATGTCCTGTAAGGTTCTGGTCCTGTAGTAATGCTTGGCCCTCAGGAGTGACAATACCACTGTAAAATTCAGAACAACAACCTGAACCATAAGAAAAGCAACCGATTCTCTTTGCATTTTGGAAATCACCTTGATCGATCGTACTGATCAATGACAATAGTGAGGTAGCCCCCATAATATTACCGACACGCTGGCAATGAGAGATGCCCGGCATTACCCGTCTCTGGAAGTCTTCCTCTATTTCTTGAGGTGCCGCTTTGGCCATCTTCCTCATCATAGTACGATGAGCGCCTTTTACCATCCCTCCAAAGGGGGTGTGGAAGGCCAAGTACTGAAAGGTATCACGGTAGTCAGCACCCGTCACCCGTTTTTTATATTCCAAAAACGCATTTTCACAACAATCCAGGTATGACATGAGGGATAGGTCGGCATCTCCTGCTTCGCTGTCGGGTACAGGCCGACAGGTATCCATTACTTCATAACCGTAGTAGCCATTAGCACCGGCATCCAATTGAAATATTTTTGGATTATCGCTGACGATCATGGCTACTGCACCGGCACCACCGCTGGGTTCTGCAAATGCCCAATCCTCCTTGGGAACTTCTGCTTTTACTTCTTGTGTGATAAACCTGGATATGTCCGTAGCCACTACCAAGACTTTGGCTCCCGGCGAAACCTGCGACAGGACAAAACTAGCTGCCATCTGTAGGCCCGCAGTACCCGAATAACAGGCTTGCTTTAGCTCAAACAGCCTACAGTTTCTATTCAGACCCAAATAATGATGCATGTAGGTACTCATGGATTTCCCAAAGTCGATACCTGATTCCGAACAAGTAATCAATAACTCGATTCGACCTTTCTCATCGGGGGTCATGGCGTCCAATAGTGGTTTGGCAGCATTTACGCCAAAGGTGACCGGGTCTTCATGGGGCAGGGCCACTGTCTTTTCATTCATTAAAAGGTTCTTGAACCTTGTGGTGTCCAGTTGGCGATATTCGGCCAGTTCCGATACATCCAAGTATGCCGAGCCTCCGGAAAAATTCATTGATTCAACTCCTACTGATTTCATGGTATTTTAGATTTTAGCTTGTATTCTATAATTTTCTATCCTATTGTAAAAGACTGTTTTGAAGGGTGTCTTTTGTTCTCATGCGTATGTTCCAGTCCAGCTATTTCGGGGGTTGTTATATCTCGATCAGGATTGACTCAGAAACATCTCAGCCAGTTCTCCGATGTTCCGAGCACCGACCAGGGCCGTTAACGGTACTTGTACGGCGAGTGTAGCCATCGATTTCATGATTATCTCGGCACGGTCCACAGAGTTGGCACCTAAGTCCTTCAGGCTATCTTCCGGTCCTATTGGTTGATGGGCCAACTCAGGAACGACTTCCCTAAGGTGCTCGATGATGATACCGGCTACCTTTGATACCTCAGGTGCATAGGCCGTCTCCTTTTCTGTAGGGAACTTGACTTCCGTTTCTACCCCACTGTTGTGAGTAGAGACAAACAGGTCCGCGGCTTCATTAAAATCCAAACTTCCATTCTGAACAGAGGCAATCATTTGGTCCAATGACTCCATACCCCTGCTAGCCTGAGATACGATGTCCACGCTAGGCATGGTCAGTTGCACTGCTTGTTTTTCCGGATAGCCATTACTGACACTTTCTACTTCTGCCATCTCCTTTCTGTTGGATTCTGATATATCGCTCTCTCCTATGCGGCCGGCTTCTCTGATATAAGTAGCCAATGTCCTTATGGTAGTATGATCGTATAGCTTGACCGCCGGTATGGACATACCTTGTCTCTTGTTGATGGATTGTACCCATTCTACGCCTATGATGGAGTCCAGCCCCATATCCACAAAAGACTTATCGATATGCACATCTTCCAAATCCATGTACAAGGCATCCGCCAGGCTTTGGGTCAACCATGTTTCCAGCTCAGTATCGGGTACCGTATCCGCTTTTGCAATAGCTTTAGTGGATATCGTTCTGTCATTGTTAGTGGTCACATCCGTTAAATCCATTACTGGATTTAACGGAGCCGATGGTCGTTTTTCTTGCGATATGGTCTCCGACAGTACTGGGGTATCCGTGGCTGTGGCGGGGAGATTATCCATTTGTCCTACCAGAAAGCCCGCTAATGCTTTGATAGTGGTATAATCGTATACTTTTGTTGCCGATATCGACAAGCCATACTGCTTGTTGATGGTACTTATCCATTCGACACCTATGATAGAATCCAATCCCATATCAACGAATGATGTATGGATATCAACATCCGCCATATCCATGTACAACGCTTCTGCCAGACTTTGCGCTAGCCACTTTTCGAGCGTCGCATGGTTTTCAGGATTGTTGGCGCTTGGCCTGCTTCTATGCTCTGTATCAGTTGTATTGCTCAGTACCTCTTGCGAGGCATCGTTGTTGATTTCCGATACATCCGCTGCTTTGGCCAAAACTTTCTCCAGATAGTGGGCAAAGGCATGGATAGTGGTATGGTCATAGACTACAGTTGCCGATATGGACAGGCCGTATTGTTTGTTGATATGACTTATCCATTCTACACCTATGATGGAGTCCAGCCCCATATCGATAAATGATTTGTGGATATCGATATCTACAATGTCCATGTACAACGCTTTTGCCAAACTATGGCTCAGTGCCTCAACAATACTGTCCGTAGGCCCGGAAACCGTTGTGGTATTCGGCAATGGTGCCCTCGGAGCAGTTTCCATTTCTCTCTCAAGGTTCAGCTGTAATTTAGGCGCGGTGCCGGGCACAATTTCCGAAGTAGTTCGCGCTACTTTTTTTCCCGATGTTACCGTTGACAGGTCACTCAAAGAAATGCTCAGGGGTTTACTAATGTCTTCTGCTTTTTTACTGCCATTACCCAATGGCACTTCTACTTGGCCGAGCGGTGGTTTTGAGGTATCGGTTTTTGATGCCTTTACTTGATACAGCGGCTCATCAGGATTATCCTTTCCCGTTATCCAGCAGCGTTTTTTGGCAAAAGGATAAGCAGGTAGACGAATACGGCCGGGTTTATTGGAGGTATACAGCCTATTCCAGTCTATCTCTGCGCCCTTTAGCCATAGGTCGATGAGCCCTTCGGTATTACCCTTTTCTAAATACCTGGCCGTGGTTTCCAGGGTTGTCTCATCTTCCGCAAATGCTCTTGCCTCGATGTCACCGTACTTGACATGAGCAGTGGCTCCGCTATGCCTTTCATCCTTTATGAAAGAATGTAGCGAATCTTTCAGTTCATCTATAGTCGTTACGGTCAGGGCAAAACGATGTTCCATCTCTTCGCGACCGACCAGAAGTGTATAGGCCATGGCAGGAAGATCATCCGAAGTATACTTCTCTACTGTTATGAACTGTAGTAAACGAGCGGCCAGCGTTTTTACCTGCATTTCTGTTTTGGCGGACAATACTATAGCCCACGGTTTGGTTGAAACCACATGGATACCTTTCTTTTCCGCTACCGGAACATATTCTTCAAGAATAACATGGGCATTGGCCCCGCCCGCGCCAAAGGAAGAAACCCCTGCTATTCTTGGAAATTCTTTTTGCTGGCCATCCACCATGAGTGTAGGCTTTTGCCAGTTCGATAAGTTTTGCTGTACTACGAAAGGACTGTTATCAAAATCAATATTGGGATTGAGCTCTGTAGAGTGTAGCGAAGGTGCTATTTGTTGATGCTTGAGCTGTAGCAGTACTTTGGTCAAGCCTGAAATACCGGCGGCACTCTCACAATGACCAATATTGGATTTGGCCGAGCCGATGGCGCAGAACTGTTTGTCCTTGGTCTTTTGTTTGAATGCCTTGCTCAATCCGGCAATTTCTATGGGATCCCCAAGCGATGTCCCCGTACCGTGTGCTTCTATATAGCTCACACTTCTGGGGTTTATACCCGCTTTTTCAAAGGCATGCCCTATCAAGCTTGCTTGCGCATTTGGGTTGGGTACGGAATAGCCGTTGGTCTTGCCTCCATGGTTTACGACCGTTCCCTTTATCACCCCATAGATATGGTCTCCATCGGACATGGCTTTCGAAAGCGGCTTGAGCATCACTGCTCCTACTCCCTCACCTGGCACATAACCATCGCCACCCTGACCGAAGCTTTCACAATAGCCCTTACTGGAAATGAACCCACCCTGTCCCAGTAATAGGTATTTGTTGGGGTGAATGGACAGGTTGACCCCTCCGGCAATGGCTACTGAACATTCTTGGCGGTACAGGCTCTCACAGGCCAAGTGAACGGTCGTCAAGGATGAGGAACACATTGTATCCACGGCAATACTGGGACCATGGAAATTACAGAAGTAAGACACTCTATTGGCAATGGACGAAGGAAAACTAGCTAATGCCAATGGGTTGCCCTGCATTGTTTCCTTTATTCCATAGAGCTGGTATTCTCCATACATCACACCTGCATACACACCTACATTACCTCCTATACCGGCCCTTTTATATTCTTGTAGTGCCTCTCTTGTATATCCGGCATCATTCATGACCTCGTACACACACTGTAAGAACAAGCGCTCTTGAGGGTCTATCATCATCGCCTCTCTAGGCGAGATATTAAATAGCATAGGGTCGAATTTATCGATTTCATCCAGGAAACCTCCCCATTTGCTATAGGTTTTGCCCTGTTTGCTTTTGTCTTTGTCAAAATAGGGCCTATAGTCCCACCTGTTTTTTGGGATTTCGGTGATACAATCCCTCCCTTCTTTCAGATTGTTCCAATACTCCTGTATGTTCTTTGCTTTTGGATACTGCCCTGCCAAGCCTATGATGGCTATGCCCTCATCCTCAACGGTCTCCTTTTGCCGGTCAGGCACTGCACGCTCGATTACTTTTTTCGTATGAAAGGGTATAGGTGAGTTGACAGCGGTAGCCGATTTATGGAGTACCTCTGTATCCTTTTTCATCCCTTTCACCTCTAGTAGATCGATTACCCGGTCTCGGTGTGAGTCTAGAAAGTAGGCCGCGAGTTCGTTGATATTCTGGTATTCGAAAAACAGTGTTTTGGACAGAGAGCCGAACACTTTTTCCAAATCGCCGGTCAGTGCCATCACCAGAATGGAGTCTATCCCATACTTTTCCAGCGGAGCCGTCGCGTCCAGTCGCTCTGGCGAAGTTTTGAGAGTAGCTGAGAGTATTTTTTTCAGGTACTCTACGGTCTTCTTTTCGAGGCCTCTTTCATCAGTGTCCCGTCTGTTTTCCTCTCTGGACTCAGTCCGGGAATGGGTTGTCGGCCCAGCTGCTGTTATCTCCGGCACGCTTGCCGTTTTCATAATAAGTGTCCTTGCACGGGCCAGGTCACCCGCGATGACCATCGTCTGGGGTAGGCCTGAGGATAGGCAACCGTAGAATGCACGAATACCCGTATCCCTATCCATCGGTAGAATGCCCGTACTATCGTACATTGCCTTTTCTGCCAATTCGTCAATCTGCATCCCTCCTTCTTTCCAGAGAGGCCAATTGATGGACAGGGTCTGCCCTTTCCGCTCTTTGGCAGTAACCTGTTGGTTTCTGTAGTGTGCATAACCGTCCATAAAGGCATTGGCAACAGCATAATCGGACTGCCCAGGGTTACCCAGTGCTCCCGAAGTGGAGGAAAATAAGATGAGAAAATCCAAAGAGACATCTCTACTGGCATGATCGAGGTTGATCAATCCTTGTACCTTGGGACCGAGTACCTGTTCAAATTCTGTCTTCTCTTTCAATAAAATATAATTGTCGCGGATGATACCTGCGCTGTGCAGGATACCATCAATACGGCCATAGGTTTTTACTATATAAGCGATCGACTTGGATACCGATGACTTATTGGTCAGGTCCGTTTTTCGGTAGACCACTTGCCCTTCATTTGCCGCCATGGCTTCTAAAGATGCTACTTGGCTTTTGTCCAGTGCAGAACGTCCCATTAACACTACAGTAGCTTGTTTTGATTGCGTCATTATCTCTTTTGCGAAGGCCTTGCCCAAACCGCCCGCACCACCGGTGATGAGGTATACACCCTTATCTTTCCAGGGCAATGGCGGATAGTGGACATTTTTTTCAGGTGTTTCCTCTTCCCATTGAACCGCTTCTCGTTTGCCATTGTCATATCGGATTTCCACAGATGAGGGGTCCTTACTATTGGACAATAGTTTTTCGGCGATATCTTTGGCATCCTCTTGTTCATCAATGGCAATCAGTTGTCCATAGAACTTCGGATTTTCCAAATGCGCCGTTTTCAATAGTCCCGACAAGCCACTGAGCCATGGCCGGTTTTGAGGTATCAGTAATTGGACCAGTGCATTCCCTCTGATTTTGCTCTGAAGTATTTTTTTGATTTCTTCAAAAACCTGATAAGCGTAGGTTGGGTAATGTGCTGCGACAACACCCTCATGATGTAAAGCAAGGTATGCAATATCTGACAGGTGCAAGGGCAAGTTTTCACTCCTTGCTCTATCCAGTCCCAATGACAGCACCAAGTGTGTTTCGTAATCTTCTTTTGTCCTTTCCTCAATAGGTCTCGCCACCCATGTTGGTTTTAATAGCATGCTGCTCCGGCTGTTGTCTATCCTGGGTTTGCCACTAAGCGTTCGTGATGAAAATCCCATGATACCCACACATACCTCTCCGGCCTCATTACAGATATCCAAGTCCAGTTTTATTACTTTATCCAATGGTGAGCTGCCCTCCGCATAACGGATATAGGCCCATCTCAGCTGACCTGTTGTCGCATGCACCTCCACACGGTCTATGGCAAAGGGTAAGGCCATCCGAGGTTGCTGTACGGTACCGTCGGCAGTATACATGAACAAGCTTGTCGTAGCTTGGACTGCTGCATCCATGAGACTGGGATGAAGTACATAGTCGTGGGTACTATCCATGACCGCTGTAGGTAATGTGATGTGCGCCAGTGCTTGTGCTTCTCCTACATATATCTCATTTATCCCTTGAAAACCGGGACCATAACCAAAGCCCATTGCACCGAAAGTATCATAACAATCCTTAGCGGACAGGTGATGCTTTTCGCAGTCCGTTTTCAATGCGTCGATATCCAGAACAGGCAGTACTCCTTTTTGTTGCAACTCGGAGATTCCCTGACTGTGAAGTATAGGACCAGTATCAGTAGTACTGGATATTTCAAAAACGGCCTCATCGACATTTTTGAATTCAAGGTCTATACTAATGTTTGCGGGGATAGCATCAATGATGATGGGTTGTGCCCACACTACATTTTTGAGTACAACGATACTTTCGTTCATATCCATTCCCGAGGCGACCTCCATAGCCTTTCTGGCCATCTCCAAATAGCATACTCCCGGCAAAACCGAAGTTCCATTCACTATATGATCCGACAAGAAGAACTCGTTTCCCGTAAAAACACTTTCAAAACCCAGTTGTGAAATATTGGACTTATTTTCATGGAGCAAAGGGTGAATGCCGCTTAACCTCAACGACCTGTCACTGCCTCCGGTCCGGTTATCGCTGCTGATCCAATGCCTGTCCTTTTTGAAGGGGTAGGTCGGTAGTTTTACAAAAGGAATCCTATTTTTAAAGAGCATATCCCACTCCAGTACATACCCTTTCACATACAATTCGGCCAATGCCAATAACTTATCCAGTAGTGGCTTTGCACCTATGCCCTTACCTGCTTTGATATCTTTTAGTATGTTCTTGCCAAGTTCTTTGAACAATGGTTGTTCTTCTGGGTCATCCTTACCTTTAAAGTAATGTCCCTGACTGCTGTCAACCAGCTTTGCCTTTAACTCTTTCAGGTTTCTCACTACAAATGCCTCTTTCAGCTCAAATCTTTCCCGCGCAAGTAACAGTGTAGCGCTGATGGAAATCAAATTTTCCTCTGTACCATTTTTCTCAAGCCATGTCGACAATTGATCTTTCTTTTGCAGTAGTGCTTCCTCTGTTTTGGCAGAAATACCGATCAAATAGTAAGAATATTTTTGTTCGTGTAAAACCTTGGGTTCGATGCCTTCTTCTACAATAAGGTGAGCATTGGTCCCTCCAAAACCAAATGAGCTTATACCGGCTCTTCTGGGTTGGATTTTGGCACCTTTTTTTAGCGGTTCCCACTGTTCCAGATCCGACACCATACGAAAGGGGGTATCGGTCAGTTTGATCCTATGGTTCAGTTTACTGAAATTCTGCAAACCGGGGAGCTGTTTATTGTTCAATGACAATAGTGTTTTGATCAACCCGGCTACACCGGCGGCGGATTCTGCATGACCTATATTGGACTTAGCAGAGCCTAGCCCACAGTATTTTTGCTTATTCGCCTTCATTTTTGCAGGTGTAAGACTGCGCTGAAAGGCATTTAGAATACCCTCAAACTCAATAGGGTCTCCTTTCGGAGTTCCTGTTCCGTGCATTTCGATATAAGAGAGTGCGTCAGCACTCAGCTCCGCTTTCTCTAATGCCTCTACAATTACGTCTGCTTGAGCATCGGGGTTTGGATAGGTCAGCGTGTAGGTTTTTCCACTATGGCAGACAGCACTTCCCTTTAGTATCCCTACGATATTATCGCCTGCCTCCATCGCTTTTTCAAGAGGTTTCAGCAGTACCAGTCCCGCTCCTTCACTGCGTACATAGCCATCCGCACTTTCATCAAATGTTTTGCAGGAACCCGTCGGCGACAGCATCCCTGTTTTGGAGAAGGAGATGTGTCGGGTAGGTGTAAGCAATAAGCTGATACCTCCCGCTAGGGCCATTTCGCATTCGCCTTTATTCAATGATTGCATGGCGGCGTGAATGGCGTTAAGAGAGCTGGAACATGCGGTATCGATGGAGAGGCTCGGTCCTTTGAAATCAAAATAGTATGAAATACGGTTGGAAATCACCGCCGTGGCAGTGCCTGTAGAATGGTGTGCCTGGATACTGGTTTGATCCCCTCTTTCTTGAAGTTCCTTGTAATCAAAGTTAAATACACCCATAAATACACCCACCTTACTTCCTGTTAAGTTCCTTGGGCAAACCCCTGCATCTTCAAAGCATGACCATGACATTTCCAGCATCATTCTCTGCTGCGGGTCCATTATTTCTGCTTCTGTTCGGGAAATATTGAAAAACTCATGGTCAAACGCATCTACATCGTCAATAAACCCGATCCATTTACTATTACTCTTATTCTCGTCTTTCAGAGGGTCGCCCCAGTAAGCTTTCCAGTCCCATCGATTAGCAGGCACTTCTTGTATCGATGATTTTCCCGCCTTCAGGTTTTCCCAGAACTCTTCATAATCTTTAGCTCCCGGAAATTTACAGGACATGCCTACAACGGCTATATCAGAACTTTTTGTTGTTGGGTATTCGTCAGTCATCACTTCGTATTTACAAGTCTTAACTATATTAAACTGGGTTGAACTTCCTCACTCCATTCTTTATGTATTTTCCAGACCATTTTGGTCAATACATCACCAGGGCCTACCTCTTGGATCTCTATATCTGCCTGCTCCAGCAAGAATTCGATCCCATCGGTCCACCGTACGGGTGATGTCAATTGCCGGGCCAGTAATGTTTCGACCTGTGAGTCTTTGTAAAATGTTGCCTCGACATTTGAGACGACGGGTATTTTCAATGGTTGATAATTGAACTGCGCTAGGTATTTTTCAAATTCGGCTCTGGCGGGAGCCATATACCTGGAATGAAAAGCCCCACTTACATTAAGTGGAAAGTACAGTTCAGCACCTGCCTCCATAAATGCCTCATAAGCAGCATTGATCTGGTTTTTGTCACCAGAGATAACGGTCTGCCCTCTAGTGTTGTAATTCGCCATATCCAAGCCTCCCCATCCATTTTCCTTGAGTACGCGCTTAATTTGACTTCCTGTCAATCCCTTGATAGCGGCCATACCGCCTTCATTCATTTGCCCCATAAGCTCACCTCGCTTTTTTACCAGCCGGAGGCCTGTTTCAAAATCATAAGCCCCCGCTGCAAACAAAGCACTGTATTCACCCAAACTATGCCCGGCCACAAAATCAGGAATACGGTTCTCTTTGCGTTTCTTCAAATAAGCCAGTGCATTTACCACGTATAGCGCAGGTTGTGTGTATTGTGTTTTGTTCAATTTTCTCTCGGCATCCTCGAGGCACAGGTCTTTAATAGAATACCCCAAAATAGTACTTGCTTTTGCCGTATACTCTGGAAATTCGTCAAAGAGGTCTTTACCCATGCCTTTCATCTGAGAACCTTGGCCCGGAAATACAAATGCCAAACATTTCTTCCCATTAGGTTTTGAGATGACCTTACCTTCCCCTTGGCTACATTTTTCTTTATGGTACATGGACAGTTCTTCCATTTTTTTGACCTCTTGCTTGAATGGTGTCATGATAGCAAAGGCCTTGGAGGAGGATTTTTCAGCGGTGATATACCTGATCAGGTTTGCCAAAGTACCCGATGGTCCCAAATCGATATACACGAGTTCCTCGCCTCTTTTTTCCATTAGGGATACAGTGTCTTCAAAACGAATCGGTGCCCTGACGACATCCCAGAAAAAGTACTTGGTCAATGACTCCTCGACAGCTGCGGTACTACAGGAAACGACAGGAATGCCGGGCCGATTTATTGCACAATCATTCAGGGTGGCCTTAAAAGGAATCTCGGCCTCATCGATAAGTGTCGAATGAAAACCATAATCAACAGCAATATCCTGAAAGACGATGTCTTTCATGTCTAGGACACCTTTAATATAGAATATCCCTTCATTTGTTCCGGAAAGCACGAAATTGGTTATTGAATTTATGGCTGCCAACTCACTATGTGCATGAACATCAGAGTTTGTTGTATAGAGTTCTTCTTCATGCAATACAGCGAGCATAGCACCATTTCTGCAATGCTTTTCGATAAGCCGTGCTTGAGTAATGATTATTTTGAGTGCTTCTTTCTCATTGATAACTCCGGAAACAGCTGCGGCGGCGATTTCACCTAAGCTACTTCCCAATACATAGTCCGGCTTTATTCCCTTACTCTCCAGAAGCTTGAACATAGCAAATGATGTCATGAAAATGGCAGGATGAGAATAGGAAAGTTCCGTAAAGGGATGCGAAATCTTTCTTGATGGATTATATATTTCCGCGACAATTGACCTTCCTCCGGTAAATAGTTGGGCCATTTTGTCCAGCCTATCCATTTCAGTCTTAAATACTGTATTTTCCAGATAAAGCTGCTGGCCCATCTGGTAATACTGTGTACCCTGTCCGGAAAACATGAACACTATTTTCTTATTTGAGCTTTTCATTATGTTAGGTTTAAGGTAGAAAAGAGATTATAATACTAGATACTGTTGGTTTGATAACAGGACACTTAACTGTTGCGCGCGTATCAGCTGTTGTGTAATGATGCTGTCCGAACTGGCCATAAAGCCAATATTGACAGATATCCAGGGTGTACTTTGATAAAAGTACAGGCCGCGATAGCAGCTTGGCACTTTCGATCATTCATCTCTAATGGTGCATTCGCATTTTATAGAGAACCGGAATAGTTATGCTACGTGTCCGTTCGCTATCCCTGCACTATGCTGGCCCTTTTAATCTAAGGGGTCGGATTATCATATTTCATATTTTCATGATCAACTACTGGAAATAAAATTGATTTAGACTTTTTCTTTTACCTGCAAATTTCACATTCCGCACCCTTATTTTGTCTTGTTTAAGTTCCGTAGCTTTGGCTATGCAACAGAAAAAAGCTTTCATAAGGGCACAAAAGCCAAAATTCTCGGTGCCAAATAAAAAGGCTAAATCAATTCAGTATATGAAAGCATAAATAATACAAACTTAGCTTTTAAATATCGCATATCTTCTTGTTCATTTAGCTTCACTCTGCGTTGACAATCCTCGCGATAGCGCTGCTATCCCTGCGGTTCTCGCCTTGATTGAAACAAAATGACCAGCGGAATCTTATACGACATTTGAAACCCAAATTTGCATAAAACTTACTTTATATGCTGTTTTGTAAAGAAGTAAAAGAGACAAGTCTAGAGACCGATTTAAAATGTGTCATTTATTTTCTCGTATATTTACCGATACATGGGATTCGCACGAATAAGATACCCCTCAAGCTTTTACCTTCTCTATTGTATTCATTTCTTACTTGATTTTTAGACATATTACTTCGTTATCGTTTTCGAAGGTAACGCTGCTGTCTTCGCCAATGATTCAACAATCAACACAAGCTATAACCAATTTTGGATCTAATTTCAAAACAGTCTCTTTATCTATCGTTAAACCCAGAATGTTCGTTGGAACTTCGTCATGAGGACTTAAATGGCAATGAATCAGGGCGTTTTCTTGGATTCAGCGTAGCACCGCTACGGTTAATTCAAAAAACGCATTCATTTACTGATTTGAAGCCAGTTAAGTCCGGAATAGATTTTCTAATGGACATTCTGGGTTAAATGTATCTCCCTATCAATGGTCTGAAATCGGAGATAAGAGCAATTGTCCTGTACGATATAGGCCTTCATTCACCTACAATTAACAAATGAAGATTCTAATGGGAAACAAGAGGACATTCGAGCTGTTCCAAATATTCTTCGGAAATACTTATGGTAAAGGCTTGTCTTAAAGCCTCTATCCTGACCAGCAGTCTGCTTTTATCGTCTACCCTTATCAGTAACCCTTCCAATCCAGAAAATGCACCATCAATAACCCTTACCTTATTGCCACACTCGATGGAAAAAGAAGTACTTTCTACATCGTGTTTTTCCGCTAAAGCTATTTTTATCTTATCTATTTCCTTGTCTTTGATGACGATAGGCTTGTTCTCAAATTCAACTATATGCACTAACTGTTTTACGTGATTTAAAAGGTGCATATTGTTGATCGAAACTTTGACAAAGACATAGTTGGGAAACAAGGGTACTTCTAGTTTTTTTTTTCGGTCGCTCCATTGCCTAACTACAGTGTGTAATGGCAAAAAAGATTCTATTCCCAAATCTGTCAATTTGTTACTTACTTTTTTCTCTGCCTTAGGATAGGTATATCCTGCGTACCAATTATTTGTCATCGCTATTACTTTTCTTTTCATCTATAAACCTATATTTTCTAAATTCATGAATTCAGTCAAGAACACAGCTTCGCCACTTAAGTCCCATAACGACTATTCCATACTTTATCTTCTTGAAATTGGTTCTTCGTTTAACGAATTCAAAAGGCACTCCGGCAACCTGCATATTGCGATAAAGCAATGCTTCACAAGGTTATTATTATAACAAAAGCCTCTCTCTGTATATGAATAATCAGAGGTCTATAAATATCACCTATTGATTTACCAACAGGACACTCCGATTTCCTGCTGGCAATCTGTCAGATGTATTTCATCATTTGACGTAGTCAGTCAATGAAATCAACCTAAAGTTGATACTTATTTCTATTTTCCATAAGGTTTAATACCTGTAACTATAAGAATGGTTTTTTTTGGTTGTTGAGAGTAATGGACAGTATACCATATTGGTAAGGTTTTTTTTTGTTCATTTCTCTAAATATAAATAACGCGAAGTATATTTCCTAAGATATTTCTTTTCGTTTCAATACAATGAAGATATCTTTTCCCATATTGAGCTAGCAGACCATAGGGTTGAAAATTCACTTCAATCTATAAATAAAGGACTTAAGAGGCATTTGAATAAATACTATTTTGTCCTAAAAAAAAACTCCTATTTAAAAATTAATTGGAATCCTTAACTTTTGATTGGGATTGCATCTCATCCTGGACCGCAATTGTTCATAGTAATTTTAAAGTGAGGCTCAGGTATGATAAGACAGGTACACGCAATACAATCCCAGGTGTATTGATTACATCATAGTATAGCCGCTATAAAGGCTGTATTTTTCTTTTGAAATTACTCTTTCTCGGGATTTTCTTTTTAGAGCCAAACGCAATTGATTTAGGACAAGATAGTTTGTTGACTTAGGCACCACTATTTTCCAAAGGTCCATTGGCAAGTCCATTCGTAACGATTCAACACTATCCGGGTTTTTCTCCATGGCCATTATCCATAAGGTTTTCCCTTCTATTTTTTCTTGAGTACAAATACGACTCCATCCACTTACCCGAAAAAGAAAAGTACATCCATTCAAGACTTATGGTACATGCGTCGGGTTTTACTGAAATGAAAATGGATAAAGGCCACTTTCGTCGGCTAAATCCTCTGAATATTATTTTTATGATTGTACCTCTCTGAAATTAAGCAGTAACAAATTCTAAAATAACAGCTGCCAGAACAGTCTTTTACATCTATGGCTTATTGAACTAAGCTTTGAACGCCTTACCCAGAGTTAACCAACATTCTAGATTATCCTGCTACGAACAGTAATAGGTTCTACTACTATCTCATGGGTTCTGTTTTGATATGTATCTTAATTTTATGTTCACATCAGTAATACAACGGACAGATGGAATCTGTATGGACGATATCCATAGTAAGTTCCTGTTTTCTTGACAGTGCTTGCTATACTGTAAAATTTCCGTTGAAAATCCACAGACTGCACTATTACGATAAGCGGCAATGGGTCTTATGGATGACTCCATATCAATCAATTAGTTCAACCCAAAATGATCAATAGAGAACCTATTCCGCGCATAAATAGCTTCCTACCGGAAGCTTTGCCCACCGGTCTTCATTCACCATAGCGGTGCTATGCCGAACGAATCCAAATGGCCGGTATTTTACTATTTATACGCTCATCACGATTTCTATCGATCAATTTGGGTTCAATCCATGGTTCATTCATTTGTCTATTTTTTTTGTTCAACTTACTCGTGTAGGAATAGAAGGAATCTTCTACTATTCGTTTATTTTCAAAGGCTTAATGGAGTAGATCTGATTTCCAGATGAGTGAACTATATGAAAATACTGATTTCGAGATTCTATATCCCCCCTACATTCAAACCATTGAATATCAATTTTTTATAACAAAAAAACAGCATGACCGTCCTCAATGTGCATAGTCAATAGTTCAATGTGACCCTTGGATAAAACTTTGGCATCTCCATCAACCAATCTTTATGATATGGTACAGTCTATAGTATATGTACCTCGCTGAAAGAGTTTGAAATAGAGGCATAATGTGGATATTATGGTTCATATAGTGCATGGGAAATTTCAATGCAGTCAGGTTTAGTTTGATTAAGTTCGCATAATCCTGTGATTCCCACCCTAGGATAGGCAGGGATATTGGTCTCAGTAAATGACAGAATCAAAGTATAGAAAAAAACAGCAGAAAGCACATATGAATAATTAAAAAAGCATAAAAATTATAAATTAGGCTTAATTAATTTATTTTTCACTATTTAAAATAATAATATTATCAAAAAAAAAAAAAAAAAATCTTATCACATCCTTTATTTATCAGGTCATCAGGTTTATGCATAAGCTAGCCCTTATTTGTTATTTGTAGCGGTATCGATTTTTGATGCAGCGCTGTACTGTCTGTTCAACCCGAATCCTGCATTCAGTCCACTCTGCCATTTGTCTCCATAGGTGTTTCATGAAACGATTTTCATTGATTCCTTCTAATACAAACTTAGCTTTTAACTATCGCATATCTTCTTGTTCATTTTGCTTCACTCTGCGTTGACCATCCTCGGGATAGCGCTGCTATCCCTGCGGTTACCGCCTTGATTGAAACAAAATGACCCGCGGAATCTTATACGACATTTGAAACCCAAATTTGTATAAGAGACTGTTTTAAACCCAAAATGATCAATAATTTATACGCTCATCACGATTTCTATCGATCAATTTGGGTTTAAGCCCTCATAAAGGAGCTCCAAGGCATAGTTCGGGCAGAACATATCCACGAGCTGTCAGAAAGAAAAGACCATTGCACCACTAAAAGAATGTTTTTAAAAGTTTTATAGAATAGTTTTCATAATTTGGCTTTCCAAGGTCAATACACAAGTAAAATCCATCAAAAACAAACAACAGAGCGCATATTTTGGTGAGGGTCGAACTCAAATCCGAGATGCAGCAAAACTTCCAATTATTATGAAAACAACCTTTTTTTTAATTGCGGTATTGCTACTGTTCAACACAGTAGTAGCGGCACAGACATCGTCAGAAATATTGGTATTGAGTGCTACCGTAAAAGATAAAGTAATACCAAATGCTGAGGTTATTTTTCAGAAAAACGGAGCGATATCCATGGTAGAGTATACCAATGCCTCAGGAATCGTCACCATACCCCAAAAATACCGGGATGATCCTGAGATGATCGTCATCATAAAAAAAGACGGCTATTCTCCATTGATCACGAAGTGTCCCTGTGGTGGGCTGACCTACGCTATCAGTCCTACGCTACAAAACCTAGATGGAATGCGGATCGTGTTGAACTGGGGAAGCACTCCGAGAGACATCGATTCTCACTTGTCCTATGCGGGCGGCTATGTCTGCTATCATAACAAAGAAGCTTCGCAGGCAGATCTGGATGTCGATGACACAGATAGTTATGGGCCGGAAACAATCACCATAAGCCGAAAAGAACAGGGCAAAAAATATGTATATGCAGTCCATAACTACTCCGACAGAACATCGATCAATAACTCGAACCTCTCCTACTCCAGTGGTGCCAAAGTATTTGTATACATCGGCAATACGCTCATCAAAACCTATAGCATCCCCAGAGGAAAAAAAGGCAATATCTGGATACCTTTTTTGGTCGATGAGATGGGAAACATCGTCAATGTGGGTGATTTTAAAAATGCAACCACGTGGCAAGGCGTGAAAACGATTCTACGCAACTATAGATTCAATGGTGACAACTCCATTGTTTCAAACTCTGACAAGACAGAATCAACCATAGTGAATAGAAAAGGGGAGCAAGAATACCATGCGGGGAATCTGGAAAGTGCCGTGTCCCTATATCAAAATGCCATAGAGCTGAATCATAGAAATGGTCAAGCTTACAGTAACCTGGGGCTGGCTTTTCAAAAATTGAACAAAGAAGCCGAGGCTTTATGGGCAAACAGAAAAGCAATAGACCTGGCCTATGGCAATAGTGCACACATTATTAGAGCAAGTTCCTACTACAATATCGCTCGAATCTATGAGAAGAAAGGACAGTGGGCAGATGCACTGCGCAACTTTAAGTTAGCGAGAGAAAACAGACAGCATGATGCCTATGATAAGGGGATACAAAGAATGTCCGAAAAACTAAGGTAATATGGCCAACTATCCGGTAACGCTATATAGTTTGCTTTTTTTACTGTCTTTCTCCTCTTTTGCGGATGGGCCAGTGAGCTATACAATGTCTGTCGCCGACAAGGAATGGCCTCTTCCGATAACTTCCGATGATGGATTCGATGTGGCTTCGAAATGTGAAATGCTGGTCTTTATAGAAGTCCTTAACCGTTATGATTCTTATACAGAAACGGTCCTGTCCACCAAGGTCAAAGTAAAGGACATCAAAATGCAATCTGTAAAGAAATGGAAAACGCAAACAAAAGAAAGGATACTGGCCAATTTCGGAAAACTTTCCGACACCTCATTAGACGATGTTATTGCTATCAAAAAGAACAGTTCCTGGGAGTCACTGTCCTCAATTAGCCTGAGACAAACGTTGCCCCCGGACTTCTTGAACTGGTATCATGAGACTGCCCTTTTTTATGCGGATTATATCAATGAGCAGATACGCTTAGCGGCCTTATACCCAAAAGTCACCAGTGAAATTTTACAGTTTTCAACAAATGAAA
The DNA here is from genome assembly GCA_947492745.1 of uncultured Cyclobacteriaceae bacterium. Taxonomy (GTDB): domain Bacteria; phylum Bacteroidota; class Bacteroidia; order Cytophagales; family Cyclobacteriaceae; genus Aurantiphycus; species Aurantiphycus algarum. The sequence continues at coordinate 76,776 of CANLOE010000003.1, read as the reverse complement.
TCCAAGGACATGATTTTCCCGATAAGCATTTTTTGCTCTCCTTTGATGATGGTCCTACCACAATCGGTGGACCTACGGACGAGCTGATCAGCGTATTGGACAGGTATGGTCTGAAAGGGATGTTTTTTGTTCTGGGGGACAATCTGGAAAAGAGGCTCAACGCTTCCTCAGCACAAGCTGTCCGTAATCTGTACGGAGAAAACAAGGTATTCTCTCATGGCAGGATCCACAGATCGCATCAGCACTATGCTTACTGGAGAGCTTCCATAGACGATACCAATCAACTGCTCCAGCGCATTTTTCCAGTAAAGGACAGCGATAGGTTATTGTACTTTAGACCACCCTACGGCCAAAGAAGTCAATTATTGGTAGATTATTTCGCAGAAAGAAATGCCAAGATCATTTTGTGGAATATAGATTCCAGAGATTGGAGTTCTGCATTAAGTACAGCACAGGTAGCCCGTCGACAGGTAAAACTGATGTTACTATGGCGAAAAGGCATCTTATTGTTTCATGATATCCATCGCAAAGCACAAAAAGCACTGCCAATCATTTATGATTACTTTAAAGGTGCCGGCATCACATGGTCTAGGCCCGATACTATCTAATCCACACCCTGATAGACCACTTCCCTTGAAGCCCTAGCCTGAAATTCAGGCTAGGGCTTTTCTCGTTTATACCCTGCGGGATTCCGCAGAGTCCCGCGGTAGGCATAGGCTCCTCCCTTTTTTACATTTGAACCCAAATGATCAATAGAGAACCTATTCCGCGCATAAATAGCTTCATACCGGAAGCTTTGCCCACTGGTCTTCATTCACCATAGCGGTGCTATGCCGAACGAATACAAATGGCCGGTATTTTGCTATTTATACAAATTTGGGTTTTAAATGTCGTATAGGATTGCGCGGGTCATTTTTTTTCAATCAAGGCGAACACCGCAGGGATAGCAGCGCTATCCCGAGGATGGTCAACGCAGAGTGAAACAAAATGAACAGGAAGATATGCGATAGTTAAAAGCTAAGTTTGTATTATATGCTCATCACGATTTCTATCCATCAATTTGGGTTGAACCCGGATCATGCATTAGCCCTTCTATTGCGGTATTAAATAGCTGTAAATCAACATAAAATAGCATTATCATAAGCCTTTCTTACCCAATTTCCTCTACCACTTGCTTATCATAGAGCAGTTCTTTTTCACCGAACAGCCTCTCCGCTGTTATTCCCTTGCTCTGACACTCCGCCACCAATCTATCAGACTGAAGGATAGGATTGGATTCATCGGTATATTTCACACTGCTTATAAATTCGACCCAAGGTTCCTGCCCCATAGCATATACATAAGCCTCTTTGGGATTAAAGATATTGACCAGGGACATCCCTTTTTCACAATCGGAACCGGCCAGTCTTCTACTGCCATCTTTGTCCCTGGAAAGCTCTTCGGTACGCAATGGTCCGTATAACCATGTCAGTGGCGCTCCGTCGCATTCCATACCCAGAAATATGACATCGATATCTCCTACCTGCCGGTGGACATGCTCATACAGCCTAGGTTCCATCACTCTGGAATCTGCTACGAAAAGCAGTGAAAACTCATCGATTTTTACATGAAAACAAGCTTTGGCCTGAATATTCAGATCACTGTGCTCACCCGTAAAAGGCAGGCCCGTGACTTTGGTATCTCCGAAAGAAATGGTTTCCATCTCGTCGATTTCGATGATATTGTCAAATCCTATACGGTTGAACATCAACTTTAGGTTAGGATCCTGTAGCACATTGGTATTGGTCCTGGGCACGATGATGTTTTTTACCTTGTGTCTCAAGGGGAGCAGTGTTTCGAACAGGATATGGTCCTGGTGATTATGGGTAATCAATATGTAGTCTATCGTATCGGGCAGATCTAGGTCCGAAAAATGGTTGACGTTGGAGTGGTATCCATAATAACTGATGAGCGGGTCAACGAGAATACTTACTTCTTTGGTTTCGATAAGTATACAAGCGTGGCCAAAGTACCGCATTCGGATTTTATCCCCACTGTACTTTTCATAGCCTGGGTAGGGTGTTGTGGTAAAAAGGTTTTCCAGCAACGTTTCCTGCTGGCCGTCCAAGTCGAAGAACGATTTTATGTGTTCTATCGTCTGCGGTGTTCGCCTCATCTTACTGATTTCATCTATGCCGGGGTGGTCAAAAGGTATTCTCAGGTGCAAGACGTCCGGTTCTTCGAGTTTAGGGGTACTCAGACAAAATGGTCGATGGTCATTATCGGTAATCCAGAAGGCAATACTCTGTGTTTGGGGTTTGTAGTACTTACTTTCATAGAGCAAGGACTCGAATACTCTGAAAGAGGCGTTGTCGTTGAGGTCATAGGTCAGTTCTACGTATCCTTTGAGGATTTCGGGAACTTCTTCATATAGAGGCTCTAATGAAAAACCTTTTGGGTGATTTTTAAGTATGGTGTCGAGTTCCTTGATAGCTTCTGCCAGTGCTATCATGTCAGCTTGATCCCGCAAGGTATTTTCTTTGAGCGATTTCACATCGTCCACTCTTTTACCTTCAAAATCCATAAAAGGCCCACCCAACATTTTAGGATTCTTTACCGCAGCGGCATGTATCTGTGGAGCCTGGATATAGGAATTCATTATCTTTAAGTGACGTCCTGTGATGTTCATCGCAGCTGTAGCCGGTGATATGAGATGGGCCCATGCATACCATCCTTCAACTAGTGGTTCGATGACTACATTGGGTTTGAGGTAAACTGATCTTTCACTCATGGTTGTTGTTCTATGATTAATAATGGATTGATTTTATTAGGTATTGACAATACTTCTTCTATTCTATTTTCCCTAAGGAAATCGACCATATGGCTACTCCTGACGGAGCATGGCCTTTTTAACTACAGGTCTATCTTTCAGAATTTTCCCAAAACCAAAATCGATGACCCTATCGGCGCAGTTATAATAGTCATCATCATGTGTGACCGCAATAATGGTTTTTCCCATTTGTTTGAGCTTTGGCACAAACTCCCGGTAGAAATAGGCCCTAAAGCGGGGGTCCTGTTCTGCGGCCCATTCATCCAGTACGATAATCGACTTCTGCTCCAATAAGCTGTAGATCATCGCCAAACGCTTCTGCTGCCCTTTTGATAACCTGCTGTCGATTTTGTTATTTTCATAATCGACCTTCACTATTTCTTCGAGGTCCATCATTTGGATATAATCCTTTAGTACAACGACCTCTTTGGACAGATCGAAACCATAGAAGTTTTCGTTGAATAGGTAATGATTCGTGAAGATAGCGGACATGCTGTCACTGTATCTTGGATAATCTTTGCTGGAAAGGACCTGCCCGTCGATATCGATACTGCCTCCTGAGGGTCTGTAAAGTCCCGTGAGGATATTTATAAACGTACTTTTACCACTCCCGTTTCCACCCGTTATGAATATAACCTCCCCTTTGGATATGGTCAGATCAATCGGACCAAGGGAGAAAACTTTGTGGTCATCATTATAGTAATCATAAGTAATGTCGTTGAAATTCATCTGATGAAAGTCTCCTGTTATAAAAGGGGGACTTTTCGGGTCGATGTAATCCGTCGTGAAGGATTTCAGGTCTTTTTCTATTCTGTATATCCTACTTAGGGCAATTTTCACATCCGTATAAAAGGGTAGGAACATAATGAGTCTCGCTATGGGCGCCATTAGAAAAAGAATGACGGCAATAAATGTAGTCGTCTGGACAGGATCAAAGGACAGTATCTGAGGAAGAAGAAAAATAATGACACCGAGTACAACGTACCAACTATAGGTACCCACCAATTCGTTGTCCACATACTTTTTAGAGGCCCTTACTCCGAGAGCCTTGCCTTGTTGACGGTTCTCTTTAATGTAATTGTTGAACAGGTTATCATTTCTTGTGCTGCTCATTTTTATTTCCTTGAACCCATAGAGTAGCTCTCGTAGATAGCCATAGTAATGGTCGTGCAGATCTCTTATCTCGCTCAAGTCCCTTTCGATTCCTTTATTTCTCAAAAGATAAACCGTCAAAAGAATGCCCATCACGGTCAGCACACTGACTCCTCCTATAGGAGAAATCCAGAACAAGTAACCTAATCCACATACGGTAATCACGGTCGAATTGATTGCATTGACGAAACCCTCGGGCACCCTGGCCAGTACTCTAGTATCACTGATGGCCGTATAAAACCGCTGAGAACCCAATTTCTCGAAATTCTCAAAAGCTGTATGCCGGAGTTTATCTACAATCGATAGCTCCAGCCCATACAGGATTTCATTGGTGACATTGACCATGTAGTTCTGAAACACCTTGCTCATGACAAATGAGAACACGATCAGTCCCGAAAAAATCAGCCAGTCATACTCTGGATATGGACCGATGGACTCTCCACTAATGGTATTATTGAGAAATACCAGTATGGAACTGTACACAAAACTGCTCACACCTCCCAGAAGTATAATGTAGATATAAAACAATCTGGATTTTTGCTGAAATATTTTAAAAACGTTCACTTTTCTTCTTTTTGGTTTGATGATTAATTTTTTAAACCGTTTCGACTGATCTGATATTCATTATCTTGTCAGTGAGGGACAGTATATTTTCCTTGTTCAGGATTCCATAATGGTCTCCTTCAGTCTCTTGGACAAAACATCTTGCTTGGGTCAGCCGGTCCCACTCTTGCATATCAGTTGCACAAGGGTTGTCACGGGCTTCTATAGCGTAAATGTTCCCTTTTACCTGCCCTGTAGGTGTATAGTTATGGAGTGCGAGGAGGTTGGAGTGCAGGACCCGTCTCATAGTTTCAATATGTGATTCGGAAAGGACCGCCATCCAGTGCCTTAGCTCTGTATCGATTATATTTTCCAACTCATTGGTATCCATACTCTTTTGTGCTGTGCCCGGCACTTCCTTATCCACTAGTATCAGTGTTACCGTATAGCCTCTATTTTCGGCTTTTTTGGCCATCTCAAAAGCTATTGCGGCCCCCATGGAGTACCCAAAAAGGGTTACCTCCTTCGTATTCTGAGTTTTGAGTACTTGGCTCAATAAGGAGTCGGATATCGCATCGATACTGGTATCGGGCCGTTCTCCTTCATTATATCCTTTGTACTGCAAGCCCATACACTGATATCTGCCCTGAAGGAAGGAAGACAATCCTTTGAATATCAAAGGAGTACCGATAACAGGCGGAACCATATACAATTTTTCCGTTTTCCCTTCTTCCGCTTCATTGAGGGATATCAATAAATCATCATCACGTTCTCCCTCTATATATGTTGCCAAGGATTGTATGGTAGGATGGTTGTAAATGTCCTTTAGTGTTACCTTTTCTCCTGTTTCGGTAAAAATTTGGGTAACGAGGGAAGCTGCTTTTAATGATTGTCCTCCTGATTTGAAGAAATTGTCCGTGATGCCGGGAGCGGTTTGTTCGAGTACCTTCGCCCAGGCTTTTTGGAGTTTTTGCTCTAGATCAGTACTAGCAGTGCTATATTCCTGTACTTGTTTGTTGGCATTGGGCAATTGGGTACTATCTATTTTACCATTGGCCGTCAGTGGATAATGCTCTAGAAATACAAAGCTCTCGGGCACCATATATATCGGGAGCAGTCCTTCTACAGCTGATTTCAACTCCACTTCTGTACAGTGTTGAGCAGGGATTATGTAAGCCGCTAGGTACTTTGACCTCTCCTCTCCTATCACTACTACTTTAGCGGATTTTACCTTTTCATGACTCAATAGTACGCTTTCTATTTCTCCGAGTTCGATCCTATTGCCCATGATCTTTACTTGATCATCTTTTCTGCCCATGAACCGGATATTACCATCGGGCATCCACATACCCAAGTCTCCCGTGCGGTACCATCTGCTGTTTTCCACAAACAGATCATCCACAAAATTTTTGGCCGTGACGTCTTCATTATTGACATAACCCTCCGAAAGGCCCATGCCCGATATCAATAGCTCCCCTACCACACCGATACCGCATAGCTTATCACCCTCATCGACAATGTACACTTTCATGTTGGAGATGGGTCTACCTATCGGAATATCGGAATTATTGATGTTTTCAAGTCTGAGGGACGTAGCTACCACTGTTGCTTCCGTAGGTCCATAATTATTGACCAAGCGAAAGCCGGGATTATCCACTATAGCTAACTTATCACCACCTGTGAGAAGCAGTACGCTGGTGTTTAGAGGTACTTCCTTAACGAAGTTTTCACAAACGGGGGTGGGCAAAAAAGTATGTGTGATACCATTGAACGCTATATACTTACCTATAGCCAGTACATCCAGTTTCGCATTATCTTCGATAATATGTAGCTCTCCACCCGCTATCAAACAGGGCCATATCTCCCAGACCGCCGCATCAAATCCGATACCGGCGTACTGGGTCGTCTTACTTTCCTGCCCCACGTCAAATTCCGCATTATGCCATAAACAAAGGTTCAATAGGCTTTTATGATTGACCATGACCCCCTTTGGCCGGCCCGTAGAACCCGAGGTGAATATAGTATAGGCCAGGTCGCCTTGTGCATAGTCGATGTCGAGGTTTTCAGCGGGAGACAGGAAATGTCTTTCCACGATATCCTGTAAAGCCATCGTACTTCGGGCTCCAAGCCTTTCGGGGTGCCTATCCCAGTATTTATCTACAATCAAAGTGCTCAGTTCAGCATCAGCGATGATGTTCTTTATCCTGTCTTTTGGGTACGATGGATCTATAGGGACATAAGCTGCACCTGCTTTCATTATCCCAAGCATGGCTGTTATCGCATGGACATCCCTATAGGTGACAAGCCCTATCCGTTCGCCTCTTTTGAAAGGAACATTTCGCAGAAGATCGCGAGCAAACTGGTTAGCCCTACGGTTCAGCTCGTCATAAGTAATATGTTCTTCCCCGCAATACACCGCCACACCCTGCTGTTTTAGGGAGGCCTGTTCTTCGAACAGTTGTATTACTGTTCTTGATGTGGGCAGGTGGAGTTCCGTAGCATTGAAATCTTCGCGTATCAGACGCTCTTCCGACTCATCGATATAGCTGATTTCCTTTATAGGGGCAGTGTCTCTTTCCACTAAGGCCGTCAGTAAGTTTTTAAAATGGGCCATGAGCCTATCGATACGGTATTTCCCGAATAGGTCCGTATTGTAATTCAGGTTCAGGTAAAGCTTATCGCTGACATTCTGAAAGGAAAAAGTGAGGTCAAACTTACTTGTACCGGTATCACTTGTTACCGCCTCGACCTGAAGTGACTCCATACCAAACTCTTGCTCATCTATATTGCTTTCCTGCATCGTTACCATGACACCGAACAAGGGCGACCGGCTCATATCCTGTGGAAGACCGAGTTCTTCTATCAGCTTATCAAATGGGTAGACCTGATGTTCGAAAGCATCTATCATGGTATCCCTGACCGATTCAATCAAATGAACAAAGCCTTTTTCAGCATCGATTTTTGACCTTAAGGCCAGTGTATTCACATAAAAACCGATCTGTTCCTCTAGGCCCGGATGATTTCTACCGGCAATGGGCGTACCTATAATGATATCGTTTTGATGGGTGTACTTATATAATAAGGCTTTGGTAGAAGCCAATAGTACCATAAAAAGACTGGCCTTGTATTTTTTGCCAAGCCCCTCCAAATCCTGTTTAAGCTCGCGACCAATGAGTATACTTTCAGTACTACCATTGTAGGTCTGAATAGCGGGCCTCACCCTGTCCATGGGTAGTTTCAGCACAGGTAGTTCTCCCTCAAACTGTTTCAACCAGTACGCCCTATGCCCATGCGTATCACCCTCATTATCTGACAGTTCTCGAACCTGCCAATGCGCATAATCCTTATAGTGAAAAGGTAATGGTTCCAACTTGTGGGAAATACCGGAAGAACAGTAGTTGTAAAACAAAACCAAATCTCTGATCAGCAATTCCATGGACCAGCCATCAGAGATGATATGATGCATACCAAGAACAAGGACATGCTCCTCCGCGCTCAATTCCACTAATCTTAGCCTGATCAGTATACCTGCCTCCAAATCAAAATATTCCGAAGTATAGTCATGGATCATGGAGGACAACCGATCTTCGTCCCATTCCCGATCACTGACATCGGTCTGTTCCAAGTGATAGTCATCTACAGAACGAACATACTGTTTCAGGACTCCATCGATGGTCTTAAATCCCGTCCTGAGCACTTCATGCCGATAGAGAAGGTGCTTGAAACTTTCCGAAAGGGCCCTTACCTCCAATCGTCCCTTTATCCTATACACTTCGGACATATTATAGGCTCTTGCCTCCTTGCCTTCCAACTGATGCAAGATCCACAATCTTTTCTGGCCATGGGACACATCATAGTATTCTGATAAAGGAACTTTGGCAATTTCTCTTTGTATCTTGCCCTTTGACCCATCGATAATTTCACTCAAACCACCCAGTGTCGGTGTAGTAAAGATATCTCTTAGCTTGAGTTCTACACTCAGCTGTCGGTAGACCATGGAGATCATGCGCATGGCACTGAGCGAATGTCCCCCCAAGGAGAAAAAGTCATCATCAAGGCCTACGCGCTCCACGGAGAGCAGATTCTCCCATATACCCGCCAGTTGTTTTTCCAGAGCAGTCCGGGCAGGGCTATGAGCAGTATACCCCACGACTCCTTTAGAAGGTATGGGCAAAGACTTTATGTCCACTTTACCGCTTGTGTTCAGAGGGAATTCTTCCATCATTATGAACCGACTTGGGAGCATATATTCGGGAAGTACCTCACGAAGATGAGCTATCAACGTATCCTCTTCGGTCTCGCGGACCGTTTTACAATAGGCAGTAAGGTGCTCTACATGTCCATCATTCAACACGGGCAGCACTACGGCACCTTCTACTGCCGGATGACTTTCCAATTGGTGTTCTATTTCGCCAAGCTCAATACGGTAGCCCCGAAGTTTCACTTGGCTGTCCTTCCTACCGAGAAAGTCTATACGTCCGTCGGGCAGCCAGCGGGCCATGTCGCCCGAGCGGTACAGTTTCTCCCCAAGTACAAAAGGACTGTCGGTGAAGCGTTCCTCAGTAAGTTCGGGAAGGTTCAGGTAGCCTCTGGCCAGGCCCGCACCGGAGATGCACAGTTCTCCGGGCACACCGATAGGCTGTAGACGGAGGCCCTTATTGACGATATGGACCTTCGCATTTGGTATCGGGCCACCGATGGTAATGGAGTCATTTTTAGAGAGCTCGGTAAAAGTCGTGTCCACTGTCGCCTCCGTGGGGCCGTACACGTTGATCAGTCTACCCTCTGGGACAAGTTCATGGAAACGCTGTACCAGTGTTGTACGGAGGGGTTCTCCTCCTACCAGCACGTAGCTTATACCCGATAGGGCTTCGACTTCTGCCGACTGTAGCAAGATTTCCAGAAAAGAGGGGGTAAGGTCCACTATATCCGTCCTGTACCTTTCCAGAAAACCTAGGTACTCCCGTGCTGACTGTTTTACCGATGCCGGACTGACCACAAGTCTGGCCCCGTGTAGCAGAGGGGCGAACAGTTGCTGGACCGAAGCATCAAAGCTGAACGATGCCGTCAACATTACCGACAAACCCTTCTCTCCGTACAGCATCCCCGCCAGCCAGCCAGTAAGGTTGACCACCGCACCGTGCTCTACCATGACCCCTTTGGGACGGCCCGTCGAACCAGAGGTATAGATAACGTAGGCCAGATCAGTGGCGGATACCGAGACTGGAGGGCCGACCTCCTTGGGGGTCTCCAGATTGCAGGAACCGATATCAAGGACGGCACAAGGGCCGGAAATCGATACAGCTGGCCGAGCGCCCACCATCAGCAACAGGGATACACCCGAATCCTCCACTATATGATCGGTCCTTGATTGGGGGTAGTCGGGGTCCAAAGGTATGTAATGGGCCCCTGCCTTCAGCGTGGCCAGAATCGCCATAACGGTATCCACCGAACGGTCAGTGGAAATCGCCACAGGATGACCTTTACCGACACCGCGTTCCCTCAATAGGTGCGCCAGTGCCGTGGACCGGTCATCGAGTTCTCGGTAGGTCAGCGAACGGTGGCCATCGGCTACCGCCTCCATGTCCGGGGTCTCCCCTGCCTGACGTACGAAAAGCCCGTGAAGAGTATCTTTAGGGGAGAGTTCTTGTGGCGTACCGCTACCGAAGTCCTCCAAGAGCAGCTTCTTCTCCTCGGAAGACAGCATATCGAGGCTCTCGAGTGCGGCATCGGGGGAGGCTATGACCGAGGCCACTAGCAGTTCGTAGTGCGACAGCATACGAGACACTGTATCGCGGGAGAACAGGTCCGTGCTGTAGTTGATACCGAGGTAAAGCCCCCGTTCGCCCTCCTCGAAGTTGAAGGTGAGGTCGAACTTGCTCCGGTCCATACCGGTACCCAGAGGCTCCACGGAGATGCCTTCCAGCTCCATGGCACCACCGATGACACCCTCGGACCGCTGGAGGCTCACCATCACATCGAAAAGAGGGGACCTGCCCATGTCCCTGTCCAGCGAGAGACGGTCCACGAGTCTATCGAAAGGAAAGATACCGTGCCGCAGCGCAGAGAGTACGTCCTCTCTTTCCTGCTCCATTAGAGTCCCGAAACCGGCTCCCCCATCAAGTACGGACCGTAGGGCCAAGGTGTTCACGTAGAAGCCCGTCTGTCCCTCTAGGTCGGGGTGCTCTCTGCCTGCTGTGGGCGTACCGATGATGGTGTCCTCCTGACCGCTGTAACGGTACAACAGTACCCTCACCGTGGCAAGTACCGTCATGAAAAGGCTCGCGCCGTACAGTGCGGAGAGCGATCTCAGTCCTTCCACTGTGGTTCTGGAGAGTTCCATACCCACCGTATCGCCCTTATAGGTCTTCACTCTGGGACGAGGATGGTCCGTGGGAAGGTCAAGGACGGGAATATCTCCCTTGAACCGGCCCAGCCAATAGCTTTCATGTTCATTGCCATGCGCGTCCAGTTGCTCTTGCTGCCAAGAAGAATAGTCCCTGTACTGTATCCGCAGTGGCTCACGATAAAGGTCGCTACCACTGGCAAGGGCATTGTAAACGGCAGTAACCTCACTGAGAAAAATGTCCATCGACCAGCCGTCGGAGATGATGTGGTGAAGGGTCAGTAGGAGGACATGCTCCTCACCGGAGAGCCTCAGCAGGCCGGCCCGTAACAGTGGTCCTTTTTCAAGGTCGAAGGGAAGCAGTGCCTCCTCTTCGGCAAGCTCAAGGGCCCTTGCCTCTGGATTGGCTTCCTCACGGAGGTCTCTCAGGTCCATCCCGAAGCCATGGAAGGCGCCGACCGTTTGCCTCACCTCACCATCGACCATACGGAAGGTCGTCCTCAGTGACTCATGACGGGACACGGAACGGCTAAAACCCTCTGACAGCGCCTCTATGTCGAGAGTCCCTCTGAGACGATAGGCGCGGGGCATGTTATAGGCCACACTGGCTCCGTCTTCAAGTTCGTGCAGGACCCAGAGCCTCTTCTGTCCGTGGGATACACCGTAGTACTCCGAATTCGGAACGGGGGATATCATAGCGAAGCTGCTCCTATCGGCAGCCGATAGGACAGCGGCCAGGCCATCAAGGGTCGGGTTACGGAATACCTGTCGCAGCGTAAGTGCCACGCCCAGTTGTCCATAGACCATGGATATCATGCGCATGGCACTGAGCGAATGCCCCCCTAGGGAGAAAAAGTCATCATCAAGGCCCACACGCTCCACAGAGAGCAGATTCTCCCATATATCCGCCAGTTGTTTTTCCAGAGCAGTCCGAGGGGCCACGTAGACAGTTCCCGTAACATCGGACACTGCGGAGGGAGAAGGGAGCGCATCTATGTCCACCTTGCCATTAGCAGTCAGTGGGAATTCCTTCAAAAAGAAGAAGCGCCCGGGAACCATATACTCGGGAAGAAGCTCTTCCAGATACGATGCTATTGACTTTAAAGATAAATCTTCTCTAGTTTTCAAGTATCCGACAAGACTCACTGTCATACCTTCCTTAAGTATGGGCATGACAACGGATTTTTCTACCTGTGGATACTCTTCCAATAATCTTTCTATTTCTCCAAGTTCAACTCTATACCCTCTCAGTTTCACTTGTCTGTCCTTTCTACCGATATATTCTATATGGCCATCGGGTAGCCAGCGGCCGACATCTCCCGACCTATATAGCTTTTCCCCTTTCCTGAAAGGGCTATCCACGAACTTTTCCTCAGTAAGCTTAGGACGGTTGAGATAACCTTTTGCCAAACCTGCTCCCGCTATACAGATTTCCCCCGGTACGCCTATAGGTTGTAATTGAAGGCTGTCATTGACTATATATATTCCTACGTTCGGCAAAGGCTTCCCTATGGTGACGGTATCCTCAAGCTCCACCCATGTGGCCGTAGCATCCACTGTGGCTTCGGTGGGGCCATACATGTTGAGAAGTCGACCATCGGGTACCCTATCATAAAATAGTCTGACCAAGCCCTCTTTTAGCGGCTCTCCTCCCAGTAGAACCGATTTGAGGTTTAGAAAAGTACTGCTTGACTCTGCGTATTGAAGGATGACTTCCAGGAAAGAGGGTGTAAAATCAACGGTATCGACTTTGTTATCGATGATCAGTTTCAGATAGGACGCGGGAGACTGCTTGGACTCTTGTGTGCTGATCACCACTGTGGCCCCATGATACAGCGGAGCGAACAATTGCTTTACGGACATATCAAAACTAAAGGAAGAGGTATGCAATGCTACCATTCCGGTACGGTCGTACAAGAGTTCTCCAAGCCATTTGGAAAAATTGACTACAGAGCGGTGACGGACCATTACTCCTTTCGGGGTACCTGTTGATCCGGAGGTATAGATTACATAGGCCAAGCTGTCAGAGCTTACTTTTACTTCATCAGGTTCGCTGAAGGCCATTTTTTCAAAATCAAGATCGTCAAACCTTATCACATTGAGCGCTATGATTTCCCGAACTTTTTTTGGGAGATCTCGATCGGTCAATAGCTGTCCTACATTGGAATCTTTCAAAATATAGGTTATTCTTGATGCAGGGTATTCTGGATCTATAGGGATGTAATAGGCTCCTGACTTCAAGACGGCCAATATGCTGATGACCATTTCTGTAGAACGACCGACATATATGCCCACGGGATGTCCGGCTTTTGTACCCTTTGCCCGTAACATGTTCGCTAGCTTTGTTGTCTTTTCATCCAAAGACCTGTAAGTAATCGAACCGAACTCATCGACAAGGGCGGTCAGGCCCGGGGTTCTACTCACTTGGTCTTCAAACAAATCTTGTAGCGTTATGTCCTTGAAAAGTGTGGTATCGGTAGTGCTATTATTAAACGTATCCGACAAAACGAGTCTTTCTTTCTCCGGTAGTATCGACAAAGTACTCAGGGGCCGCGATGGATCAAGGGTGAGTGAAAGTACCAATGTTTCATATTGGGCCAACATACGTTCGATGGTTTGATGTAGGAAAATATCCCTATTATAGTTGAGCCACAAATACAATCCTTCTTCTACTTCTTCAAAGTTAAAGGTCAAATCAAATTTGGCATGTGTGGCTTCTGCACTGAAGGTCTTCACGTGCAATTCTTCCATTTCTTTACTTCCCCCTACAATTCCGGATGTATTTTGCAGAATGACCATCACATCGAATAATGATGCCCTGCTCATTTCACGTTCTAAGGAGAGGGAGTCTATCAAAGCATCAAACGGATACATTTGATGTTCGAAAGCTTCAAAAGTTCTTTCGGTGACATTTTCCAAGAGTCTATCAAATCCCTCTTCTCCACTGAACTGGGTTCTTAGTGCTAGGGTATTGATATAAAAGCCGATTTGATCTTCAAGGTCGGGGTGATTTCTTCCAGCAATGGGAGTACCCAATACAATATCCTGCTGCCCCGTATAGCGATACAAAAAAGCGTTTACAGTAGCCAGTATCGTCATAAATAAGCTGGCCTCATGCTGTAGTGCGAGCGTATTCAAAGCTTCTGTTACTTCGCTGGAAAGTAGGATACCGGCCATCTCTCCTTTGTAGGTTTTTACAGGGGGCCGGATAAAATCTGTAGGTATATCGAGTATGGGGGGACCATCTTCAAACTGTTCCACCCAAAACTTTTCGGCTACGGATATCTCCCCATCGGGAAATTGGTCTTTTTGCCATAAGGCATAATCTTTGTATTGGATTCTCAGTGCGGCCGGGCTAGGATTTTTCCCGTTTTTATAAGCGTTATAAAAATCGGCCACTTCGTTGAAAAGTATTTCCAAAGACCACCCGTCTGAAATAATGTGATGTAAGGTAAGGAGAAATACATATTTATGTGCTGACAACTTAATCAGTTTTGCCCTGATGAGCGGCCCTTCTTCCAAATCGAATGGTACTCTGGCCTCTTCGTTGGCCATGCTCTTGGCCTTATCTTCCGATGCTTCGATTTCACTCAGGTCCGTATAGGGTATATCAAGATTTTTCCATGGGCGGATTATTTGTTTTACCTGACCTTCTACCAGTGTAAACGTAGTGCGCAATATTTCATGACGCTCGATCAATTGATCAAAGCTTGCCTTCAGTGCTTTGATGTCCAAAGGGCCTTCAAAAAGGTATGCCGCCGGCATGTTGTAGGCCGAGGCCGCTTCACCTTCCAGTTGTTGTAGTATCCATAAGCGTTTCTGACCGTGGGATACATCATAATACTCGGCGCTTGGAACACGACCTATGGGCTCAAAAGTTTGTTTTTGGGATTTGTCCAGTACAATGGCCAGCTCTGCTATGGTCGGCGTTTCGAATATTTGCTTAAAGGTCAGTTCTACATCAAAAACCTTACTGATACCCGTGATTACCCGGATGGCTTTTAGTGAGTGTCCTCCTATTTCAAAGAAATTATCCTGGATTCCTATACACTCTTTCTGTAGTACATCTTGCCATATTTCTACAAGCCTTTCTTCTACGGCATTTCCAGGAGCCTCGTATGTTTTCCTGATGGTCGCCTTGTCAGGTCTTGGAAGACTACCTACATCGATTTTGCCGTTTACAGTAAGTGGAAGGGATGTCAACTCTATATAATCCGTAGGAATCATATAGACAGGCAGTAATTTTTCCAAAGACCTTTTCAGTGTCAGGGCATCCGTTTCTTTGGCATCACTTGTTTTAACAAAATAGGCACATAAAGACTTCTCATTTTCCTCATTACCCCATGCCATCACTTTGACTTTCTCTAGGTTAGGATTCTGGAGCAGAGTACATTCAATCTCACTGGGTTCTATTCTGAACCCTCGAATCTTCACCTGATCATCTACCCTGCCCATAAACGATATCAAGCCATCAGAGCGCCATTGTGCTTTGTCTCCCGTTTGGTAAAGAGTGCCTTTGGCAAAAGGTTTTTCAACAAACTTTGCTTTGGTCAGTTGATGGTCGCCCAGATAGCCGCGGGCCACTCCCTCACCTCCCAAATACAATTCTCCGGAAACTCCCGTAGGGCATATATTGCCCCACCGGTCCACAATATAGGCAGTGGTATTGCTTATCGGTTTGCCTATAGGGATGTTGACTTCATGTTTTTTATCGATAGTATAACAAAGGGAAAATGTGGTGTTTTCCGTAGGCCCATAACCGTTGACCAATTTCAGTTTCGGAAACCTGTCCCTTACTTCGTTGATGTGATGGGGTGACAGTGCCTCTCCTCCCACCAATAGCCAGGACAGAGAGGAGAAGACTTCAATATCGTGATCTACTACCTGATTGAACCAAGAGGAGGTCATCCACATCGTCGATATTCTGCTCTCTATCAGTTTTTGTTTCAGTGAGTCGGTTTTCAGTAGTTCTTCCTGTGGTAGGATATGAAGTTCGCCCCCATTCAATAAAGCTCCCCAATATTCAAAGGTGGTGGCATCAAAGGATATGGATCCGGTCTGTAAGATTTTTGTCTGACTATCCAGCTCGACATAATTAGTGTTTTTCACCAGTCGAATGACATTTCTATGTTCTACCATGACACCTTTGGGCTTGCCCGTAGTCCCGGATGTGTAAGCAATATAGGCTAGGTCAGAAGGTATAATCGTACTTGGGGGATTGTCCGATATCTCCGCATACACCTCTTCACTGTCGAGCATCAGTAGTTCGACACTTCCCAGTTGTTGTTCTTCCAAGAGCTTTAAAACGGTATCGTTCAACGTGACCAATAACAAGTTCATTTTACTATTGGACAAAACGTAGCCTATTCGGTCGCTCGGAAAGTCAATATCTATCGGCAAATAAGCTCCGCCTGCTTTGAGGATACCCAGTATCCCTATGATCAGTTCTTGGGATTTGTCCAATAACAGCCCGACGGGGGTACCCTTGGCCAACCCTTTGTTCTTTAGTGTATGGGCCAGCCTATTGGCTTTCTCATTTAGTTCGGTATAGGTCAATGCCACATCATCATAGACCAGTGCCACACTCTGGGGACTGTTCTGTACCTGTTGTTCAAATAGTCTCGGAATATTGTCCGTATCAGGAAGGGGTACCCTTGTGTCGTTATAATCGATGAGCCACTGATTTCGTTCTTCTTTTGTGAGCAATTCTATATCCGAGAGTAATCTTTCGGGACTACCGATGATTTCCTTTAAAAGGAATGTATAGTGTCCGAGCATCCTTTCTGCGGTACTTTTTAAAAACAGTTCGGTACTATATTCCAGTCCAAGTCGTATACCGTCGTCATATTCGACACAGTGTAATGTCAGGTCAAATTTAGAACTCTGTTGTCCCTCCAATTCATACGGTTCTATATGACTTTCCTGCAATTGATCATTGGACTCTTCTTCGTTATGGTAGGAAATCATCACATCGAACAATGGACGTCTTCTTGCTTTCGTATCCAAGTGGAGAGCTTCCACCAAATCGTTAAACTGAAAGTCCTGATTTTCAAAAGCTTCTACACTGATAGCTTTTACCTCGTTGAAGAACGTTTTTATCATTTTATCTCCTTTGGGCCTTGCCCTAAGGGCAATCGTGTTGACCATCATACCAATGACCGAGCGAAAGGCCGGGTTTTGTCTTCCAGAAGTAACGGTACCGATGATAATGTCCTCTTGGTTCGAATATTTGCTCAAAAACAGGTAGTAGGCGGTCAGCATAAACATAAACAGGGTAACCCCTTGTTCTTCGCAGTAATCCTTCAAAGTCCTTAATTGGTATTTATCAAATACAATCGATACGTTGTCTCCTGAACCTGTAATCGAATCCGGCCTGATATGATCTGTGGGAAGTTCCAGTTGGGGGATATCATTTTCAAACTGTGCCAGCCAGTAGTTTTTCTGGCTGATCAGGGTATCGCTGTCATTGAGTTTTTGTTGCCATAGGGCATAATCCCTATATTTTGTTTCAACCTTTGGTAACTCAAAACCGGAATAGAGCTGCGAGAATTCATAACTGATGAGGTCTTCCGATATACCGTCTATGATGATGTGATGCTTATCGATAAGTATTAGGTATAGCTCTTGGTCTACTTCTCTCAGTTCAATGATTTTTATCCTTAATAGCGGCCCTGAACTAATATCGAATGGTTTTATGAAATGACGTATCTCCTGTAGTACTTCCTTCCCGTTCAGCTTCCAATCGAAACTTTCTACATGCTCTATTTCAAAATCCCATTCATCGGAAATAACCTGAACGGGTGTCCCTCCCTCTGACCTGAATGAAGTCCTGAATATCTCATGTCTAGCAATCAAGGTATCGAATATCCCCCTCAAATGGTCTATGTCCACTTTACAACGAATGAGCAATGCTTGAGGCATATTATATACCAGACTTTTGGGATTCAGTTGGTATAGGGCATAAAGACGGAGCTGCGCGGAAGATAGGGGGTATACTGAATTTTCTGTTTCCTCGGTTTCTTTAATGACAATACTTTCTTCACTTGCTTTTTCCATTGTGGCAAGTAGGCATTTTGCCAATTCGGAGATTGTAGGGTGCTGGAAAATCTGTTTTATGGATAGGCTGACCTGAAATGCCTTATTGATAGCTCCTATGAGCCGAATAGCTTTTAGAGAATGCCCCCCTAACTTAAAAAAATGATGCCGAATACCTACTTCCTCGATATTCAATATCTTTTCCCATAGTGCCACCAACTGTTTTTCGGTTTCATTTCTAGGTGGTTCATAACTGAGCGAATTCTCCACGGCATTCGGTTTGGGCAAGGATTTTCTATCCACCTTACCATTGACGGTCAGCGGCATTTTTTCCAATACCACAAAGTGCTGGGGTACCATATATTCCGGGACTCTTTCAGTAACAAACTGCCTGATTTCTTCACTAACGGTTACTCTTAAAATGTTTGCAGGAGTATAGTAAGCACAAATAAACCTGTCGTTGACATCGTCCTTACCTGTCAGGACCAGTACGACTGCCTCTTTGACTTCCGGACTCTCCAACAATACCTGTTCGATTTCGTCCAGCTCGATTCTATAGCCTCTGATTTTTACCTGATTGTCCTTTCTGCCCAAAAATTCGACTTGGCCATCGGGCAGCCATTTGGCGGTATCTCCTGTCAGGTACATCACCCCTCCATTAAAAGGGTCTTTCACGAACCTTTCATCAGTTAGGTTTTTTTTATTCAAATAACCTCTCGCTACGCCTGTCCCTGCTATGCACAACTCCCCTACCAGACCTTCGGCAACAAATTGCCTGTTTTTGTCCAATATATAGAACTTGGTATTGGCCATCGGCTTTCCGATAGGTACATAAGGAATATCCTCTACCTGATCGACACTGGATACCTCATAAAATGAGGAGTCAATAGTGGTCTCGGTAGTACCATAACTGTTGATTATCCGTATATCCGCACCATGCCTGGCCAGTAATGTCTTGAAGTCCCCTACCGGACAGCTATCCGAGCCCAATATCAGCATATTCAACCAAGATATATCCAGTTCCTTATCGAAAATATAACTCATCAAGGGTACCGCATAAGAGGGTGTCACCTCTAAAACACTGACTTGGTGTTTTTCCATGATACCAAAGAGTCCCGCAGGGTCCAGTCGAGCCTCATCGGGGCAGAGTACGAGCTTTCCACCGGACAGTAGACTTCTACATAGGTCCCCACAGAAAACATCGAATGAGAAACTTGCCATCTGTAAAACTGTGGTCTTATCGCTTAGACCATACTCTTCTATCCAGCATTGTGCTATGTTGACCAAGGAACGATGGGTGACCATTACTCCCTTTGGCTTACCTGTTGTTCCTGAGGTATAGATTACATAGGCTAGGTTATCCTCGTCATGGGAGATTTGGGGATTCGAAATGTCCTTACTGTATGTGTCCTCATTGTTCAGGTCCAACACTCCTCCTACGCTCAGGTCTTGGATTGTTTCCTTCCCTGTATTGAACAATAGCAGGTTTATATCAGCATCCTCGATGATATATCTGATACGCTCGGCAGGGTAAGTATAATCTATCGGTAGGTAGCCGGCACCGCTTTTTAGTACTGCCAGCACTGCTACTATCATCTCCGGGGACCGCTCTGCCATGATTCCGACCAGCACTTCCGGTCCACAACCTTCTGCTATAAGACGGTGAGCCAATCGATTGGCCCTCTCGTTGAGCCGGTTATAGGTGAGTCGCTCTTCACCGAATACTACTGCTGTTCCAGTTCCATAAAATGCCACTTTTTCCTCAAAAAGGGTAATCATCGTTTTTCCTTTTTGATAATCCTTAAAGGTATTATTATAGGTTTCCAGAAAAAGTGATTCTTCCTCCTCGCTCAGGTACTTTAGGTAGTCCAAAGGTTTTGTAGGGTTGGAAATGGCATCTCTCAAGATATGTTCTATATGAGTAGACATCCGTTCCATTCTATGGCCCCCGAAAAGATCCGAATTGTATGAAATGGCAAGAAATAGCTCCCCATCGTCCTCGGGGGTAAAATCTATGGAAAGGTCGAACATGCTGGTACTCACATCTCCTTCCAGCATAGCAGAAGAAAGACCTTCTAATTTCAGGTCGTCAATGGACACCTCATTTAGGTTTTGTAATGAAACCATGATGTCAAATATGGGGGACCGGCTCAGGTCCCTTTCCAAATCAAGATTGTCCACCAACATATCAAAGGGATAGTCTTGATGGTCATAAGCTTTTACTAAGTTTTCCTTCACTTTTTGCAGTAGGGACCCGAAACCTTCACCCCCCGAGAACCTTGTCCTCAGGGCCAGTGTGTTGACATAAAAGCCTATCTGATTCTCTAGATCACTGCGATTCCTTCCTGCAGAAGGGCTACCGATGACAATATCATCCTGACCTGTATACCGATATAGCAATGCCTTAGTGGCAGCTACCAGTACCATGTACAAGCTCAACCCTTGCCTTTTGGCAAAATCATGTACTTGTTCTGAAAGTCCTTTCCCGAGCGACCTGTGAAAGCTACCTCCATTATAGGTTTTGACAATGGGCCTTTTATAGTCTGTCGGCAATTGCAGGACAGGAACCTCACCAGAGAATTGCTCAAGCCAATAATTTTTACTTGATGTAAAGACTGCTCCATCAAGTTGATTGTACTGCCAAGCAGCATAATCCTTATATTGAATTGCTAAGGGAGGAATATCAGCGTCTTGACCTTGTAGGTACGCATTGTAATAGTTACACAGCTCTGACATCAACACCTGCATGGACCAACCATCTACGATAATGTGATGTACAGTAAGCAAAAACAGGTGTTCGTTGTCCGCTATCCGGTATAGTTTAACCCTTAACAAAGGGCCTTCAGACAGGTCAAAGGGCTGCACTGCTTCTTTTTCGGCAAGTTGTTTTAGGGAGTTTCTATCCACATGGCTATCCCGAAGGTCAACATATCCCAGATCAAAGTCCGTGTCTTCGGGGCTTTTGACTATCTGCACGGGCTGTTCATCGATACTACCGAAAGTAGTACGAAGTATTTCATGTCTTGCGATGCTCTTTTCGAAAGCAATACGGAGCACTTCCCGATTCAGGTCTCCCGTTAAGAGAACTGCCAAAGGTATGTTATAGGCTACTTGGTCTTCTTCCAATTGGTCCAGTATCCAAAGCCGTCTTTGCGCATGCGATATGGCGAAACCTTTCCCGAGAGTATCGTTTTTCACGCTTTCAATGGGTTGATAACGGGAAGAAGTCTTGTTTTCAAGGATCTTGGACAATGCAACAATGGTAGGGTTTTGGAACACTTCTTCCAAACTTGGTTTTATTGCCAGTTCCTGATGGATTTTCGAAACCAGTTGGGCTACTTTTAGCGAATGCCCACCTACCTCAAAGAAATTATCATTTACTCCTACCTTTTTCAGGCCCAATATTTCCTGCCATATGTCAACCAGACTTTTTTCTATAGCGGTCGATGCTTCCCTGTACTCCTGCCTTGTTGCCCTACGCTCTTCATACAGGTGCATCAATGCTTTTCTATCTATTTTCTGATTAGGGTTCAATGGCCACTCCCTTAGCGCTACAAAAAACGCGGGAACCATATACTCGGGCAGGTATTGTTTTAAGGTACCCTGAAAAGCGCGAGGGTCAGTTTCTCCGCCGATGTAGAAAGCTATAATGTACTTGGACCCTTCACTATCCTCATGCGCGAGCACACATACATCCTCCAAATCGGTATATTCCAATAAACGGCTCTCGATTTCACCGAGTTCTATTCTATACCCTCTTATTTTGACCTGAAAATCGTCTCTTCCCGAAAACCTGACCTGTCCCATGCTGTCCCACATCCCAATATCCCCTGTTCTGTAGAGGATATCCTCTTTTTGAAAAGGGTTATCCACAAACTTTGTGGCACTAAGCTCTCCTCTATTGTGATAACCAAGGGTGACACCGCTTCCACCGATACAGATTTCTCCCTTTACACCCTCTGGAACCAAGTTATTCTCTTTATCCAATAGGTAAATATCAGTACCGGGCATGGGGCGACCGATGATACTGCCACTGACACTTGATTTGCTAAAAGTATCATTGGAATAGGTAATGGCAGTGCAAAACACTGTCGCCTCGGTCGGTCCATAGGTAACTGATATACTCGCTTTCGGAAAGGCATCCGATAGCATAATCAATAATCGGTCGGGGACACTATCTCCACCGATAAACAGGTGTACTATATGCTCAAATTCTTTTTGAGCATTGTTTTCCAAGATATAAGTGGCCACTTGTCGGTACACAGCGGGTACCGTATCCACCACCGTTGCCTCTTTTATCCGGCCCACGAAGTTGGCGATATCCAATACTACTTCCGGCATCAATATATCTACGGTACCTCCCTGCACCAAAGGGAGAAAGACTTGAAACATCGCGATATCAAAGGCATTGGATGCAATAAAAGGCATTATCAATGGTCGATGCCATGTAAAATGGGATTGTACATGACTCAAAAAACCATTTAGATTCCGATAACTCACCTTGACTCCTTTGGGTTTTCCGGTAGAGCCGGAAGTATAGAGGATATAGGCTATATCCCTCGGGAAATACGTAGGTTCAAACTTAGACGAAAGCCCCTCAAGTCCCTCCCACACTTCCTCCTGATAAAGATATGGAGTAGTGCCGGGTTTATAGGTTTGATTCCGGTCGATGATCATCATGGTGGGGACGGCATCCGCTTCGACCAAGGGCAGTCTTGCTTTGGCATGTGCTACATCGACAGGAATGTAAATGGCCCCTAGTTTCAAAATGGCCAATAGGCTGAAAATCAAACGTTCGTCTTTTTCGACACAAAGTACCACTTTGTCACCGCTGGAGAGGCCGTGGGTTTTGGAGTAGTAGTTGGCCAATTGATTCGAGGTCTCTTCCAGTTCTCGGTAGTTGATATTTCTATCTCCACACTTCAGGGCTATGGCCTTAGGTGTGTTCTCTGCGTATTTTCCTATCTTGTCGATAAAGTTGGCTCCACCTTGCTGAGAGACGCTACCTCTGCCCATTTGTAGCAACACTTTCTTTTCTTCTTTACTGAGAAGAGTAAGGTTCCGTAACTTTATATCAACGTTATCAACACACTGACCTATCAAATGAACATAGTGCCCGATAAGGTTTTTGAGCAACAGCCCCGTCCTGAGGTGGCCTTTGGCTTCGATATCGATTTTATCCTCAGTAGTGGTAAAGTGTAGTTGTAGGGAGGCTACGGAACGAGAGTTTACAACAGTACCATGAAGCGCATCCGAGGAAAGTAACACCGTAGGTTCGGGAATCTTTTCCAGTCCAAACTCCTTATAGACTCTATCCAATGGGTAGTTCCCATATCGCTTGGACTTTACCAAAGTCTGCTGAAAGGAAATCAACCATTCCCTAAAGGTCGTTTCACTATTCATATGCTTCCGGAAAGGAAGAAAAGTGTTGATAGGGCTTCCTTCGGCACTTTGGAAAGGTGGGGAATAGGTCAGTAGTGCCCTTTCGCCTGTGTAGCGACTTAGGAGTATATGGAAGGTAGCTTGCAAAAAAATGTATACTGCGAGGTCATTTTGCTTACAGAGACCCATTACCTTTTTGGAAGTCTCTACGTCCACTATACCGGCATGAGTGGTAATGGCCTCCGATACATCCACTATTTCAATACGCTCATTAAAATCGGCTCCCTTTAATACTTCTTGCCAAAACCGATGCCCTTCCACAAATCCCCTTTGTGTCAACAGTAACTTCTCTTCTAAACTATTTTTACTCATAATCTGTCATTAGTAATCATTGGACCAGCTTCGATTATTAAATCCACACAAACAAATGTGGGTCGGCAGGTCGAAAAGATTGTTCTTTTAAAAATTAAATACTTCACCTTCATCAAACATATCGGTCTCCGATACAGCGGGTTTGTGGTCCATCCTATCGGTACTCAGTTCTAGGTCGATGAGGCTTTGATTCATATCAGTGGACATCATAGAGATGACTTTTTGAAAATGTCCGACGAACAGTACCATTTCAGCTCGATGGAATCTTCCCACAGGATAGGTTAGGGTTCCCGTCAATCCGCCTCTCGGATTTTCGAATATCATGATATCCACATCAAAATCACTCGGTACCTTACCGGCTATATCCGGGCTGATCGATACCCCGGACAGGGAATTTTCCATACCATCATTCTTTTCGTAGGAAAACAGTATATTGAACAGAGGGCGTTGATGGGGGTTGTTTTCTGCCCCCAATATTCTTACCAATTCATCGAAAGGGTATTCCTGATGATCCCATGCAGCGTATACATTATTCCTTACTTTGGACAATAGGCTCCCTAGCGTATCTTCTTCGGCCAACAATGTCCTTATAGCCAATACGTTGACATAGCATCCTATCTGATGTAAGATGTCCGGATGATCTCTACCCGATATGAGACTACCAATAATGATATCTGTATCTCCGGTATACCGGTATACAAGGGTTTTTAAACAGGATAGTAATAGGACAAACATTGTAGAATTTTTTTCCGAACCGATCTTATCAAGCCGATCTGCCTGCTCCTTTGGTATGGAAAAATCCAATACATCAGCACCTTCCGTACTATTGTCCCCTTTGGAACCGAAGGGCAGGGATACCCATTGTCTGGGTGCCTTCAGGTATTCCATCCAAAAAGCCTTGTGCTGTGCCATTTTGTCAGAATTCATCCATTGATTCTGCCATTCGGCATACTCTTTATACTGTAGAGTCAATGGTGCCGGTCTGTATTCCTCATTTTTTATATCAGCATTGTAACTATCACCTATTTCACTGACAATCAACTTTAAAGACCATGCATCTGATATGATATGGTGCATCGATAAGGCCAATCGATATTTATCCTCTCTTAACTGCACTAGTAATACCCTGAACAAAGGCCCCTTCTCAAGGTCGAAGTCCGTATTTACTTCTTTTTTGATCAAAGCATGTACTTCTTCGCCTGCATCTTCCTTGCCTCTAAAGTCATGGTAGGTTACAGCAAAACCGCATTCTTCTGCTGTATCGATTTTCTGCACGGGCAGTCCATCCAACGTTGGGAAGGTGGTCCTCAATATTTCATGTCTTTTCACAATACCATCAAAAGCTTTTATAAAACTGCCGACCTCTAGGTATCCATTAAGAATATAGCCGCCCGAAATCGCATAGTCTGTACCACCACCTTCTCTTTGGGACAAAAGCCACATTCTACGTTGGGCCGGTGAGAGTTCATAATAGGCTCTTTCTTCGAGTGGTGCAATGGGAGCGTAATTCTTCTGCTGTTGAGAAAGGAGAAATCCAGCAAGAGAGGCAACGGTCGGGTACTGTAGGACACTACTTATCTCGATGCTATAATGGAGCTGTTTCTTGATTTTGCCGACCAAGCGGGTGGCTATCAAGGAGTGTCCTCCCAGTTCAAAAAAGTTATCGTCAATACCTACTGGCCGCACTTCGAGTAGTTCTTCCCAAATAGGACACAGCTGTTCTTCCAATTGATTTCCGGGAGCTGAAAATAACGTAAGGGGCTGCACTGGTACACTTCGCTCGAGCAGTGCTTTACGGTCGGCCTTTCCACTGGACAATAGAGGCATAGCCTCTAGTTCGACCCATATTCGGGGAATCATGTACCTTGGCAATTTCGATGCTAGGTACATTTCTGTCCTTGCCCTGTCCAATACTCCTATTTTGACAACATAACCTATCAGCTGACCATCTCCATTCCTTTCTGATTTAATACAGACTGCTTGACTGATTTCCGGTATTTCAAGTAAAACCTGTTCGATTTCGCCCAGTTCGATACGGTATCCTCTCAGCTTTACCTGGCCATCCTGCCTACCCAAGAACTCAATAGTACCATTGGGCAACCACCGTCCCATGTCTCCTGTCCTGTATACCTTTTCTGTAGAATAGATAGGATGAGAAAGGAACCTCTCCTCGGACATTGACCCTTGGTTCAGATATCCCCTTGCCACCCCATCACCACCGATGTAGATTTCGCCCTTTACATTCAAGGGACATAGGTTTCCGGTCTTGTCCAGAATCAATACATGCTCACCTTTCAGTGGCCTACCAATGGACAAGCTATCCTCTCGCCCTATATCCAAGCTCGTACTCCATAGGGTCGTTTCCGTAGGGCCATATACATTGAATACCTTTGTGTCACCCAACTCTTTCAAACGACCATACTGATAGGGGCTTAGCACCTCTCCTCCTACCAGCAAGACTTTGAGCTGGCGCAAACACGTTATCTCTCCATCCTTCAACTCCAGCAGTTGACTCAATCGGGAGGGCGTAAGTTGTAACGCATCTATTTCGCCTTTGTCGATGTGCGCCAGCATGGTTCGTGGATCCTCATCCATTATCAAGGTGTGCATGCCATTGGCCAAGGTACCCAACAGCTCCATGACGGAGACATCAAAAGAGTAATTGGTAATAGCACCGAAGGTCATACTGGGCAGTAAGTGGAAATTACTCTCCATATTTTTGAAAAAGGCCACCACATTTTTATGCTCGACCATCACTCCTTTAGGTACGCCCGTAGAACCGGATGTGTAGAGGACATAGGCAAGGTCAAAAGGCCTGCTCACCAAATCAGGGTTATCTTTAGTGTATTTGGAGGCCGTATCCACCAACTTTTGCAGCGCTTTGGTATCAATGACAGAACAGCAGCCACTCTCGGACAATAGCCTATCGATACGGTCTTGTGGCCAATCGTTTTCCAAAGGTAGGTAGGCGGCACCCGTCTTGAGAATACCCAGTATCGTTACTACGGTCCAATGACTTCTATCCAGTTGGATAGCCACAATATCTCCTGCTTGAACATAAAGTTCTCTTTTAAGGTATTCTGCACATTGGTTTGCCTGCTCGTTCAGCATTTGATAGGATAGGGAAGTATCCTTGAAGGTGAGTGCCCTCCTGTAGGGATACCTCTCTACCTGCTCTTCAAAGAGACTTACAATAGTACCGGTGGTGGATATGGAAAGCGTGTCCTGTGTATTGAAACTGTTCTTTAAAACCGTCAATCTTTCCAAGCTGTCCATAGTAGCTTGATAATCCACTCCAAAGTCTGTCAGACAGGCAATCTCATCAACTCCAATTTCAGAAGCTGCTTTCAGCTGACGCCGACAGGTTGCCTCGGTACCTATCAAAGCGGTGTTTTCCACATGCCATTCGAAGGAATGCTCCAACATATCGCTGAGATCTTCTTTACTGTAGTCTTGTAAAGAAATGTCCGCATTCGTACTTTGCCCCAACTTATCGGAAAGCTGGAGTGATTGTAAGAGATACTTCATGAGGGGTTCTTTGGTGACGCTATACGCCTGCTCTTCGTCTTTGCCCAGATAAGTATGCATCATCAGTGCCACTTTTGCCTTTCCGACGGGATGACCGTTCTCTGCATATGCCTCTCGGTAAGCATCTATCTTCGGTCTCAAGGATTCCGGTGTGGTGTTCAATAGGCCCGTTAAGATATTCATTCCCAGATGACCTGCCTTTTTGAAATTATCGATATTACCACTTATGGTCATCCATATGGGCAGTGTTTTACGGTATGGTTTTGGAAAAATCTCGCAGGCTTGTATTACTCCATTGCCATCTTTAAAGGATACTGTATCGCCTCTCCATAATTTTTCTATGTACTGGATGTTTTGATACATGATATCATGACGCCCATCGAAGCTATCGGGAGAAAGGACAAAATCATTGGCATTCCATCCAGGTGCACAGGCAATACCCACCCTGCCCTGAGACAAATGGTCCACCACTGCCCACTCTTCGGCCACTCGTAGTGGGTGATGCAGTGGAAGGACCACACTTCCTGCCCGAATACCAATAGTCTCGGTAATGGCCGCTATCGCGGCACCGAGTACCGAAGGGTTAGGGTAAGGGCCTCCAAACGGGTGAAAATGGCGCTCGGGGGTCCATATGGCCGAATACCCGTGCCTATCAGCGTACCTTGCCCCTTCCATCAAAAACCGATAGCCATCGCTTTCCATACCTTCACTTCCAAAATACAGGAGACTAAAGTCCATTTTAGCCGCTCTTGAACCACTAGGTGGAGGTATATGATGGCTGGCTCTAGGGGACAAAGGTCTTGTATGCTCCAGTGCACCGAATTCCAATAGTTGCTTTTTCTCTGTTTCTGTCAAGAAGTTCAGTGAGCTGATAGGCTGATGAGGTTTTTTCAGTACCTGTTCCATCATTTGGATCAGGTGTTCGAAGAATCTACTAACGGTACTTTGGTCATAGATGTCACAGTTGTATTCCAATCCGGTCTTCAGACCTTCAGCTGTTTCGGATAGGTTTATGATAAGGTCAAAAGCACAATAGGGAACCCCCGCCCCCTCATAGCCCCGTACTTCCAATCCATCCAGTGCTTCCCGCACTAGATCCGGTTCGAAATCGGTCTCTTGGGACTTTTGCAAAATCAAGAATACATCGAACAAAACACTTCTCTCCAAGTTACGGGCAGGATTCAGTTTGTTTATCAGCATATCAAAAGGATACTGTCGGTGTTCGTAAGCCTCCAATGTACTACTTTTCGCCAGTTCCAGTAGTTCCGTAAAAGAAAAAGATCCGTCGAATCGTGTCCTCAAGGCCAGTGTGGCCGCATAGAAACCTATCTGATCTTTTAGATCGGGATGATCTCTATCCGCTATAGGAAAGCCGATAACCGTATCTTCTTGTTGCGTATAGCGGTAAAACACCGTATTGAACACCGCTATAAGTCCCATAAAAAGGGTTCCTCCCCGCTCACGACAGAAAAGCTTAAACCGCTGGAGTAATTCTTTGTCAATATACCGATGTATGGCTTCTGCATTATAGGTTTTTATGGCCGGTCTCTTTTTCTTTGTAGGCAGTTCCAATACGGGTATTTCACCCTCAAATTTCTTTAGCCAATACGCCTCGTCTTCTTTGAGCTGTCTGCCTTTCAGCTGGGCAAGCTTCCATAGCGTATAGTCCTTGTAATGTATCCTCAATGGCTTCAAGGGCTTTGTGTTTCCTTGGGTAGCTGCCTTGTAAAATAGTAGCAATTCATCTTTTAGAATGTTCATCGACCAGCTATCTCCAGTGATGTGATGGAGCACATTGACCAGCACCCATTTGTGATCTGTCATCCAATAGAGTGAGGCGCGCAAAACCGGCCCCGTGGACAAATCAAAGGGCTTCCCGACCTCTTCTCGCAACAGACTGTCCAGTTCTTCTTTTTCCTTATTTTCCGAACGAAGGTCCACTTGGGATAATCGGAAGCCTGCCTGCTTCCCGGAAAGTATGAACTGTCTTACCTCTTCACCTTGTCCCATACGATATACCGTACGTAAGCTCTCATGACGCTCGATGAGCCCTTCAAAGGCAAAAATCAATGCATCGATATCCAGATTTCCTTCGAATATGGCAACTTGGTTCATGTTATAGGCCACACTGCTTTTTTCGCTTTGGCTTATGATCCAAGACCTTCGCTGTGATGGTGATAGTGGATAACCGAACTCACTGACGGGTGCGGGAAGTATACACGGACCATCCACATGTTGCTTTTGCTGCAAATAGCTAACAATAGCTTGTTTATGCTGTGCTATCTCCTCCAGAACCATCTCCGATATTTCATTGTCCGGGTAATTTACCTCTAGGTCCGTTCCGGAGAGTGCGATGTTAATATCACTACCGGCAAGACGTTCGATCAAGCTCTCTGTATTCATATTTTGACCGTTTTCCTTTCGATGAGATTCTTTTTTACCTTGGAGATCTTGATCTGGTCCACCAAGGTCGCTAATTTTCGAATGGTTGATTTTTCAAAAAAGTCCTTAAGTTTCAGTTCGACCTCTGTATCGTTTCTGATGGTGTTGACCAATATCATTCCATTGAGTGAGTCCCCTCCTATCTCTAAGAATTCATCATCAATGCCAATATTTTCATTGCCAAAAAAGGTTTGGTATATACGTCTTAGTGTCTCCTCGGTTGGGGTACCTTGGTACTTTCCAAAATCACTATCATGCTGTACTTGGCCAGTGCTGTCCGCTGGTGTATTCCGCTTATTTTCAGTCTCCTTATTCGGTGCATTTTTTTCAAAATCCGTGAAGGGATCGACCTGGACGGGATACGGAGTCTGTGCAAATGCATAGGTAGGTAGAGGGACCTTAGTTCTTTTTTCTTGTTGATAATAGCGGTTCCAATCGACTTCTATTCCTTCGGACCAGATATTTCCCAGACAGTTGGCAAAGAACTCCCCATCGTTGATGGTCTCCCTTTTTCCTTTTACGGGATTTAGGGGCGATTGCGAATGGGCCATTTGTTCATTCGCAAGAGAGGTCAGTGTATTGCCCGCACCTATTTCTATAAACAGGGCATTTTCATGCTCCTGTACGCTAGTCGCTATGCTCCTAGAAAACTGCACCGTTTCCCTCATCTGTCGGACCCAGTACAGAACGGAAGTTGCCTCCTCATCGCGAATGAACTCACCTGTTACACTGGATATAAAGGGAATATTGGGCTTATGGAGTTCGACTCTCTCTACTGTTTCATGGTACTTTTCTTTGATAGGATCTTGTATGCCCGAGTGGAATGCATGAGAGGACCTTAGTGTCAGGTGCATAACCTCTGTATCGTCCAAGGCCGCTCTCAATGCTGAAATAGCAGACGGTGTTCCCGAGAAGACAAGTTGTGATGGGCTGTTTATTGCTGCCAGATACACACCTTCGTTCAGGTATGGAGCAGCAGCTTCCTCAGTTAGGGAGGCACTGACCATACTACCGCGCTCCAAGCCATCCATCAGCTCTCCCCGTTTGACCATGAGCCACAGTGCATCTTCTAAAGCGAACACTCCGCTCAAGCATGCTGCCACATACTCTCCGAGGCTATGTCCGATCATAAGATCAGGCTCGATACCATAGGACATCATCAATTTGGCCAAGGCATATTCCATCATGAAAATGATAGGTTGAGTATATAAGGTTCTGTTGATATCATTATCAATCCCATCTTCCGTGAAGAGTACTTTTTTGAAGTCCTTCCCCGTGAACTTTTCGATAGTAGCAAAGCCCTCATCCATCTCTTGTCGGAATACCCACTCGCTTCCATATAGTTTTCGGGACATATTGAGGTATTGTGTGCCTTGCCCTGGAAACATGAAGACCACGGGCCTTTTATCCTTTCTCTGTGTTTTCTGTTGCTCCTTTGAGTTAGCGACCTCTAGAAAACGTATGAGATCCTCCTTGTTCGTACATACTCTATGTTGTCTATATTCGAAGTGCTCCCGACCTGTCAGTAAAGTATAGCACATATCCGCAAGGTTTACTTCATGCTCTTCTTTGATGAACTGAGCCAATCTACACTTGTAATCGACCAGTGATTTCTCCGATTTGGCTGAGATGGTCAATAAGTGAAACTCCTTTCCCAAGCTACTCTCCATAGGCTTCGGTGCCTCTTCTAAAATAGCATGGGCATTGGTCCCGCCCACTCCAAACGAACTGACCGCCGCACGAAGTGGGGCATGATCGTCACTCTCCCAGTGGGTCAGTGCTGTATTGACATAAAAAGGGCCGGCCTCAAAGTCTATCTCAGGGTTGGGCCTATCATAATTTATGCTGGGGGGTATTTTCCTATACTTTAGGCACAGTGCGGTTTTTATCAATCCTGCTATGCCAGCTGCCGAATCGGAATGGCCTATGTTCGATTTTACAGAGCCGATAGCACAGCTATGATGGATAGTATTGCCAAAAGCCATGTTCAAGGCTCCTACTTCAATAGGATCTCCCAAACGGGTACCCGTACCGTGCGCTTCTACATAACCGATACTTTCCGGCTTTACCCCAGCTATATTTTGGGCTTTCTTGATGCAGGCTACCTGTCCATCCATGGAAGGGGCAGCATAGCCTACTTTTGCATTGCCATCGTTATTGGTTGCGCTACCTTTGATTACCGCATAGAGATGATCGCCATCATCGATAGCCTCTCGGAGTCTTTTCAGAACGACAGCGCCCACTCCCTCGCTGCCTACCGAACCACTTGCCTGCGTGTCAAAGGCCCGACAGTGTCCATCCGATGATTTTATAGAACCTTCTTCGTAGAAGTACCCTTCTTTTTGTCGGGTGTTGACAGATACGCCTCCCGCGATGGCTATTTTCGCTTCTCCCATAAGTAGTCCCTTACAAGCGAGGTCTACCGCTGATAGGGCACTGGAGCATGCTGTATTTATGAAAAATGAGGGTCCTTGTAAATTCAATTTATGAGAAACCAGCGTGGTGAGGTGGTCCTTTTCGCTCAAAAAACCCAATGCGATATCATGTTGCCTCCGTTTTTGATTTCCGAGCATTACATGGGCCTTCCAGTTGGAGTCATCCCCTGCGCCTGCATATAAACTGATTTTCCCATTCACAGCCGAAGGTACGTAACCCGCATCTTCCAGTGCTTCCCAAACACACTCATGGAACTGACGGTGGATAGGGTTCAACACTTCTGCCTCATACTGGCCATAGCCAAAAAAAGAAGCATCGAAGGTGTCTTTGCCCTTCATTGTGGCCCTGACCTTGACAAAGTCTTTGCGATTTATGCTTTCTTCGTCCCATCCTTGTGCCTTCAGTTCATCATCGGAAATCCTGTGGAGGGCTTCTTTTCCTTGAATCAGGTTATCCCAGTATTCTCTCCAGTTGGCAGCATCGGGAAAACGGCATGCCATTCCCACAATGGCAATTTCCAATCCGGTATAGTCAGGGTATGCTTCAGTTTTCATGGCTATTTTCGTTGATCAGTTTAATGGTATTTTTCATCAGGGCCGTCGAAGCCTCGATATCCCCTGTTGATTCTTGAAGGTTTTTCTTTGTTATTTTCAGAATATAATCCGATAGTGCAGAAACATTGGAGTACTTGAATGCCGACAGAATGGGCAGTTTCAGTCCCAGCTCTTCGTTTATCCGGTTGATCAGGATAGCTATTCTGATAGAGTTTCCCCCAGAACTGAAAAAGCTATCTTTTACACCTACTTGCTCGGTAACCAGTATCTGCTGCCAAATCTTGAGCAGCCTTTGTTCCATCTGTTTTGTGGACGGGGTACCCTTGTACACACCTTTGGCTTGTGGTCTTTTTTGAACGGATAAGGCTTTTTCGTCTATTTTACCGTTTTGGTTTAAGGGCATTCGCTGTCGCTGCTCGATAAATACGGGTATCATATAGGTTGGCAGGCACTCCATCAGGTGACTATGAACATACTCGGTTTCCAGAGTTTCCTTACTGACAAAAAATGCGGCTATAGCCTTTTCCTGTTCCTTGTTTACTGTTAAGGTGGCAATTGCTTCATCGATTTCAGGAAGTAGGAGCATAGTATTTTCTATTTCTCCCAGTTCTATTCGGTAGCCTCTGACCTTCACTTGTCTATCTCGACGGCCCAGAAACTCCAGCATTCCTTTTTCGGTCAGCCTAGCGGTATCTCCCGTTCTGTACAATCGGTCGTTTTCCGATAAGGGGTTATCGATGAATTGTTTCGATGTCAGTCCCGGTCGGTTCAGATAGCCTTGGCTAACACCACCTCCTGAAATGTAGATTTCTCCTACACTCCCTTCTTCCACGGGTTTGAGTGCTTTATCCATGATAAAAATAGAGGTATTGGGCATAGGACGACCGACGATATTACCTTTTGCCGGACATTGCCCTAAATCCCTACTTTGATAGGTGATAGCAGTACAGAACACAGTAGCTTCGGTAGGTCCGTAGGTGACCGTAATAGTGGCCTTAGGAAACGCAATGGCCATAGAGCGAAGTAGTTTATCCGATATAGTATCTCCTCCTATAAAAAGTGATTGTATATGTTTGTAATCTTTCTCGCTGCCATGGTTTATGATCTCATCGACAACCTGCCTGTAGAGTGAAGGTACAGCATCCATGATGTTGACCTGTTTCAGTTGGTTCACTAGGTTCCCTATATCCATGATATCGGTACTGGAAAACAAATCGACAGTACCCTTGGTCGTAAGGGGCAGTAATAACTGAAACATAAAGATATCAAAAGCATTGGAAGCTATCAGCGGCATTATGGGTGTCCGTACCCAAGGAAATGCGGTGTGCAGACTATCTACAAATGAGCTGAGGTTTGCCTCACTGACCTGGACACCTTTTGGTTTTCCGGTTGAACCTGAGGTGTAGATGATATAGGCGATATTCTGCGGAATAGAACGGTATTCGAATCTTGGATTGCCCATCGTGATGATGGTCTTCCAGACTTCGTCGATATTGATACATTTTGAGGTCTTGGGCCGAAAAATGGTATGACCTTCCTTGAGTATATACAAGGGCCGAGCATCTTTCTCTATAAAGGGAAGTCTCGAATCTGCATGAAGGATATCGACGGGCAGGTATACCACATTGGCTTTCATCAAAGCCAGTAGGCAAAAAATCATACGTTCCGTTCTTTCCATACAGAGTATCACCCGATCGCCTGCCAAAAGCTGCAAATCGGCTCGAAAATAATTGGCCAATTTATTGGAGACGGTTTCCAGATCATCATATGTAAATGAGCTGCCCGACGTTTTCAGTGCTATCTTGGATGGAGACTCCTTTGCCGTTGCACTTATGATTTCCAGAAAATGCCGGTTGCCACATTCCCTATCGGGCAGGTTTATTTTTTTGGTCATATCGGACAAGTATAGACCGATATCCTCTATTCTAACATGAGGCCAGTGCAGACATAGCCTTGCAATAGCGTTAAAATTATCAACAAGGTCCATTAGAAAATCCCTATCTCCCTTCCCCTTCAACTGTAGCGATAGCTTTGATCTGTGAATATGGTAGCTACAACAAATGCTATAGGAATCGATGATTTCAGTGTCAAACTTATGCAGCGCTTCGGAGTAGAGGATAATTTCAGGATTACGGACAGGCTGTCTACCCAACGACTGATAAACCGTTTCCAATAAGTGGTCTTGGTACTTCCTACATTTTTCGGTCTGTTTTTGAGTGGCGGCAAGTACTGTCCTGAACGTTTGCCCCGACTTCATTTTACCTGTTAAGGGGAGCAGTGCATTTCCGGGTACCGTCTTCTCTTTTTCACAAAAAGGAGGACAGTATAAGGTTATATCAGCGATACCCAAACACTCTGAAAAGGTAATTTTCAGTATCGTCTGAAATAGTATAAATAGGGCAAAATCACTCTTTTTACATACCGAGAACATCTTTTTGGATGTTTCCAAAGGCAAGTCCACCGTTATATTCTCCATGTTGCCCACGTTGCGCAAACCAAGACGTTCTTCATGGTTACCTTCGGCCAGCACTATAGTCCAAAATCGATCCGCCTCTTTATAGCTCGGCTGCCTCAACAGGTACTGATCATCCATTTTATTTTCCTCCGGCATAAGGGTTATTTGTTAAAGATTTTTCCGGGATTGAGTATGTGGTTCGGGTCAAACACTTTTTTGATGCCTTCCATGACCCGTATCTGTGTTTCGGAAAGTGCGAGCGGCAGGTAGTCTTTTTGAAGTTCTCCTATACCGTGTTCGCCCGAAATAGTACCGCCAAAAGCAACCGCTGACCGATAGATTTCTTGAAGGGCTTTATCGATTACCTCTTCAGGTCTGCGCTCCTGCTTATAGACCAGCATCGTATGTAGATTACCATCCTTTGCATGTCCGAAACTGCATACCTCC
Source organism: uncultured Cyclobacteriaceae bacterium (assembly GCA_947492745.1). GTDB lineage: Bacteria > Bacteroidota > Bacteroidia > Cytophagales > Cyclobacteriaceae > Aurantiphycus > Aurantiphycus algarum. The sequence goes on along the minus strand of CANLOE010000003.1, from coordinate 41,275 downwards.
AGCGCATGTTTTTCCATAATGGTATTGACCGCTACCATAAATTGGAAAAGGTGCGTCACGGGAACAGAGGCATCCACATCCCTATAGGTCAGACCATTGGATGTCATCGCCTCTCCGATACTGGTCCTCAGCTCCCATAACCTTTCTTTCTCCCTGACATTGGTCGCTACCAGAGGTTCCTGAAATGTGAAAGGGCTTATGGTGGCGTATACCCTTTCGAGATCCCTACAGAGTACCTCTTCGCTATGCGCATCCAATTCTATGATTACCTGTGCCTTGACGGATTCATTACCGATAAATGGAGCATTCTTCGATACAAAGGGTCGGGTCAGCCTTATGGCATTTTCGGAAATCAGTTCCACACAAGCTGGGTCAAGAGAGGTTCCCGATATCGCAGTAACGGCTTCACAGGCCTTTTTATCCGATGCAAAAGCCGCTAATACCGTTAGCTCATGAGTCGGTAGGGGCAATAGCTTTAGCAGTACTTTAGTAATAATACCGAGTGTTCCCTCACTACCTACCAAAAGTTCATTGAGATTGAATCCTGTGGCATTTTTATAGACATTGGCCCCGGTAAACATGATTTCTCCTGTGGGCAATACTACCTCCATATTCAATACATACTGTTTGATGGTCCCATATTTTGCGGACTTGGGACTACCTGCCGAAGTAGCAATATTACCACCTATCATACTACTACCACCACTCCCCGGAAGGACAGGATAGTACAGGCCATGACTTTTCACTGTAGTAAAAAGTGTCTCCGTGATAACACCCGCTTCTACCCAGACCCATTTGTTGATGCTATCTACCTGATGTATCCTATTCAGCCTTTCCAATGAGAGGACCAAGCCATTTTCTACAGGTATACTCCCCCTGACCACACCTGTTGCTCCGGAACTTGGACTTAAGGGTATTTTGTGCTGATGACATAAGCGCAGTAGGGAGGCAACTTCCGCCGTATTTCCCGGTTTTACCAGTACGTCGGCATCACCTAGTATGCTTTCCCTATCTGTCCCATCACATTCATCGACATCCGAAGCGGTAATGACATACCGGTCTCCCACTATAGTCGTAAAGTCGGTAATATACTGCCTTGCAAGACCATAATTATCCGCTGTTATTGTAGGTCGCAAATCCATTTCCATCACTTCTTTTTGTTTAGTACAAAGGATACGTAATACACGTTTTGGTTTCGGATACTGGTGTAGCGCCACGCGCATCATATCACTTCCCAAGAAATAGGCTTCTCATAATCGGGAAGGAGTAGCCTGTTACAATGCCCCGAACATGGGTACTCATCCTGGGATTTTCATTCCATGGTAAAATAAAACCACCAAATATCGAATGCCGGACCATTACTTCATCTTCGGGTACAGCGCATTTGACCAGCGGTTTATAACTTTATAAATTACTTCAAGGCCAAGAAAATGGGTTCCATAAATGCCATGGGCTCCGAATATCAAGTTTCGGCCATGGCGTTATATTTCATGATCTGTCGTTCTTCTGCTTTTTTAAGAACATTGATATTCTTGAGTGCGAAACCGGTGTAGCCATTGACCCGCTGTACCAGCTCGTAGAAGAAGAAGGGCCTATCACCAAAGGGTTTGATGAATTTCTGCAATAGGTAGCCGTCACCTTCTTTGTCGATCAAGATGCCCTGTTCTTCGAGTTCATCGATATCGAAACCTTTCAGATCTTCATTTTCTCTTAGCAGGTCATAGTAAGTAGGTGGAAATTGAACAAAGTCTATACTGTTCTTTCTCAGCTTTTTTACTGTTTCTACCAAATCATCGGTGGCAAAGGCTACATGATGTATACCAGGACCAAAGTTGTCGATATTCTGCTGGACTTTTGAGTTAGGAGCATGACTGTTGGGTTCTGCCATTACAAAGGTCATACGCTTGTCCGGTGATTGATTGATGTTCAGCACCAGACCCGTCTTATTGTCCTCGCTCTTACTGATACCCTGTATCATCTGGGTACCCAAGGTATCTTTCAGATAGGATGTCCAAAAATCGATTTGGTTTATTCTGAGTTCACTGGCGATGTGGTCTACTGAGGTGAAGCCGTTGTCAAACGTCGCCTTACTCTCTACTACCTTCTCATAACCAGGTCGGAAAATGCCCTCATAGTTATCTCTATTGGAAAATACGATTTCATTCTGGTCATAGAGCCTGATGGAGGCTTCTTCTATATATCCTTTTTCATCCTCGGTAGTGACGGGGAATCTAATGGGGATACCTCCTGCTGCTACAGCATGATCGAAGGCACTACTTACATCATCAGTAGCTATGACCACTCTTTTCATCCCCAGGGAATTGGTATTGACAAATGAAAGTACCTCGGCGGCATCCGTAGAGTTAGCGGAGGTCAGTGCCGCAGTTATAACCAGTTTTATCTCTCCTTTTTCCAGTAGATAAGAGACCACTCCTTTCGTCCCATTTTCAGGACTTTTATAGCCTATTATATCAAAGCCCAGAGCATTACTATGCCAGTATACCAAGGGTTTGGCCATGGATACGAATAGTTCTATATAATCTATATGATGGTTGGTCTTCATACCATTTCTGCTTTTAGGTTTGCATATTTTTTATCGTTGATCGATACTTTATCCTTCAGGTATTCTGCGAAACTTCTTATTCCTATTTCTATTTGCTCCAGAGAGAGGTTGGAAAAGGTCAGCCTTATCTCGTGCTGCCCCCCTTCACCCAGATAGAAATAGGTCATCGGGAAGTAGATTACTCCATATTTATCCGCACACAAAGCGACCTCCTCTTCGGTCACCTCGAACGGTACTGTCATCTTTAGGAAAAAACCGCCTTTGGGCTCGTTCCAGATAATGTCCGCTGCCCATTCGTCTTTGAAGGCTCCTACGTAGGTATCCAGGGCGGAAATGATTTTGTCTCTTTTGATTTTATAGGTTTCGTATTTTTCCTGATTGAGCTTACTCAGCGAATAATCCTGATCGATCAGTATACCGGCAAGAATGGCCTGTGTTATGGAAGGGGTGTTGTTTGAAAACAAGGCCTTGACCTTGGCCATCTCATCACTCAGGGCACTGACTTTTCCCGGTGTGTACTCCACCTCTTGCCCCGCTGCGATGATGCCCGCTCTTATCCCGGGAAACAATGATTTGGAAAATGAACCAACATAAATAACCCGTTTGCCTCTATCCAAGGATTTTAGTGTTGGGTTTCTCTTTTCTTCATAGGTAAAACTATTGTATACACCATCCTCTATAATATAGAAGTTATGATCGTTCGCCATCTGTAGCAATTTCAATCTGTTTTCTACGGGCATACAGCAACCGGAGGGGTTCTGGTAGTCAGGAATCACATAGACCAGTTTGACATTGGCCCCACTATGATTGACCGAAATGACTTTGTCCTTCAATTCATCCAAGTCGATGCCGTTCTGGTCCGTACTTACCGCTCGGGTGTCGTATCCAAAAACTTTCGCAAAGCTGCTAACACCTATATAACTGGGGTTTTCCAACAGTACGACATCCTGTCCTCTATTGCATAGGGTAGAAACGATTACCGCAAAAGCTTCCTGCGCACCCAAAGTCACCAATATGTCTTCGGGCTTGACCTTGATACCTTCGTCTTTTTTCAGGTACTCGGCGATGACCTCATTGATGATGCCCTTGGTTTTGTTATACTGCCCCAAGCCATCGATCAGTTCCCGTCGGCTCTTATGACTGTCTTTTTTCTCCAAGTAGTCGATATAGGTATGGAATTTATCCATATGGCTTTCGATATTGAAAAAGCGCTGGTCCGGTTGCCCTGCTGCGAATGAAATACTGTTAGGGAACCTGAATTGAATATCGTTCAAGAAGCCAATCACATTGTTAAAGCCGTTCGTTAGCGTGGAGTTCACCGATAGTTTAGCAGGCTCTAGGTCTACTTCATCTTCAGCTGCCTGTTGTAAGTTGGCGATAAGGTAGTCTTCCAGGTCTTTCAGACAATCGAACAGATCATCAAAAGAATCAATGACAAAATATTCTTTTTGCAACTTATAGTTATCATAGGGCGTATTAAGGATCTTGCTAATGTCAAAAGCATGCTTGGGAATATCGGGGTTCTTAACGTTGGTTATTTCACTATCGGAAGTAATGATGGCACCACCATAGGGCTTCATTTCTCCACTCTCCCAAATCACCCCCATCTCAAATGTGAACCAATACAAACGTCCTAAAAATTCAACTGCTTTTTCATTCTCCACATACTTTAGTGCAATAATGCTGAACTCGGTCAGAAAGCGATAGAACCGCTCATTGGTCAAAAGTGGTATATGCCCATAGATATCATGAAAAATATCAGGGTCTTCACTAAAGTCGAGTTCATGCAGCTTTCGTACGGGAACAGTTATGGGATACTTTTTATTGATCAGCATGAAGAAAAAATCTCTGGTAGGGATGAGTCCCGAAACAGGAATCAAAGACCAACCCGAAACCTTTTTCAGGCGGTCACTCAGCTCCTCTATCTTAATTACCTTAGACGAGTCCAAGGACAGTATGTCAAAGCCCTTCTGGTACTCAATAGAGGCTTTTTTATAGTTTAGGCTCATTTGGCGGTCGTTTAGCTTAGACCATGTCAGATGGTCTTCTGCTGTATAGGCATCATAGTCTTGAGAAATAATCATAGTATGATATTTTTTGGTGTGCTTAAGTTCTTAAAAGTTAAATAATGGTTCATCTTCACTTAATCCTTCGGAAGTTGTCTGTTGGTCGCTGACCATCTCTATATCTATGAGGTCGGTATCCATTTGATGAGTTTGATAATGAATTATCTTTAGAAGATGATCTTTAAAATCAACCATGGTATTTGTGTCGAACACTCCTACTTTATAATTTACGGAGCATAGAATCTCACTTCCATCGGCACGTTCCATAAACATGATATCCAAATCAAAGTCACCTTTATCCTGTTCTTCGAACTGTGATTTGATTTTTATTCCCTCTAGGTCATTTTCACTTGTACTTTGGTCCTCTTTGGTATAAGATATCATGACATTGAACAGTTTCCCTTCGATCAGCTGACCCGTCCGATGTAGGTCTCTTATGATTTCATCATAAGGATATGCCTGATGCTTCCATGCACTGAACACACTGTCCCTAACCGTCTGAAGTAGCGTTTTTAGGGTGTCATCGTTTTTGAAAGTGGTTCGTATAGGGAGTGTGTTCACATAGAACCCGATTTGGTTTTCAAGATCGGGATGTATCCTTCCGGATACAGGAGTACCTACGATGATATCATTTTCCCCCGTGTACCTATACAGTAATACTTTCAGTGCTGTCAGTAAAACGATGAACACAGTGCTACCGGAATCAAGACTGAGTTTTTTCAGGTTGTCGGTCACCTGAGTGGGTATGGACAGTGTATAAGTACCCTTTTCCTCAGTGCCACCCACGGTAAGGGCCGAATAAAACTCAGATTGTGGAGGCAGTTCTTGTAACGTCGACTCCCAATACTGCTTGTGCGAAAGCAGTTTCTTTTGCTGTAGGAGTTCCTCATACCAGACGACATAATCTTTGTATTGAATTTTCAAGGGAGTTGTTTTTTCGACTTCAGTATCGAAGGATGTGCTGTAATGCTGTAACAGATCCTTTATCAGTACCTTCATGGACCAGCCATCGGCGATAATATGATGGAGAGTAAGGATAAAGATGAAATGTTCCTCCGAGACGTGTACCAGTATCCCTCTGAGCAATGGCGGTTTTTCCAAATCAAAAACATGATTGGACTCCTCTCTGATAATGACCTGCGCTTTCTCGGCACTGGTGTCCTCGTTTCGGTAATCCAGATAGACCATTTTAAAATCAGATTTTTCCACATCCAATATCCGTTGTTTGGGCATGCCTTCTATATTGACGATGACACTTCTGAGTATCTCATGACGTACGAACAGGGCATCAAACGCTTTGCGGAAAGCTTCGACGTTTAGTTTTCCATAGAGGTGATGAGCTCCCGAAATGTTATACTGCGTGCCCAGAGGGTCGAGCTGGTTCAGAAACCACATCCGTTTCTGGGCATTGGATACTTCATAGTAAGATTTTTCATCAATAGGTATTATAGGCAGGTAATTGTCCCGTTGCTGAGACTCGATATGTGTTGCCATCAGCTCTGGTGTAGGAAATTTGAATATGGCCACCAAATCCAACTGGATACCCAATATCTTGTATAATCTTGTCACTAAGCGCGTAGCTTTCAGGGAGTGTCCCCCAAGTTCAAAGAAGTTATCGCTCGGTCCAATGTTCTTTTTCCCTAAAATATCTTCCCAGATACCTACAATCTGTTTCTCCAATTTTGACATTGGCCCTGTTTCCACTGCATCTAGGTCCGTGGACCGGCCGGTAGGAATAGGTAGCTTCTTTCTGTCCACCTTGCCACTATTGTTCAGTGGGAAACTGTCTAGCTGAACAATAGTCGAGGGTATCATATAAGCAGGGAGCACTTGCCTTAGGTATCCGCGCAGTGCGCTTTCATCGACTGGTACATTTCCTACCACAAAAGCGACCAATGACTTATCCCGAAAAGTATCCTCTTTTACCAGTACTACCGCTTCGTTGACTTCTTGGTATTTTTCCAAAGCCCGTTCGATTTCTCCGATTTCAATCCTATATCCTCTCAGTTTTATCTGGTCATCCTGTCGGCCAAGAAACATAACATTTCCATCAGGCAAGTATTTGGCCCTATCTCCTGTCCTGTACATCCTGCTATAGTGGTCCTGTGCCTGTTTTGCAAAGGTCTTTCTACCCGAAAAGCTCCAAATCGTATACTCCTGTATACCGTCGCGGCTGGATACAATCAATTGGAAGTTTCTGATGACGATATCCCTTGCCCCAAGATCATAGAATACCTGAACCATCTTCAGTTTGTCTTCTTCCATATTCTTTCCAAGACATATCCGGTCTTGATTCTGGGTATAGACTATTTTCTCTTCTACACCTCCATCGTCTTCCGGCACAATAGGTAGCAGTGTCTGAAGGGCAAACCGCCCGTCTTCTTTAAGAACCCCGAGAAGATTTTTGATTAGATTTTGAGGGTATTCGACCCTGTCCAATAACAATGTGGAAAGAGAAAAGTCCTTACTGCCCGGTAGTAGGTCATGTGCGGTACAAAATTCTTCGAATGGCAAGTCTACTTCTGCCAAGTATGCTTCCAATCCTATATCTCTGGCTCTTTGGATGAAAAATGGACTGAGTTCGAAACCTATTACCTCAGCACCCAGTTCTTGGAGTATACTCAGTACTTCAGCATTGCCAAAACCTAGTTCCACTCCTTTTTTTCCTGTGAAATCATCCAATGCAAATAATTGCTTGACCACAGAAGCATCCATACCCACCGAAGCGTAACTATTGTGATAGCCTTCTAAAAAGTACCTGCTGAACCCCTCGTATTTGACAGGGTTACCTTGGTGTTTGTCCAAGAAGGCTTTAGTGCCGACTGCTATGTCAGCATCAAGGTTTTGGGTCAAGTCATACAGTTTGGATATATCTTGAATGGCCTCATTGGTTATCGGAGGCTGTTTTTGTGCCTTTTTTCTAAAATCCTGCACCTGCTGCTTCCAGGCTTTGGCCTGTAGTCGACCTCGGTCTTCGTACTTATCGGATAGGAAGAATGGATTGGGCAGAAACTTTTCCAATGTAGCGACGGTATTGTGAAGGTATCCTTCAGCCATGCCGAGACCGGAGAGATAAAGATCTCCTTCAACGCCAGTGCTCACGGGGTTTCCATCATTGTCCAAGATATAGGAGTCCGTATTGGAGATAGGTTTACCTATCGCTACAGGACTATCGCCCTGTAGCGATAGCATTTGGTAATCTACTTCGTGCAAATGCGAATAGACGGAATATTCTGTGGGTCCGTAGGCATTCATGAACCTACACTGTGCCGACCATTTTCGGGCCAGACTCGGTGGACATACTTCACCTACCGATACTACGGACATCTTATCTATGTGCTTTATGGCCTCAGGGGACATCTGGTGAAGCAGTGACGGAACGAATACCCCAACCGATATCTGTTGCTCATTGATAAAGTCTACCATACCTTCCGGTGTCAAGTACTCCGAGTACATACACAGGGTAGCCCCATTGAGCATGGCCATGAACGTTTCCCCAATGGCACCGTCAAAACTGTAGGAAAAGTGCTGTAATACCCTGCTCTCAGTACCTATTGTAAAGTTTTTTTGCTGCCAATTTGTAAGGTTGACCACACCTCTGTGAGGAACCAAAACCCCTTTGGGCTGTCCTGTCGATCCAGAGGTATAGATGATATAGGCCGGGTCGGCATCATTTGATCTCACCTTAGGGTTATTGATACGTGCCGGAGCATCTTCGACACTATCCACAACTTTTACCTTGGTACCGTTCCAGCCCGACAGTACCCCCTCCGCTGTATGATTCTCCTTATACAGTAGCACACTCAGCTGGGTATCTTTGAGTATATAAGCTATCCGTTCAGCGGGAAGTGATGGATCTATAGGGACATATACCGCTCCTGCTTTGAGTACTGCCAGCAAGCTGATGATCAGCATAGGAGACTTCTCCATGACTATACCGACAAAATCTTGTGGGCAGACGTTTTGGTCTGTGATCAATTGATGTGCCAATTGATTGGCCCGTTCATTGATAGAATTGTAGGTCAGCCGTTGATTTCCAAAGATAATGCCTATTTGTTCGGGCCTTTGAGCCACTTGTTGTTCGAAGGCCTCCACAATCGTTTGACCATAGGGGTATGCTGATCTGGAGTCGTTGAACACTTGAATGATTTCGGTATACTCCTGATGGGACAAGTAATCGATATCTTTGATCTTTGCATCAAACTCACCCGATACAGCCTTGGCTATGTTTCGATAATGCTCCAAGGCCCGTTCCATTCGATCTTTGTTGAACAAAGCCGTACTGTAGGTGATTTCCAATCTGATTGTCCCATTTTTGGTAAGGTGAAAGTTGAATGTAATATCGAATTTGCTGCTCACACTTTTGACCTCTAATGGTCTAATATACTCATTGTCCACTAGTTCATGGTCGCTCGCATGCAGTGCAACCATGACATCAAATAGTGGTGATCGGCTCAGATCACGCCGCAGGTCGAGGCTCTCGACCAGCAAATCGAAAGGATAGGATTGATGTTCATAGGCTTTTAAGGTATTGGATTTTACGTTCTCCAATACCTCACTGAATCGGTCATCAGCAGAAAGTTGGTTTCTCAAAGGCAAGGTATTTACATAAAAACCTATTTGTTCTTCGAGATCGGGATGCTCCCTGCCCGCCACTGGAGTACCGATTACAATATCTCCCTGTCCGGAATATTTATATAATAGCACATTGACCGATGCTATCAAAAACATGAACAGGCTTGACTCTGCTGTAGTAGATAGAGAGATTATCGCCTGGGACAGCTCCCTCTCCAGAGTAATACTCACGGCATCGCCGGCAAAACTTTGCAGCAAAGGGCGCTGCCTATCGAGTGGCAGGTCCAACATAGGGATATCGCTATCGTATAGCTTCTCCCAGAAGTCCTTATGTGCTGTGTACACTGGTTCCTGGATAGTTTTACGCTGCCAAGCTGCATAGTCCTTATAGTGTATGGCCAGTGGAGTTTTGAAATACGTTTTTTCTTCTTGATAGCAATTGTAAGCTTCCATAACCTCTGTTATCAAAACGTTCATGGACCAGGCATCGGAGATGATATGATGAATGGTAAAGAGCAATACATATTGTTGTTCGGCCAGCTCCAGTAGTTTCGCCCTCAATAGTGGTCCTTGCTCTAGGTCGAATGGTTCCTCAGCCTCTTTGAACATCCATTGATAGGCCTCTTCCATCGGATTTTCGCTATCCTTTAGGTCGATGCCTTCCAGCTCAAATTCCATTTTCTCATGCACTTTTTGCCTGAGTTCCCCGTCTACTTGCAGAAATGTTGTTCTCAGTATCTCATGCCTATCGATCAAACTGTTGAAGCCCGAACACAAAGCCACACTGTCCAGCTGTCTATCGATCCGATAGGCTCCAGGGATATTGTAGGATGCCTTCTGTCCCTCCATCTGGTGAAGTATCCATAAACGTTTCTGCCCTAGAGATACCTCATAATACGCTGCTTGATCGATGGGACTGATGGGTTCGTAGACCAACCCACCTTGTTTTTTGAGCTGTATAGCAAGTTCTTTGACCGTGGGATACCTAAAAAGTGAGGTAATATTGGTATCGATACCAATACTTTTGAGTATTTTGGAAACTACTTTTGTCGCTTTCAATGAGTGACCTCCCAGCTCGAAAAAGTTACTGTTGACTCCTATTGGGCTTATTTCCAATACTTCCTCCCAAATAGTTATGAGGGATTCCTGTAGGTATCCCTTTGGTGCTTCGTAGGTTTCTGAACTCGCACCCTGAAATGAATAGTCACTCAAAAGTTCCTTTTTGTCGATTTTTCCGTTGCTGTTCAGTGGGAAGGCTTCCAATTGGACAAAGTCCGCAGGAATCATATACTCTGGGAGCTTATTTCTCAAATAGGAACGCAACAGTCCTTTTTCCACGGGTTCTTCGGCAATAAAGAAAACGCAGATCAGTTTTTCATTGGTATTGCTTTCGAATACGGTAGCTACGGTTTCTTTGACCAAAAACGATGTGGACAGCATCCTTTCTATCTCACCAAGTTCTATGCGATAGCCCCTTACTTTCACTTGATGATCTGCCCTCCCCATAAATTCGAGCTTGCCATCATTGTTCCATCGTGCCAAATCACCTGTTCTATATAATTTCCCACTACCATAAGGGTTATCGATAAAACTACTATTGGTCAGTTGAGGCTGTTCAAAGTATCCCGTAGCCACACCGGCCCCGGCAATACACAACTCTCCGACTACTCCTATGGGTTGCAACTTATTATTTGTGTCCAGGACATGCACTTTTACATTGTCAAGAGGTCTTCCCAAAATGTTGCCCTTGCGTAGTTCACCATGGTTTGATTTGGGATATTGGATAGAGGTGCAGAATATTGTCCCTTCGGTCGGTCCATAGGTAACTACGATATCGGCATTGGTAAAGGTCTGAGCCAGTTTTGTCAAAAGATGGTCCGGTATGACATCCCCGCCGACAAATAATCTTTCTATCCCCTGAAAGTCCTCCTCAAGTCCATTTTCGATAATATGATCGCATATCCTTTGGTACAGTGCCGGTACCGTATCCAGCATGCTGGCTTTTTTCAACAGTGCCACGAAATGGGGCATTTCCAGCAATGCTTCCTTTCCAATGATGATGGATTGTCCTCCATTCGTCAGTGGTGCAAGTAATTGAAATAAAGAGATATCAAAAGCGTGAGAGGCAATGAACGGCATTTTCAATCGATGGTCCGCCCCATAGTTTTCTTTTACGTTCTCCAGGAAATGGGACAGGTTGGCATGGCTTACCCCCACCCCTTTTGGCCTACCTGTAGTACCGGAAGTATAGATAATGTAGGCTAGACTATCGTTGTCAAGGAAGTTTTCTTCGAGTAGTGCGATTGACGTATTGTCCGTCTGTGCATTGGCTATGTGGATAACATTGACTCCATACCTTTTGGCAGATTGCACATCGCTATCCACTAAAAGTGTCTTCGCTCTACAATCCGATAGAATAAAGCGAATCCGATCGTCCGGATAAGTCGTATCGATAGGTACGTAACAGGCCTTTACCTTAAAGAGACCAAATAGGGCTGCCACTAATGCTATGGATTTCTCTACCAGTACCCCCACGACATCCCCTTCCCTGACACCCGCATCATATAACGTTGCGGCTATCTGCACAGATTTATCTTCGAGCATACCATACGTCACTTGCTCGCTGCCCGATATCAGGGCGATTGCCTTCGGATTTTGAGCAACCTGTTCCTCAAACATTTCCAAAACTGTTCGACTATGACCGTACTGCTTATCGGTAGCATTGAACTCAAGCAATAAGCGATGCTGTTCTGCCGTTTCCAACCAAGCAATGTCCGTAAGTTTTGTATTGGGCTCAGAGAGTGTATTGGTCAGTAATTGTCGGTACCTTCCTACCATGACACTGATGGTCCGCTCGGAAAACATATCCGTATTGAATTCCACCTCCAGTGACAGTGTCTCAGTACTTTCTATAAACCGAAACGAAAGGTCAAATTGACTGATATGAACATCGAGGGGAAAAGGTGAAATCTCCACCTCACCGAACGTGTTCAATCCATCTCCATGCAACTCCTCATTTTCATGAGAAACAATAATGTCAAATAACGGTGACCGGCTCAGGTCTCTTTTCAGGTCAAGTTTCTCTACCAAGTAATCAAACGGTAAGGACTGATGGTCATAGGCCTCCACGGTGGTTTTTTTCACCCCTTGCAATAAGTCATGGAAGGTAATGTTTTTATCGAATCGCGTACGTAAAGCGATCGTATTGATGTAAACTCCTATCTGTCCTTCCAAGTCAATGTGATCTCTACCCAGAACAGGGGTACCCAGTGTGATATCGTTCTGATCGGTATATTTGTAGATCATCAGTTTGAGTACCGTGATCAAAAGCATGAAAGAGCTGACATCATTGGAACGGGCATACTTTCTGAGTGATACTAGCAGTGCTCGGGGAATGGTGTACTCCATTTTGCTGCCATTGAAGCTTTTCAATGGTGGTCTACCGTAGTCCGAAGGTAAATTAATGGGAGTAGGCTGTTCCTGAAATTGTTGTAGCCAAAACTCCTTATGCTTTTCCATGGCCGGTCCTTTCAGTAATTTTCCGTGCCAGTTGGCATAGTCTTTATAGTTTACCTTCAATGGTTTCGGGCGGGGAACCCTGCCCTGACTAAATGTCTCGTAAGCGTGAACTACTTCCTCTACAAGTACCTTTGTAGACCATCCATCGGAGATAATATGGTGCATAGCGAACAACAACACAAAGCTATCTACCTCTACCTGTAGCAAAGTAACTTTCATCAGAGGGTCCGATTTTAAATCGAAGACCGTTCTTATGGTTTTTTCGGCATAGGTAGAAAGTACCTTCTCTTGATGGGAGTGTCCACATAGATCGATATGTTCCATAGGAAAGACATAAGTATCGACATCCTTTACTTGTTGTACGAGCTTGTCTCCTTGTAGATAAAAATTGGTCCTGAGTATCTCATGGCGCGAAACCAATAACTGGAATGATCTGCTGAGCGCATCGATGTCCAGTTTACCTTTTATGCGGTGAGCACCGCATATGTTGTAAGCATTGCCGGTATCGTCCAGTTCTGACAAGAGCCAGATTCTTTTCTGAGCGTGGGATAGCTCGTAATGGGACTGTTCCCTTATGATTTCGATAGATTCAAAACGGTGTTTTTCCGTATTTTCTATTATCCGGGCGATTTCCCGTACCGTAGGACACTTGAAAATAGCCCCTATCTCCACCTCTACATCGAACTGTTGTGCCAGTCTGGAAATAAATCTTGTTGCTTTGAGCGAATGTCCTCCAAGCTCAAAAAAGTTATCGTTCTTGCTGACCCGCTCCCTATCAAGTATCTCCATCCATAGGCGAGCGACCATTTTTTCATGAGGTGTTTCCGGAGCTTCATATGTTGTCTCCGAAAAGCTGTCATTCTCATAGCCCAACAGTGCCGACCGATCGACTTTGCCACTGGTATTGAGTGGCATACTTTCCAATAGGGCAATTGTACTGGGTATCATATAATAAGGCAAAAGCGTTTTCAAATAGGCCTTTACTTCATCTTTACTGATAGGGCTTCCTGTAGTAAGGTAGGCATGTAGGCTTTTATCACCGACATTGTCTGCTTTGACCATAACCACAGCCTCCTCTATGGATGCATGCTTTTCCAAGGTCCTTTCGATTTCCCCTAGCTCTATCCTGTAACCCCTCAGTTTGACCTGATCATCGCTTCTACCAATAAAGTCAATATTTCCGTCCGGAAGGTATTTGGCCATATCTCCAGTCTTGTACATTCTACTAAAATGGATTTGCGGATCGAAAACAAATGTTTTGGTACCGCTAAAGCTCCAAAGGGTATACTCTTGGATACCATCCCTACTGGCTACTACATAAGGTATAGGTACTATCCTGATATCCCTCGCACCCAGATGGTAGAGTACCTGTACCAGTCTGAGCTTATCGTCAGCTTCATTTTGTCCCATGCATACCCAATGCTTTTCTTGGGAGTACACTATCTTATTTTCCACGTCGCCATCATCTATCGGTACTACGGGAAGTAGTGTTTGAAGTGCAAAACGCCCTCCTTCTTTTAAAACGCCGAGTAGATTGCCTATCAAATTATGTGGTTTTTCTACCCTGTCCAACAACAGTGTGGACAGGGCGAAGTCCTTGCTTCCTATTTCCATACCGTATGCCGATCGGAAAGCATTAAACTCCACATCTACCACACCATGTTGTACCGAAAGCCCTTGTTGTCGGGCATATTGTACCGAATAGGGACTCAGCTCCAAACCGTGTATGTCCGCATCCATAGACCGGAGGACATTCATGATTTCGGCATTACCAAAACCCAGTTCGACACCTTTTTTTCCGCTAAGGCCATCTTCAAAAGGAAAGAGATAGTTGAGTACCTCTTCATTGATACCTACCGAGGCATAACTATGATAAAGTCCTTCAAAAAAGTAGCGGCAGAAACAATCGTATTTTACCTTATTGTCCCTATGATTTTCAATATAGCCAATAGTGGATAGCCGAATGTCTTCATCCAGTGCGGACAGCTTCTCCGACAATGCTTCGATGTCATTGATTTCATAGGCTTCCTGATTTTTCTCCGGTACTGCCAGTGGGAATCCCGAAGACCTGAAGTCTTCGATTTCTTTTTTGCTGCCTTCAAACTGCACATCGTGGATGAGCTCATATTTATCGGAAAGGAAGTATGGGTTGGGTACAAATTTCGACAAAGTAGCTACGTTGTTGTTTAGGTAGCCCCTAGCTATACCCGGCCCGGATAAATACATCTCTCCTTCGATGTTGTAGGCTACCGGTTTTTGAAACTTGTCCAAAATATAGCTGTGGGTATTGAAAATCGGCTCCCCAACGGGAACGGTACCCTTAGCCTGGTATCGAGATTGTTCTATTTCATAGAGATGAGAATAAACAGTATACTCCGTAGGCCCATAGGCATTCATAAAGCGGCACTCGGCAGACCACTTTTTTGCTAGGTCCTGTGAACACACCTCACCGACAGATACGATGGACATCCTGTGGATATGCTCGATTTGAGAAGGCTCCAGTTGACGGAGCATCGAGGGTACAAATACTCCTACGTCCACCTGATACCGATTGATGAAAGCAATAAGCTGTTCGGCGGTCAGTTCTTTGCTATACATACACAGGGTAGCGCCATTGAGCAATGCCATAAATGTTTCTCCTACGGCACCATCGAAGCTGTAGGAGAAGTTCTGGAAAATGTTGCTTTCTTCCGAAAGTCGGAAATTGACCTTTTGCCACTGGGTGAGGTTGATGACGCCATGGTGTTCGATCAGTACTCCTTTCGGCCGGCCGGTAGACCCGGAGGTGTAGATCACATAGGCCAAGTCGTCCGGAGTATTGATTCTTTTTGGATTCACATCTGATGTGTCGATCAAGTCCATCTGTATATCAAGAGCAAAGAGGTTACCGTTCCACCCTTCAAGGCTGAACATACTTTCTGAATCCGTAAGTAAAGAGTGGAGTCCTGTATCTTCCAGAATGCAGTTGATTCTTTCCTTTGGTAGGTCAGGGTCGATAGGCACATAGGCACCTCCCGCTTTTACTATTGCCAGAATGCTCACGGCCACCTGCTCAGAGCGGTGAAGCATGATTCCTACGAGGGTATTTCTCTCTACTTCAAATTCCTGTCTTAGGTAATGCGCCAGCCTATTCGCCCTTTCATTCAACTCCTTGTAAGTAATGGATACCTCTTTGAAGACAATGGCCACAGCCTCGGGGTGTGCGGCGACATGATCTTCAAATACCTCCACAATAGTCCTCTCGTAGTCATTCTGTTGAAGGGTATCATTGAAATCGCTCAGTATAATATCTCTCTCCTCAATCTGCATATACTCGATAGCCGTCAAGGGTTCTTGATGTTTTGTGACGATTTCTTCCAGCAGATTTTCATAGTGTGCTATAAATGTAGTAATCCACCTTTCGTCAAACAGGTCGGTACTGTACTCTACGACAAAATCTATGCCTTCGTCCTTTTCGATACCGAATAGCCATATATCGGTTTGTGCAAAACGATACCCCGCATCCATGGCTTCGATTGTTAGTTGAGTATCAAGACTATCAAAGTAGTCATGCCGTTTTCCATGCCAGGTGAAGCCTACGTCATACAATAGTGACCTGCTGAAATCCCGCTTTAGCTGTAGATCCTCTACGAGATATTCCAGTGGGTAGTTTTTATGCTTATCGGCCTCAAGTAAGACCTCTTTGGTGCTTTTCAACAGTTCATCGAAAGGTGCGGTGGCATCAAAGGTGAGCCTTAAGGGTACATTACAGATAAAATATCCGATTTGCTCCTGTAATTCCGCCCGGTCTCTATTGGCAATCGGGGTGCCTATGACCATATCCGTTTGTGCTGAATATTTATGGTAAACTATCGCCTGTGTTGCCAGTAATACCATGTAAAGGCTGGCTTCATTTTGTTGGGCTATCTCTTTGAGTCTATTCTTAAGCGTTTTATCAATACTAAACTTCTTTTGATCACCATAGAAGGTCTTCCGGGCAGGACGTATACTTTCGGTGGGGAGATTCAGTAGAGGGACCCCATCGGCAAACGTTGCTTTCCAATAGGAACGGTTCTCTTCCTCCTCCTCTCGGAGGACTTGATTGTACCATGCTGCATATTCTTTATGTTGGACTTCCAGTAATGGCAGTGCATGCGTCCGCCCATCTATATCGGCTGCGTACAGGGACAATACCTCCCTGATCAGTATCTCTATGGACCAGCCATCGGCTATGATGTGGTGCATGGTAAATAAGAAAACGTATTCGCTGGTATGCATCCGTATAAGCTGCGCACGGACCAGCGGGCCATTCATTAGGTCAAAAGGACATTTCGATTCCTCTTCTATCCTCTGGGCCAGTTCCCTGTTAGGATTATTATCTTTGCTCAGGTCGATTTTCTCTATTTTGAATCCGAGATTACCATTTTCTATCACTTGCCTGACTTCTCCATCAATGGTTCTGAACCTAGTCCTAAAACTCTCGTGCCTTTGAATGAGCATATCAAAGGCTCGGGCAAACGCCCTTTCATCCAAATCCCCACTCAAGCGATGTACTGCGGGCATAGTATAGACCAGTTTCTCCTCCATTTGGTCCAGCATCCAGAACTGCTTTTGCGAAGGAGTGACCTCATAATGTTCCTGTAGAGGTAAGGTAGGGATTTTCTGTAGGGTGCGATGGTCTTTATTCTCGATCAGTCTTGCCTGTTCGGCAATCGTCGAATGGACGAACACATCTTCCAACACTATTTTGATACCGAACTCCCTTTCGATGGCAGAGATCAACCGAATGGCGCGTAGCGAATGTCCGCCCACTTCAAAAAAGCTCTGCCGAGTGCCCACTTCATCTATCGCTAGGACAGTCGTCCATACTTGGCAAAGTCGGTATTCCGTCTTGCTTTGAGGAGTAGTAATGGAGTTTCCGTTTTTCTCGTTTTTCACTGGCAAAGGCAATACCTTTTTGTCCAATTTTCCGCTTGGGGTCATCGGTAGGTGATGATCGATGTTCACCATATGAGTAGGGACCATGTAACTGGGCAGTACCGTCGATAGGTAACTTCTTAGTTCCGTGGACATCACATCTTTGTCCGCTACATAATAGGATACGAGTTCGTACTCACCCCTTTCATTGGGAATGGCCAGCGTAGCAGCCTCCTTGATCTGTTCATGCCCTCGGAGCACACTGTCAATCTCTCCGGGTTCTATTCTATGGCCTCTTACTTTCACCTGATCGTCCACCCTACTCAGGTACTCCAAACTACCATCGGGAAGCCACCGTACAATATCTCCTGTTTGATAGCAGCGTTTGCCTACGAGCGGCAATACCTTGAACCGCTCTTTGGTGAGTTCGGGTTTGTTCAAATAGCCTTGGGCCAGTCCATCTCCGTCAAGATACAACTCTCCATAAACCCCTATGGGCACCATTTGCCCTAATGTGTCCACAACATAAGCCCCTGTATTGTGAATCGGCTTACCGATAGGCGCATGGTTAAGTCCAGAAACCTCAGCGCATGTGGCCCAAACGGTAGTTTCGGTAGGGCCGTACATATTCCATACTTCTTTTGCCCTCTCAGACAAGCGTTCATTCAAATCATCGCTCAATCGCTCCCCACCTGTCAGTACCCTGAGGTCCTTTCTTCCCTTCCAACCGCTCTCCATCAGTAATGACCACATACTGGGTGTGGCCTGCATCATGGTCACTTGTTCTTCTTCTATGATTCGCTGTAAGCTTTCGGTATTCGTGGTATCCGCACTGGCCACGACGACAACCTGTCCTCCACAAATGAGAGGAAGGAACATTTCCATAATGGATATGTCAAAGACATAAGTAGTGATGGCTATCAATCGATCTTCCTTCGTAAATCCCGGAAAGGATTTCATACTCAGCAGGAAATTGGTCAATCCTACATGACCTACCTCCACCCCTTTTGGCTTACCCGTAGATCCGGAAGTATAAAGTACATAGGCCATGTACCCTTCACTGTCCTTCAATGGGTACATCTCTTTTAGAGACTGTTCCTCCATACCCGTATTCTCTGAATATGAGTCAGTTGTTATCACCCGAACAGAAGGACTCACTTTTTCCAAGAGAGGAAGGTACTTACCGACCGTGACCAATAATTCCAATCCGGTATCCTCCAAAATATAGTTCATCCGCTCTATAGGATGCTGCGGATCTATGGGAACATACCTGGCCCCCAGCTTCCAGATAGCAAGTATCGTTACGATAACCTTTTCTGAACGACCGAGCAGTATACCTATGGTATCATTAGGCAGAACTGCAAAGTCGGCCTTCATTTGAGCAGCCAAACCATCTACCTTCTTATCGATATCGGCATAGGTAAATGCCTTTTCCCGAAATACCACGGAAGTGTCCTGTGGGCATTTTTCGACCTGCTCTTTGAACAAGTGATATACATTTTTGTCCTTTGGGTAGTCCTGTCTCTTCGGGTTAAACGTTTTCAGCAGCTGTTCCTTTTCAACAGTAGGTAGATAGTCAATGGCGGCAATAGCTGTCCCTTCGTTACTGAGTGCATACCTAAGGATTTCCATCAGATGACCTCCCATTCTTAGAGCGGTACTCTCTGCAAATAGACTACAATCATATTCCAACCTCAAGGCCATCCCCCTAGGACTTTCCTCAAAGTAAAAGGTCAGGTCATATTTACTGGCCGATTTGCTCTTTGCACGCCGTTGCAGGGTCAGGTTTCCCAGCTGATAGGCATCAATATTCTGTTCCGTGCTTTGATAACTGACCATAACATCAAACAATGGAGCACGGCTCAGGTCCCTACGTAGTCCCAATGACTCTACCAACAGGTCGAAAGGGTAATCCTGATGTTCCAGAGCTTCGAAAACCATATGTTTTATCCGCTGGAGCAGTCCTTTGAAGCTCTCGCCTCCTTTTAGCTTAGAGCGCAATGGCAGTGTATTGATATACATACCCAACTGCTCATCCAAACCAGGGTGATTCCTTCCCGCTACTGCCGTACCTATGATGAGGTCTGACTGGTGACTGTAGCGATAGATAAGTACATTCAGTGCTGTCAGTAAAGTCGCGAAAGTACTGACCTGTTGACTTTTGCTAAAGGTCTTGACCTGATTGACGAGCTCCTTATCAAAGAGAAAGTGACTGATGGCACCTTCATGAAGCTTTTTATGGGGTCGTTTGTAATCTGTGGGCAGATTCAGGACAGGCAGTTCTCCTGACAGCCTGTTCAACCAGTAATTCTTATCGTTTTCCAAAAGCCCGGAAGATAAGCTATTATTGTTCCAGAGGGCATAGTCGCGGTATTGTAGGCGCAGTTCCCCGAGAGGAGAGGGTTTGTTTTCCAATGCAGCGCTATACAGGGTAAGCAGCTCCTGCATCAGTATTTTACCTGACCAATCATCAGTGATGATATGATGCAAGGCAATGAAAAGTACGTGGCTATTCGCAGCCACCTTTTTGATGTCTACTTTTAACAAGGGGCCACTCTCTAGATCAAATGCAGTGGTCAGCATTGTATCTACCTGTTCGCTCAATTTTTGCGCTATATGCTCACTATTTTGAATATCGGTATACCCGATTTCGAATCCATATTCCCAAAGCGCGTTTATTTTCTGCCTAGGTTCTCCATCCACGGATACAAAAGTTGTTCTTAGTACTTGGTGGCGCTGGAGCAAGGCAGTAAAGGCCGACTTTAAACTGTCCATATCCAGATGACCTTCCAGCTCATAGGACTCATACTCGTTATAGGCCAAGGTACCATGCCCTAAATGGCTCAGTACCCATAATCTTTTTTGTGCATTGGAAACTTCATAGAATTCCTGCTCGGGTTGCTGTGGAATCTCCTTGTACATTTCCTGTTTGGACAGCTCTATGGCACTGACCAAGTCCTTGACGGTAGGGTTCAGGAAAATATCTTTTATCGATACCTTGACCTTCAAGTCTCTGGACAATACAGCTATCAATTGGGTCGCTTTGATAGAGTTGCCACCATACTCAAAAAAATCATCTTCAGCCCTTAACTCATTTATATCAAGCACTTTTGACCAGGATTCCAGTATTTTCACTCCCAGATCACTGAGCGGTGCTTCCTCATACTGTTGCTCATCATCATCTGCCTTCGTTTGCAGTAGGCCCTTTCTATCCACTTTACCCATCGTGGTAAGTGGAAAGGCACTTAGACCAACAAACTTGGAAGGTATCATGTAATAAGGGAGATAAGTACTCAGATAATTCCGTAACTCCTTTTTTGTCAATGATTTGCTACTGACCAAGTAGGCATGTAACTGCCCTGATTCCGTGGTCATGGCGACGACATCGGAAATCAGCTCATGGCGCATCAGTACTTTCTCTATTTCTTCCAGCTCTACTCTATACCCTCCTATTTTTACCTGAAAATCCTTTCTACCTAAAAATTCTATTTTACCGCCAGTGGTCCACCTTCCCAAATCTCCCGTGAGGTACATTTTCTCATCGGGACGATAGGGGTCGTCCACAAATTTTTCCTCGGTAAGTTCCGGTCTGTTAAAATAACCGCTGGCCAGGCCCGCGCCTCCAATGGCTATTTCACCCACGCCTCCTTCGATTTTCAGGCGGTGGTTTTCGTCGAGGAGATAAATTTGATGATGAGCAATGGGAGTCCCTATTATCTCAGCATCCTCCGGTTTTTCTATCTCGTTGAAGGTTACGCATACAGTGGTTTCCGAAGGACCATAAGTATTAAATAGTCTCCAGGTTCCCCACAAGTTGGAGATGTAGCTGGGCAGGAGTTTATCCCCACCGCTGATTATCGCTCTGAGACTGCTGAGGCTTTCGGCATGTTGGTTCAGTTCCTTGATGACCAGCGGTGTGGTACTAAGGACAGTAGCACGATGTTTTTGTATTACTTCCAGCAGCTCATCGGTATTTTTACCGCCTTCTTCGGCGATGACCAGCTTTCCCCCCACACTAAGCACAGGAAACACTTCTTCCACGAATGTATCGAAGGCTATGGAGGATTGTTGGATAATGGCATCTTTCTCGTCAATCTGAAAGTAGGCCTTGAACGTAGCTACGTAGTCGCTCATAGCGCTATGGGGTATCATCACACCTTTCGGGTCACCTGTAGTAGCGGAGGTGTAGATAATATAGGCCAAGTGAGTGTTTTCTACTCTCTCATTGCTATCAATGGGGGACAGTTCTGCGATGCTGCTTTGGAAAAGCGCACTATCTACAATGATGACCTCATGCTGCACTTCGATGAGGCCTTCGGCACTGGCAGTATCTGTCAATAACAGGGAGACTTTACTATCATGGAGGATATAATTTACCCTTGCTTCCGGAAAGTCCGGATCTATCGGCACATACGTAGCCCCTGTTTTCAGCACAGCGAATATCGTGGGGATCAATAAAGCGGACCTTCCCATCATTATGCCTATCCTATCTCCTACGCTCACAGCAGACCTTTCTTTGATACCCCGAGCTATTTGGTTTGCTTTCTCGTTGATTTGCTGATAGGTGAACCGTCTTTCTCCACATACAATAGCTTCGTGGCGAGGAGTCTGTGCGGCTTGTTTTTCGAATGAAACATGGACAGGTTCCAATGAGATATGGTCCTCTGACCTAGATCGGGAGTAGGCTATCAATTGTCGTCGCTCCTCGGACAGTAGGATGTCCAGTTCCGACAAACGTACCTCGGGTCGGCCCATGACCTGATGTATCAAATAGTTGAGATGACGGATGAGCTTTTCGATCTGCATAGCACTAAAGCGGTCCGTGTTATAACGAATATCCAATTGCAACTGCTCCTTTTTAGGAATAAAATCGAACTGCAAATCCACAATACTGACGTGATGCTGTACGCTATAATCCTCTATGGTCAGGTTTTCCATTTTATTCTTCCAACCCGAATGGTCGAAATTCTGAAACAGCACAAGGATATCGAATAGTGGTGATCGATTTATGGTAGATTTCAATCCTAGGTCCTCCAGTATCGAATCATAGGAATAATCTTGGTGCTCAAACCCTGCCAGCACCTTGTTTTTCACATGGGTCAACAGTTGAAGAAAGCTATCCGAGGACCTGAATTTTGTTCTGATACAAAGTGTTTTCAGAAAGTACCCCAACTGATTTTCCATCTCCTTTGTGTCCCTTCCGGCAATATCGGTACCGATAATCACGTCTTCTTGGCTCGAATATTTGTAGACCAGTGCATTCACCGCTGCCAATAATGTCATAAAATCAGTGGCACCATGGTATCTTGAAAACTCCCTTATCGTACGGGTCTCTTTTTCCGAGAAGGTAAAGCTCAATAGATTGCCATTGAAAGTAGGATGGGGGAAAAGGTTTGATTTTCCATACAAATCCAGTATGGGGAGTTCACCTCCAAGTTCTTCCCGCCAATATTCTTTGCTCTCTTGAACCTTATCCAAGGACTGCGTATCTGACCGCCAAGCCATACAGTCTTTATAGTGGACAGTGAGTGGTGTCGGTTCTGAACTATCAGCAATACTCTGTTGCCTATAAAAAGCAGCCAACTCACTCAGCAATAAAGAAATGGAGTACCCATCGGTAATGATATGATGAATAGTCAATGAAAAAAGATGGATTCTATCCGATAATCGAAGCAGTACGGCTCTGAACAAGGGCCCTTTTCCCAGATCGAAAGTGCTTCCAGCATATTCGTTGACGATGCTCTGCGCTTTTTCCGGTGATCTGGAAATGTCCTGAAAGCAAACCTTGAAATCAATATCCTCAGAAGAGAGGATTTTTTGATGAGGAATATCTTCACTGATGACAAAAATGGTCCTTAGTATTTCATACTTATCGACCAGCTGTTCGAATGCTTTTTCGAAAGTATGAATATCGAGTATCCCTTCCATCCGATAGGCTAACGCTACATTGTAGGCATCTTTTCTATCACTTATCCCGTCCATTACCCATAAGCGTTGCTGTGCAGGGGAAAGTGTATAGCAGGTTTTTGAGGGCAAAGGGCGAATCGTTTCGGTTTTCTCTTTAGGCCGTTCATCGATTATCTTGATAAGTGAGGCCACGCTTGGGGTCTCGAATACGTCTCTAATAGTGAGTTTCACTTCCAGGGCTGCATTCAACCTACCGATCAACTGCATCGCCATTAAACTGTTCATGCCCAAATCCCGCAGTGCTGTATCTCCATCGATATCTTCTAGGGCCGTGAGCGACTTCAGCTCTTGTTGTACTACCTGCAAGGTCTCGCCACTGCGATAGTCACTTTTGTGATGACTCAACTGGGCCAGCACCTCATCAAATGCACCGTTTCTATAATCGGAAAGAAGTTTATAGTGCTGTACCTTTCCACTGGTCGTTTTGGGTACTTTTCTTATCGGTATGACCAAGTCTACGGTAAGGCCTATTTTTTCCAGTACTGCTCTTTTGATACTGTCTCTTACAAAATGGAACTTCTCCAGCATTCCCTTATAAAGGGTCAGAATAATCAGCTGCTCTATAGCGGCATCCTCAGACCTATCACCGATAGCCACCACTTTGCCCAAATCTATCCCTACTTCGTCTTGGATGACTTGTTCGATGTCTTGAGGGTAATAGTTCTGCCCATTGATGATAATTACATTTTTATGTCGCCCAGTGACTATTAGCCTGCCTTTACTCGTAAATCCTAGGTCACCAGTGCGCAGCCAGCCATCTTCGGTAAACAGTTTTTCGGTAGCTTTTGGATTTTGATAATAGGCCTTCGTCACATTCTCCCCTTTTATCTGAATATGGCCTACGGTATCATCAGTCATCACTCGGTTTTGGTCATCGCTGATCCTGACTTGGGTATGATCGATGGGTCTTCCCACTTCCACAAAAGATACACTATCCTTATCCAGAGCCTTAGCCCTGACCACCGAGCTGCCAATAGTCAAATCTACTCTTTTAACAATATGTTCAGTAAGTGGGTCTCCCGGGTCCGGTAGAGTGACTGCTACCGAAGCCTCAGCCAAACCATACCCCGGAAATACCACGTTTTCCCTTAATCCATAGATTTGCATTTTTTCCTCAAATTGGGCGCAGAGGGTTTTGGAAATAGGTTCTGCCCCATTATAGATAAGTCTAAGGTGACTAAGGTCCCAATCGGTGGCATCTCTCCCATCTATGGCCGAAAGAAAATATTTCAGACCGAAATTAGGCGAGTATAAGAGGCTTATTTTGTGCTGAGCGGCTTTTTCCATCCATAATATTGGCCTCCGAATAAAAAGAGATGTAGGCATTATGAACTGATTCACACCACTGAAAACACCTGATAAATGAAAGCATATCAATCCCATATCATGGGTCAGTGGCATCCAACTGAGCATGGAGTCTTCCTTGGTGATTTCTGAACGTGAACATATATCCATAACGTTCGTAACTAGATTGCCATGAGTAAGTTCCACCCCTTTTGGGTCACCGGTAGAACCTGATGAAAATTGTATATATGCAGTGTCTGAGGAAGAAGGCATTTCCTGTTCATAGGTCAGCTCAAAATCCCAGCCTTCTTCAATAGCAAGTAGCTCCTCTACCAATATCAGATTATCGTTTACTTGTTCTCCGAACCGGTTCAGCCTATTTTTATCGGCATACCCCCTTACCTTTCGAACCTGCGCTGTCTCTGTTACATAGATAGGATTTTTCAAAGTAGACCATACCTTCACCAATTTGAGCAAGTGGTCCTCTTGATTGCCAAGTGCTAGAGGAACGGGAATCATTTTTCCCAGTAATCCTGCCCAGAAAAGAACGACAAAAGACTCATTGTCACTCACCTGAAGTACCATCTCATCCCCTGCCTTGGCCCCCTTACTACGTAGCTTTTCCCATACTGAGCCGGCCCTATACAATAAGTCTTTATAGGATACAAAATTCTCAGTATGGCTATCCGATATAAAAGTAACTCCTTTGTTTTTGCCTGTTGCCGCTGCCTCTAAAAACGAAATTAAATCCACTTTATTATACAACATATTTTAGCGTATAGTTTATATTTTATTCAAACACAAGAATTCCATGAAGGCTGTCAAATGTACTTCAATAACTCATTGTCTATCCGAAGGTTCTGTACATATTGGTTCTATGTACCTTAAAACAGATAACAAGTTTATAAATATTGATTCGTAAATAAAATACTAATATTGTGCTATAGTTGTATTTATAGTACAGTAGTAACTTGTTTTTTTTATGAAATTAAATATCACATGTGCAATCAACTGTAAATCAATACAATAAACACTAAATATAACTTTATTTATCATAAATTGTATATTAAGCAAAAAAATCGAATCTGACTTATAATTTTACTCGTAACAATAAAGTCAATTTAATGTCATTAATTTACTATTAAAAAAAAGACTAATGACTGGGAGATTGAACTCTTGGATTTCCTGAAATGCACCAAGGCAGATATCCACATATCTGCAAATAACTTGTTTTCAAATATTTGAATCAAAATATTGTAAAAAGAATATATCACTTCAGGTACAGGTCAGCGAGACAGCCTATTTTTAGAACGACATATACTTATAAAAAAAACAGCAATATTTAAATAGCCATTTCTTGGTATTTACATTTTCCACAAAGTTTTTTACCCGCTAACCCAAAGTATAACTTTTCTAATATAGCAATGGTCGTTCAAGAGAAAGTCATTTCACTTAAACCATCAAAATAAATGACTACTATTCCGCATCGTAAAATGAAAAAGGTAAGATTAGCATTAAAATATTAAAAAAATCAATATTCATTACATGAGTATTGGATTGTAGTTCAAAATCAAAAGTCTACTTTGTGATGAAAGTAAGTGCTGACAAGCATTCATGTTTTATGAAAAAAAATATTATCAATGTCTATTAAAAGACATTGATAATTAAGTCGAATATTTATAAATCCGTTCGCACAAAATCAAGAATCTATAATTAATGCACTAAATATCAATTAGTTAAATGCAAATCATTTTTCCTGACAAAAATGTAGCCATATTGAATGAGATAATATATTGGGTGGATGAGTATGTTATGTAAGGTTACCTTCATTATTTTTTTGTGAAAAACTTAAATGAGCCTACAACCCTCTATTTCATGGAAAGTAAGTATTCCCATGTTTTATCTTAATACTGTAGTCTACACTACAAATGTCTACGAATAGAAATAGTGGGATGATATCATTTAGTAGAGTGCATTGCTAAGGATACGCTTATCTCCAAAAAGAAATCCGTTTACCCTGAACGAATAGCCTTTAACCCAGAATGTTCGTTGGAACTTCGTCATGAAGACTTAAATGGCAATACATCAGTGCGTTTTCTTGGATTCAGCGTAGCACCGCTACGGTTAATTCAAAAGACGCATTCATTTACTGATTTGAAGCCAGTTAAGTCTGGAATAGATTTTCTAATGGACATTTTGGGTTTAAGTCTCTATAATGCCACTGGTAAAGAACATGCAACGGATAAGAAGTCTATCCGTTTCGGTGAGCAGCCATATTGCCGCTCACTATCCGTAGCTACACCTAAAGCGACACTACATATCATTGTTTTTCAATCATATATGGAATACACTCAATACGCATGTTGGACTTAATGAGGGTCAAAATTGTTTGAGATAGGTCAATTTTCCTATCACCTGCTGGTCACTGTACCTAATATCTCCTCTGTCAAAAGAATTATTGTTGAAAACAACATATAGAAATGATAATGGTTGAAACTCCCAAGATAGTCTGACGTTCCAGTTGGATTCATCCGAGGCTGTATTGGCTTGATAAAACCCCATCAGTTGTAGGCGAGGATTGATAGCGAGCCTTACTTGTGGTCTGGTCAGGTGTACCACTTTATTCTCTTTCTTTTGCCCTACATCCATCAGGGAGTTCCTCTCATAGGTGCAGCTTAAAAAAATATGAGGAATGGGAGAAACCCTAATGGAGGACCGCAACTGCTCCAGTTCTCCGTTGAAGTACCCTCCAGTAGTATAAGAAGTAGAAAATGCCAGTTTTTTGGACTGATCTGATTTATAGGACACTTTGTATCGGGTATAGGTGTATTCTCCTGAGGATATTGTCAGGCCCAATGGTCTAAACGGAAAATCAAGTCGTTGCTTTGTGGGTGTGATGGAGACGTCAAAAACAGCGTTGTTCTGGAAAGTAATCCAAAGAGGGAAAATAGAGACTTCGGATTGCTGAAATGTTTTATCCGATGAACGATGGTAAACATTGGCAATGACCCCGGGTTCGAAAGCACGAATAGATTTTGGTTTCCATTTTGGTCTGTAGTTCAGGTAGAAACCGGGATTGGTATTGATGACATCGGTATCATAGACAAACCCCACTTCAGGATTGAAATTTTTAGTAATGATGGACTGGGCATAAAATGCATATATCCAATTGGTACTGTAGTCAAAACTGATGTAGGCGCTCATACCGTCTCCCGACTTGCCATTGGTCTTGGACCCCGATGCCATGAAATTGAATGACAGCGGGTCACTTATCCTAAAAAAGCCGTCCACACTGCCGACGGTATTATTGGTTGAGGCTATGGTATCCATCGTGGCGTTGAATCGGGTAGTCACCAAAGCACCGATTCTATTTTGTTGGCCAATGTTTTTAGAATACCTCACCACCCCAAAGGTAGCCTTGGGCGAACCTTCTTTCTCTCTTTGTTGTACAATCAGTCCTCCAATAGCTTTCTTTGCGGTCCGGTTGATGACCCTTGCTCCTGCCACTATAGGGATAGGGTTTCCGGCATCATCCAATCCGATTTTCCTACTGAAAAAAGGCTGTATTGTGCCAGGCAGCCCCGATGAGAAAACACTGGCATTTTCCAAAAAAAACTGTCTTCTTTCGGGAAAGAATATAGAAAACCGGGATAGGTTATTGACCTGCCTGTCTACATCTGCTTGGGCAAAATCAGTATTAAAGGTCATATCCAGTACCGTACTGGGTGTCAATGCCCACTTGATTTCACCCCCGATTTTGGTTTCCACTTCATCCAATGCCGTAGAATCCCCAACTTCATTTTTATTGGACGATACCAGTAGGTAAGGCTGAAACCTGATATTGGTGGCCGGGGGCGGTGGGTTCAGTCCTTTGACATTACCGGCGTAGGGCATTCTATAGGGCGTAAAAGCACGGGGATAAGGTGACCAAGCGGACAATTGGTTGATTCTTCTTACCTGACGAACAAAGTTGATGCCCCAGTCCTGAAGGTTCTTTTTCGGATAACGAAGCGTGGTCCAAGGTATGGCCATCTCCACTTCCCAGCCCTTATCCGTAATCCGTGTTCTGACTTTCCATAGACCATCCCACTCGTTATCATAAAAATTATCATCAAATGACAACAAATCTCTTTGCACCCCATAGGGGTTGGTCTGAAATATCATGGCATTTCTTCGGTCCAAAAATGGGTCAATACTGACCCCAAAAACATCATTGGAAGAAAATGAAAAGTCTCGCTGCAAATTGGGTACCCTTACACCCGATTTACCCCGTTCGTCCATACATACCGCACCGATATATAAGTACTTATCGTCGAAAAGTATCTTTACTTGAGTGTCAAAAGTGGCTGAGTCACCCTGATTCGGCTCTACCTGAACAAATCCAGAAACCGTTTCTGCTTTTTGCCAAACCGGCTCGGTAAGATTACCATCGATGGTAACTCCCACATCCGTGGGGGTAG
Organism: uncultured Cyclobacteriaceae bacterium; assembly: GCA_947492745.1. Classification (GTDB taxonomy): domain Bacteria; phylum Bacteroidota; class Bacteroidia; order Cytophagales; family Cyclobacteriaceae; genus Aurantiphycus; species Aurantiphycus algarum. The sequence continues at coordinate 11,945 of CANLOE010000003.1, read as the reverse complement.
CCCGAACATTTATCGGCAAGGAATCAGGAGCAAAAACATCCTGTGCCCAAGCTGCATTGTTCAGAGAACAAAAAATCAAAATCAATGGAATAAAGCGTAATGGTAATTCTTTGTGCATGGTTGTTCGTTTGAATTGGTTATCAGAAAAAGCTTTTGATCAGTGGTAAGGTTTGTATAGGCGAGTTCAGTTAAAATCTATTTCCTCATTACGGTAATGATAAGGAAGACAAATACAAACACAATGCCTTTATTTTATTATTTTATTTATAATAAATTCAATACACAACTATGTAACTATATGTAAATGAACACAATCATGAGAAGATTTTTTTATTCGATTCTTCTAAGAGGCTGTTTTGAAATTATTTTAGAATTTATGATCACTTATTTTGGATAGGACCGAGCGTTCGAAAATGCCCCGAGAGCATTATCTGTGAAGGGGCCGGTCTGCCGCGTGAGCCATTGACAAAGATAGCCTGTCGCGCTAGCTAGCGGAAATTTCAACGAAATCAGGCACCAAAAGAAGTACATAAGAAAGAAAAAGATACAGTTTAAAACAGTCTTTAAGAACGGGAGTGAACTTAGCGCCACTACCGGTCAAGAAGCTATAGTAAAGAAATACTTTTGCTATTTTTTTACTATATATAGTTTCAATACACTCACAAATCATGGTGTATATTGTCCGTAAAGAGGAAAACCGGAAGATTATAACTCAAGACTTTCCAATATAAGTCAGCGTAGGCTTGGATTCTGCAATCCTTAGAGATAGAGTTCTCATAATGAAGTGATTTCGACCTTTTCTTTCGGCTGCAAAATCAGCTTGTTTCACCCTAATTTTGTTTTTTTTACTCGCGACATATCCTTGACTATATGACTCAAAATAATCAATAACCTTCCTATTACGAGCATAAATTGCTTCAAGATCAGCGGTTTTGCGCTGTGCAGGTTTTATACAAACTTAGCTTTTAAATATCGCATATCTTCTTGTTCATTTAGCTTCACTCTGCGTTGACAATCCTCGCGATAGCGCTGCTATCCCTGCGGTTCTCGCCTTGATTGAAACCAATATGACCCGAGGAATCTTATACGACAGTTGAAACCCCAATTTGTATTAAGCATTTTTTATTGGTTTTCGCTTCACTGTACCAAAAATCCCATCCATCGGTCTTGGAGACTGTTTTGAATTGTATCTCATGTTTTTATGAAGATATCAACCATTATGAGATTTTTGGGTTGAGATAGCAACAGCTCTAATAGCGATAAGTGACCATTGCATTTCCCGTCAGTTTTTCACCTTGTTCTTCTTCATAGATTTTTCTGTACTTACCTGCTATGGAAGTGGCTTGTTCTGTACCATTGACTTTGAAAGAGGTCGCCGATAGTTCGATTTTGACAGCATCCCCTTCTTTGATGATACCGTTTCTCAGCAATTCCTCAAGGATACGCCCGACTCCTTTGTCTTCAAATTTTTTCGGGGATGAAGGAGCCGGTATTCCCTGAACCTCATCGTCGTCCAAGTCATCATAGTCCAAAGGGGCAGGAGGTGCAGGCACCTCTTCGTTTTTGGATTTTTCCTCAACGGCCCTGACGAGAGCTTCATGATCGGAAAAATTCTTCTTTTCAATCTGTCTGCCATCTATATAGAGTGCTTCCAATTGGCCATTTTGTTTTTCCAGTTTTACCTTTTTTCCTTGATATTTGGTCTGTATCATTGTTCTATTCTGCATGTCTTGACTATTTACAATAGTGGTATCCAATACCTCCAACCGATCGGTATCAGTGGATAGGGTATGGTTTTTTTTCACGTTTGCCTGAGAGTTGACACTCAGGGTCAAAGCCCCTACGACTATCAATACACAAGCTGCGGAGAGTTTTTCCGAAGATTGGTCCACTTTGACCGAATCGTTCAACAAACGGGACACTCGGTTCAAAAGATGTTTTTTCTTCGCTCCAAATGCCAATGCATAGCCCTTGGCCGGACTGACCTTTAACTCCTGCACGGAAACCAGCGCCTTGGCAAAGGACAGGTTATCCCCCAATAGGCCTACAGCCATGTCATCACAGCAATTTTCCCTTTCCTTCCTTACCATTGCGGACATCCAATACATCATAGGGTTGAAAAAGAACAGGATATCCAGCATGTTCTGTATCATATTGAAAAGGTAGTCCCGACGATGGATATGTGCCAGTTCATGAGCCAGAATAGCTTCTAACTGCTCCGTGGGCATTCCCGTGAAAATACCCAGTGGTAATAGGATAAGGGGTTTCAAATGACCGACCGTAATAGGGGTTTTGACAAAAGAAGATGCTGACAATCGCACTGACTTACTCAAACCCAGTCGCTCTTTCATCGCTTCCAACCTCAATTCCCAATCTGCCGACACGGTCTGGACTTTGTATTTTTTTAGCCGTTGTATATACGCTATGCCGGCAAGGAAACGAATGATCAGCATCGTCACGCCCAAAAGCCAGAAAACGACAAATAAGGGCAAATGTCGATCAAAGTAGCTCATGGTATTGAAAATACTCATTTTATCCTCCGAAGAGACTTCAGTAGCACCTCTCGGTACTAGAGATTGTTCTACGCTATGCGGTATCATTGTTTCGAACTCAGCTCCATACTCAAAATGGGTCGTATAAAAAGTGAAACCGGTCAACACAAATACGAGCATCATGGAAGAAAGAAACACCAAATAGCGGACTCTCGCATCACCTTTGGGCTTTAAAAGGATATAAACCACCAATATCAGAGCGATGATACCGCTATACCATAGAGAACTCAACAGTGCCCAGCCTGTGGCCTGTATGAAATCAGGGCCAAGTATGTTTTCGATAAATCTCATTGTTTGCCTCCTTCCATTTCGTTGATACGTTTTTTGATTTCATCCAGCTCATCCTTCGAAGCCTTATGATTACCTAAGGCCTGAAGTATCAAATTGGTCGCAGAACCATTGAATACATTGTTCAGGAGCTTATCCAAAAAGTAGTTTTGGGTTTCCTTCTCTTTCACCTTAGGGATATAGATATGGCTCCTGCCCTCTTCGTTTCTTTCCAACATACCTTTGCCCGTCATTATCTGCATAGTCTTCAAGGTAGTGGTGTAGGTCGTTTTCTTGTTTTCATTGACCAGGTCATTTACAGTTCTGACTGTACACGGGCCATTTTCCCATAGAATCTTCAATACTTGAAGTTCGCTATCCGTTGGTTTGAATGCTGTTGCCATAGTAACGTACGATTGTTTTCGTACGAATATATTATACATAAGTCTATCTGCAAAATTTTTATTGAAAGTAAGTGCATATTTTTGCTGGAAATTGTCCCTAGATGCAGTATACACCTGATAAAAATGGGGACTCAAACGGATTAAAAAATTGATTTACAATCATATAAATCCACAACTATCCTACTTGGAAAAAATAAAGAAGAAAACTGGCCAAAGGTACATTACTGATACAATGACCTTTATAGCTCGGTGGTGTTCCGGATTGATTTTAAGCCGAATCATGCGTTTGAATCAAATGTTATTGATTTCTATTGGTATTCATATAACGGTAGCTCGATGACTCCTTCGGAGGACAAACAAAGTGTCATCAAACGTGAGTTCACCGATTCCACAAAAAACCATACAAAGTATCGGAAACCTACGGTTTGCCCCTTTTGGCGCAACTTTAAAAGCTCAAAATCTGTGAAATGAACATGTTTTTCGAATTAACCCGAATCATGCATTGGAAAACCTACTGCGGATCTAAATAGCTGCAAACCGGTCGTTGCACTACGTTTTTTGAATTCATCATAGCGGTGCTATACCAAATCCAATAAAACTCCCTGATTCATGGATATGTAAACCCTCGTTGCGAAGTTCCAACGCATGATCCGGGATTAATCGTAACGTCTGAATCCAAGAAAACCCACTGATCGATTGTATTTTAAGACCGCACAATGAAGCTCCATATACAGCGTATTCGCGAAACCTTTAAAATAGAAACAATGGCAAACTACTACATAAATTCAAGCTGAGGAGGCTTTCCTGAAAAATACCATGGACTCAAATTACACTCGGTCAGGAGGTATACTTTAGTGATTTTTTATGCACGATCGAGGTACGGACAAAGAAAAGACTACCCATCAGACCATAACCTCGAGCATAGCGCTCCATCGCGGACTTACTATGGACAGCGCCTCGACCCAATACATGGTATGGGATTTTTTTCAATACTCATGTTTCGGACAGAGCGGTATCACGTTCAATTAGATTTTTACCTTATGCTATCACTTGCGGACAGCATACTATTTTGTTTCGGACACTTATCGCAATAAAAATCGAAAACACAAAGATTCGGCGCCGAAGTTTTCAAGTACTGTACAGAAGGACTGTCTCTTAAATCTTGCAGGACAACAATTGTCTTTTAGCAGTATACTACCCTTAAAAAGGGTAAATCGCACTGATAAAAGCCTTGTCTACCTCAGATAGTACGGTATTTAAACCAACACTGAAATCAGTAGTCGTAAACCTAGAAGGTACAGAGTAATGCATAATGGACTTGGGGTCGTACTGTGAGTAATTGGACTGATTCTTGGCGTATTTTTCGAATAAATTAAACTCAACCTGTTTCTTCGTCCAAAAATTAGGTGCACCGTTATAATAAGCATACACTTCTGGCTTATCCCAAGGAATATCAGCCACAGGACTCTGATGCTCATGTATCAAACCTAATGCATGTCCAAACTCGTGTATGGCAGTCCTACTGAATTCCTTATCCGAGGTTCTTCTGTTGAACCAGCCAAAGTTCATACTAGGTTGGTCCTGAGGAATAAACCGACTATTCCGACCCAATAGGGACCAAGAGCTACCTTCATCAAAAGTAATCTTGATGTCAGCATCGGCCCTAGCGGACACGAATTCGAATTTCAGATTAGCATAATCCAACCATGCTTTTGCATACTTTTTCACTTTGCCCTGTACGAAGCTGTCCCCATTCAAAAACTTAATGCGGATAGTCTGACCCGGTCTCCACTGCACGCGTCCGTCCGAGGTTCCTTCCGTGCTTATTTCCGGCTTACCCGATTCGCTCAGTATCGGCATCTCCGTACAGATGTGGTGTTCTTCCGATATTACATTGGGGGAAATTTTTTCCTCTTCCTCTAATTGTTGACAGGAGTACAACATGGACAATGAGGCCAAGGCTACTAATACTACATTCTTTTTCATGATAATTATTTAAGGTTGTTTAAAAATATTATTTCAGTGCAATTTTTTTTCATCAAAAAATGTACACCTAGGTTTTTCAAAAAAAATCGAAAAAAAATACAATTTCATTGAACAATATTAAAAAAAACAATAAATACATTGAAAATGTAACACCTGCACTTTGATTATCAAATAAGTAGTATCCCGAAAAAATAAGAACAAATTCCAATATTATTCAAAATACGAATGAGAAATCAAGTATATCCCTAGAAAAATAAATTGTACGACCTCTGGTCAGCTTCATCATTTCTTTCTCGTATACCCTTATCAAAAGGTTTACCTAAAATAATTCTTTATTCTATACGTTAGGTGCTCTTCTGCTCCAAACCTTACTACTCCACCTAGATAGTTTTTGGCCAAATTCAGACGGTTAATGGATTCCACTTAGAGACTATTTTGAACTGTATCTTTTATGATAACAAACCGAAGCCTTTTTACAAAAAAAATCAGTCTGTAATGACCATAGCACTACAGATACTTTTGCAAAAAAATACGACGAAATAAAACAATACGCCCCATCCGCCACAGAGATTATATACAAGGAACCGTTTATAGCTATTCTATAGCGAGATGGGCAAAGCTAGATATGCAACAGTATGGTGCCAATGCATGGGTCGCTGAGAAATCCACTTGAGCATCAGACATAGTCCTAATCAATAACAAACCGCTCTTCTACAGGGACACATAATATGTATCCTCATGATTTACCTCAGTCATCATCCCCGCTCCATTACCGAGGTGTGTATTAGACTTGTTTTTCTGTCACACAATAAGTGGCCCGCCTTACTATCGGCCACATAAAAAAAATAGTAGTTCAAAAACCTACCAGTAACAAGTTTATCCATAAAAACAAAGTAATATTACTTACGAAAGTACACTAGCTTATTATTTACATAGAGTCTACTGACTTAATAGCAGAATTTTTTACCATAAAATGCAGTATATTAAAGTAATAATCAATAAAAAATACGTAGATTTACTTAAGTAAGATACGTAAATCAAAAATCATAAAGCGCATAATCATGAGTACTGTAACAAACTTACAAAAGGCCACGAAAATCAACCTTCTGGATTTCAGTTCGGTACAGATGAAGACCTTTCATCTGAGCTGGCTGGCCTTCTTTCTTTGTTTTTTTGGTTGGTTTTCCCACGCACCATTAATGAACTCGACCATTGGTCCGGATCTGGACCTGTCAAAAGCGCAGAAAATCACGGCATTCATCGCATCGGTAGGTGTAACCATATTTGCCCGATTGTTGATAGGAAATCTTTGTGACAAAATCGGTCCTAGGAAAAGCTATATCTATCTATTGATTTTTGGAGCTGTAGCCGTATCAGCGTCTTCCTTTGCCCATAACTGGGAGACCTATCTGATCTCGCGGATGGCCATCGGTGTCATCGGGGCATCCTTTGTTATCACACAGTACCATACCTCGGTCATGTTCGCGCCCAATGTGGTCGGTATCGCCAATGCTACAACAGCGGGTTGGGGTAATCTGGGTGGAGGTGTTACCCAAGCAATAATGCCCTTACTGGCCTCAGCGATGCTGGCTTTTGGTCTAGCAGAGTCGGAACTCTCCAAGTGGCGACCTGCCATGTTCATACCCGCCGTGATCATGCTCTTCGTGGCTTATCTCTACTGGAGACATACAACCGACAACCCCAAAGGAAATTATGAAGATATGCCAGAAGAAAGGCCTCAGGCAAAAAAAGGGGAATCGGGTCTATTTCTCACCGCCGTCAAGGATAAACGTGTATGGATACTATTCGCTATATATGCGGGCTGCTTCGGTATGGAGCTTTTCGTGAACGGTAGAGCGGCGACTTACTATCAGACCAAATTTCAGTTGGACGAAACAACGGCGGGCATCATCGCTTCCCTGTTCGGCCTGATGAATCTCTTCGCTCGGTCTACCGGTGGCTGGTTGGGTGACCGATTTTCCCAAACAGGAGGACTACAGGGCCGTGTCAAATGGCTGGTCATTGTGATGGTTATCGAAGGTGCTGCACTAATACTGTTCTCCCAGATGAACGTATTGGGAATAGCGGTGGCTACCATGATATTGTTTTCTCTGTTTGTACAGATGGCCGAGGGAGCCACCTTCTCCGTTGTCCCTTTTATCAATAAAAAATCACTGGGTGCCGTATCGGGTATCGTGGGTGCAGGTGGTAATGTAGGGGCGGTATGCTACGCCCAGTTCCTATTGAGAAGCGGAGCTCCATTACAGGATTGCTTTCTGTACTTTGGCATAATCGTATCGGCTATCGGTCTACTGGGCTTGGGTATCAAATTTTCAGAAGCCGATGAGCAGGCCGCAGTCGAAGAACAAGAGAAACTAGAGGCCATGGCCATAGAGCTTAAGAACGATTCCAAAATGCAGGTGGCCTAATCTGTCTTCGGGAAAGTATCGCTTGGAGACCTGCTAAATGAGCAACCGTAATAGACGGTGGAATAGTGGGACTGTGAAATGGTAGAGCCGTGGGATAATGGCCGATATTTTTCAATTTGTAATGCCCATTAATACTATACCTACACTTAGTTCCTCTCCTGAGACCAAGGAATAGAACAAAGTAAAACTTAACGAAAACCGGCCCTTAACTCAAAATACAAAGGGCTGGTTTTTATATTTCCATTTTCTATCACTACTTTTTTTCTGTAGACCCGAACCCGAAGTATACATTCAGTTCACTACTTGGTTTTATCCCAGTAATGTTGACGAAACTTCTTTCTGAAAATCAGCTAATTTCATGCTTTTTTTCAGGAACGGCCGCAGTAGTTTTACGCTGAATTCGATAAAACCCAAAATTTATTGGATTTCAACCCAAATTGATCGATGGGATTTCGTTATGAGGACATAAGGTACAATAAAATCAATGGTTTAGGAGAGGAGGCCTTTTATCACTAAGATGTAAAACCTATGTAGTGCAAAGCCGCTGATTTTGAAGCAATTTATGTTCGGAACAGGAAGGCTATTGATCATCTGGGGGTTCCATCCTAAATTTGAACAATATCCATCAAAGACTTGCCTACAATGATTTTTCCAAAAATACGGAAAAGCCCTGCACGAGGTATCGTACAGGGCCTATCAATTATATTTATTTACTTATATAACGCCCATAGCCAGTAAGACCGAACAGGGGCCGTCTTAACATCACAGTAGTCAGTCTTTGATGAACCTGATGTTGCGATCGTCCTGAGTTCTGATGATATAGATTCCCGGTTTTAATACCTTGGCATCCAAACGATCTCCCGTTCCGGACATCACCGATTCCCCGACACTATTGAGTACCTGATAGAATATATCGGCATCCAGACCTCTCAGGTAGAGTATATCCTTTACAGGATTAGGGTAAACTCCCAAATCAGAGGTGGCTTCTATCGCTTCTTTGGCATCAAGTGCCCTGCTCGCCTTGGCTCCACTCTCATAGACCTTCACATTGCTGAACACGGAGACCCCTCCACCGTTGGCATCATCATCACAGGCAAAAAACAGTCGGTCAAAGGTTCCGGTATAAAAATCACCTACCTCTATCCGATAGGATTTGGTTCCACCGCTATAGTTATCGAAATCGGTGATCCCCCAGTCTTGCGTACCGTGTACTTTGAAAATACGATCGGCACTGGCACCCGCATCGGTATCAAAGCCAATACCGTGAATCTCTCCTTGTGAGGAACTACTGAAGTCAAATTCAATGATTGTATTTCGGGTCACGGTATATCCTAGATCAATGGACTTCCAACCATTATTGGCTATAGTAAGTGTGGATCCACCATCAGATATAGTGGCTTGACCGTTATCGCCATTACTGTAAGAATCAAGGGTATAATCGTCGAAATCAATACAATCACCACAGGGGTTACCCCCTCCACTACCACCATTATCTACTCCTCCACTGGGCATCAGGCTACCGATGTCGGCGATGATATTGTCGTTTCTGTTACCTCCGTTACCAGAGGCACAACCTCCTGTATTATGAAGTGCTACGACCAAGTTATCGTCAAAAGAAAGCACCGGTGAACCTGAGCTGCCTCTTTCAGTATCCGATTGGTAAGTAATCCTATCTCCATTTCTCACTATAGCAGCAAAACCACTTCTCGACCGGTCATCCTTTACGGATATCTCCTTTCTTCTTCCACCAGGGTGCTGGGGGATATAGATACGCTCACCTACTTTTGGGATGTCGGAACGAAAGCTTAAAAAGCCATATTCGGAGGTGGGGTTGACGGGCAGTTTGACCAAAGTATAATCCAGTAGGCTATTGGTCTTCACTAGTGTAGAAGTGGTTGCCACTACATCAGTCCGGCTAGTGATACTTCCGTTACAGTCCTCAAATTCGTAGTTGAACTGAAACTCAACACTAGCAGCATCACTTGCATTACCGATACAATGGTTATTCGTCATCAGGTGCCCCTCATCTCCAATCAACCAGCCCGTACACAAACCAGTACCACCTATGATCAAACGGCATACGGCCTTTGCTTGTTATACATCTCCGTTCCTTCATAACAGGCAATCTGTTCTTTATCGTCCACTCCACAGATAGAGAATTGTGTAAGGCCGATGTCACGATTACTGAAACCATAGGCTACCTTGTCAATAGAAAACCCATAGTTCTTGGAGGGACCGGTGCTATAAAGACGGACAACAACGTGCTCATCAAAAATGGACTGCGACCAGAACGAGCTACGGGCCGATTTTTCAGTATCGAAAGCTCTATGTCCCTGACCAACATAGTTGACAAACTTTTTCGTATTCGGACTGGATATTTGCAAGAAATCACCTAGGGCAAGGTCAAAATCCTCAAAATGTATTTTAACATAACCCGAGCCCTCTGAATAAAACTCTTTTTCGAAAACAACGCCAGGGGCAGCAGTGCTATAGGGGTGAGCTGTAGTAATGCCTACCTTTTCTTCCTTACCAATCTTTATGGGAGCCTGTCCGTAGGCGATTAATAGGCTAGCGTAAAAAAGCAAGCAATAAGTGAATACTATTTTTTTCATTTTGTTAAGGTTTAGATTAAACCTCAGCGCATTAGGTTATTTAAATCTATTGTAAACACAAATGGTTTTTATGCCATACTATGTACAGTAATGTATCTTGTATTACTGATGAAAATCACTCCAGAATGGCACTGGATTATTCTATGCTACTTTAAGAGAAGAAAATACTGCTGAGGTCTGATGGTTAGAATTAAAAAATTAATTGAAGACAAATAACCTTTAATAATTAAAGTTTTTCAACTTTTGATCGACGAAGCGAATTAATAAAAGGTAAAATGAATAAAAACCAAATATTATATCTCAAATAGTGATTTTTAAAAAATAAAAATAAACCAATCTACTCCCAGAAAAAGGTATTCGTGTTATCTGCGGAAATATCAACGAAATCCTGCGCCAAAAGATTTCCTACCGTAATAATACAAATTTAGGTTTTAAATGTCGTATAAGATTCCGCTGGTCATTTTGTTTCAATCAAGGCGAGAACCGCAGGGATAGCAGCGCTATCCCGAGGATGGTCAACGCAGAGTGAAGCAAAGTGAACAGGAAGATATGCGATATTTGAAAGCTAAGTTTGTATAAGTAGGATGTAGAAGCAAAAGTTCGAGATGTATGCCTTTCTCCTGCGAATTCTACATAATGAACTCATTTAGACTTTTTTGTTTCAAACTTTTTAATGCAAAAACCTTGAATGACAGTTAGTTGAACATTCTCAAGCGTTATGACTGCCCGCTACGGACTCCGACACGATCTCGTCGGTCATGTAAAGAGCATTCGTGGTCTTCCTACGCTTTCGACCTTGGCACTCCACTTCCCCTCCGATCCTTGATTGCGGGAGTATGACTGCCGTCAAAATCGACACTGGACAGGTCGAGCCTGTCACGGTATTTTTCAAGTATTACAGTACGGCATCGGTAAAAGGCACTGACAACCTCGCATAGACCTATCCTATGGGCACAGGGATATTTGGAACTATTTCCATTTCTATGATATCTTTGTCAAGTACTTTGTACATGGACTATGGAGTTTATGTTTGGCCACACAGGCGCCCGTAGTCATACCTTTCGAAGAAAAAAAGCCCAAATCACTTCGATATCTGAAAATCAATTATATACACACAAAAATACTTACTTATGTCATTGATTTCAATAGCTTATCAACAGATGTCCCGCTTATTGAACTTATAGCAGATATTATGCATTTCATGGTTTAGATAAGCGGCCAAGATGTTATTTGATTGCCCAGAAATTTGCTTTCGCCTCAAGAATAGTTATATGAAGTAAATCTAAAGGCCGGCCGGGTTCCTCTTTTTTTCATTGCCAAAAAAGGAGGCAGGAAATTTTAAACTCGCGATGCTCAGGTAAAAGGTTCATGAACTTAACTGAAAATAAACAAACCGGTGAACTAAATCGCAGATTCGCGAGAGGCCGTACGGCATGTCCCGTGCGTATGGGCAAACACAAAACCTTTGGTTGCTTACAGTACCTTAAAGACCATGATGGCTTAGGTTCAAAATATCCTTAATGCTTAATAAGTCTATAAAAATAAAAAATATACAGTTTAAAACAGTCCCTCAAAGAGACCCTAACACAGTAGGGAAAGACAACGGAAAACCCCTTTAAACCCAAATTGATCGATAGAAATCGTGATGAGCGTATAAACAGCAAAATACCGGCCATTTGGATTCGTTCGGCATAG
>CANLOE010000002.1 GCA_947492745.1 uncultured Cyclobacteriaceae bacterium | reverse complement strand
ATATTGAAGGGAAGGGATATAATGACATTGATCGATGAGTTTTCCGAAAATGTAAAGGCCAGGATCGAATATTCCAGGAAAGGACAGACAAGAAAAAGGACCTATTTTGAAGGTAGAAAATATCATATGAATCAAAAACATGCTTAAGTCAACGGCAGTAAATAGAGAACCTGTTCCGCGCATAAATAGCTTCATACCGGAAGCTTTGCCCACCTGTCTTCATTTACCATAGCGGTGCTATGCCGAACGAATCCACATGGCCGGTATTTTACTATTTATACGCTCATCACGATTTCTATCGATCAGTTTGGGTTTATCAGCTATCTTCTTATGCTGCTTTGCATCGGTTGGATAGGTGATGTTCTTCTCCTGCACGGTGGTGTTCACGCTGATGTGCCTGTCCCTGCCATCCCTGCCGTGCAGGTCGACCGAGTGCTTGAGAGGATCTTTTCAACGCCCTCGGCACCGATCCGATTCCTGAAATGCACCAGGTCGCTGGCAGCGCACGGTTGCCCCCAATGTATCACCCCCATACCCGAGAAATACTGGAAATAGGGGTTCATCTCCCATTGATGTTCCACCAGCTCCTCATCCGACAGGTCATACAAATACTTGAGGATCAGAAGACCGACCATCATCCGTATCGGATGGGCAGGACGGCCCTGCTCGGCATAAAGACCCGAAAACCCCCTATCGAAATAGGCCTAGTCGATGGCTCCGCTCAACAGGTAGGGTTCCTGCTTGGGGTTCAACTGCTCTCTCAAACTTGGGGCAAGGAAACCCAACTGCCCGATGGTCTTATTTTTTGACTTCATTTGACAAGGTTTATGCAATCAAAATACCAAAACCTTGTCTTTTTCGATAACTTCTATTGTTATCAAATCATGATCTTTTGACAGTCAGGACACTTTTAAGGGGGGGGTAAGGGACAACTATTTACGAACCCATTACAACAGACATAAGGATAAGCTAATGCATAATTTGAGTCAAATTTGCCCTATTCACCTATATAGCAACAGTTCTATGAAACAAAAAAGGATACTATCTTTATCGATAGTATCCTTTTAAAAACAGATATCTATGGTAGAGAATAACCCTCTCTGTTATCATTCACTGTCTTCGTTACCATTACTTTCCGTGGCCGAACTTTCCTCTAAGCTTTCGGTGCCTTCTGCGGGAGCAGTATTTTCTTCAGCATCGATATCACTTGGGGGAGTGGCGATAGGAGCCTCTACTTGACCGGCACCTCCCAATATAGGACCTCCCTCTTCTGTGCTACCGGTACTTCCATCAAATATAAACTTAGTAGAGAAAGACAATACCAATAATACAATGACAAAACCCCATGTAATCCTTTCCAATAAATCACCTGTTTTTTTAACACCGATCATATTACTGGCACCTGAGCCTCCAAACTGACTTGTCAAACCACCTCCTTTGGAGTTTTGCGCCAATATCACCAAAACCAACAACACTGCCACTAGGACAATCAAGCTCATTACGAAAATATACATGTCTATTATGTTTTTATATTTTGTTCAAATCATCAATTAAAGTTGCAAAGTAAGCCTTTTTTTGTGGAAACTTCCAAATTAATTTTTTATAAATTTCCTTTGCCTTGTCTTTTTTGCCCTGTTTAATGAAAATATTGGCCAAGGTTTCCGATACCAGTCCCTCTCCAAATTCACTACTTTGCTCCGAGAGATCTTCTTGACTGCCAGTGTTGATATCTGCCGATATAATCCTACGTTCTATCGAAGGTTCCTTGGCGATGAACTGATCGATAATGTGTGATTGTTCTTTTTTGATTTTTTTTTGCTGTGGAGCAGGGGTATGAACGATTTCTTTGGTGACGCGTTCAATGAAATTCTCCTTATGCTTTTTTTTTCCTCTGTTCTTTTCGGTTTTGACTTTCTTTTCTTTGATGGACTCTGCTACAGGTATAGCATTGCCATGTTCATCTTCGTTAAAGAACATGGCTCTATAAGGTTTTCTGCTCTCCCTGACCAGGGCCAGATTTCGCATAACCTCTTCTCTCAACCGATCGGATTCATCTTGCCCCATGGGAGTGACCGGCCCCAGACTGGTCATAACAGTAGTTTCTGTCTTGGCGGGAACGGACTTTCTCCCAGCAATTTCGACACTATGAGAGATGCCGGGATTAGGAGAGTGCTTTGGAGTGGCTTGTGCCAGTTCTTCCAAAGAATAATCTTCTACGGGCTTGGCAATTTTGTTCTCTATGAGGTTTTTCAGGACAGCTCTATCAGAGATGTGAATGGCAGCTTTGTGGAGCTTTATTTTGGTATCCGGCAGTCCCGCATCATGACTTGCTTTTGCAACTAGCCCGCGAACTATCTGAGCATAGGGGTACTCCTTTTCCAGTTCCTGAAGTTCTGAAATATCCCCTTCAGGGATATTCTGATAATGAATCAAAATATCTAGAAAATTTTGCTTAGTCACGGTAAATGCTAGGATTTAAAATAAAACTAAAGTTAATGAAAAATTACCAATTGGCAACTGAGGCATTGAATACATCCTGTATTATTTGGGTATTGATCGTCTCTATCAATCCGTCTTCAACAGAGGTAATGCTCTCATCATTACTGAAATCATCAAAAAAGGAAAAATTCTTATTCTCAAAATTGAAAGTATCATCTTTCGTATTGATATAGGTTACCTGCACGGTAATGGTGAGGCGTGTTTGAGCTGCCGCATCTACACCATTCTCATCTTGGGCGGCTTGCGGAGCTACCGGCGTTAGGCGATAACCGGTGATACTTCCTTCAAACTGGATATCCCCTTGCTCTTCGATCAGGTCCAGCTGTGTGTTCTGTTGAAAGTAGTCTCTCAGGGAATTGGTAAAGGTCTGAGAGAGGTTCGCTGGGCCTAAATTGACATCATTATAAAAATTTTGAATGGAAATGGTCTTGGTCGTTTCGTAGTTTAGCGAAATACCGGATAGCGAATAGATACCGCAGCTTCCAAGAAAGAAGCTACAGATAACGATAGCAATAGTTAGAATAGGGTTGTGCTGTTTATCCATCGATTTCGTACTGTTTGATTTTTCTGTACAAAGTTCGTTCCGAAATCCCCAAATCCTGTGCAGCATATTTACGTTTGTTATTGTTTTTTCTCAATGCCTTGATAATCAATTCTTTTTCCTTTTTCTCCAAAGAAAGGGATTCATCTTCTTCCGTCACATGCACAATATCTTCAATGTCTCCATCATCTACATCATTGTCATCTATATCATAAGGAGGGTTATTGGTCATATCTCTTTTTATATCGAGTAAATAGGGCTCGGGACTTATGGTCGGTGACGGTTTTATATTGATATCCTCATCTATATTCTCAAACAGACCTTGATGATCTTTCAACAATTGATGGTCTAAATTCTCTTTTTCGAGAACATCGTGAACCAGTTTTTTGAGTTCGTTCATGTCTCTTTTCATATCAAATAGGACTTTGTAGAGCAGGTCTCGCTCAGAAAACGACTCGCCACTTTCGTTCTGCCCTCTTGTATATAGGGCTGGCAATGTATTGGGTTCTTTAGGTAGGTACTGAAGCAGTTTTTCGGTATCGATTTCTTTCACATCCGTGGACAGAACGGATATCTGTTCCACTAGATTTTTAAGCTGGCGGATATTTCCCGGAAACCGGTATTTCTGTAACGCCATACTGGCTTCGGGCGTCAACGAAATGGGTTTCACGCGATACTTCTCGGCAAAGTCACTGGCAAATTTCCTGAACAGCAGTTCTATATCTCTACCGCGCTCCCGAAGTGGTGGCACAAAGATAGGCACCGTACTCAACCGATAATAGAGGTCTTCCCTGAACTTGCCTTTTTCTACTGCCGCCAAAAGGTTGACGTTGGTTGCGGCTACCACTCTTATATCCGTCTTATGTACTTTAGAAGAACCGACTTTTATGAACTCACCGTTTTCCAGTACTCTTAGCAGGCGTGCCTGCGTGCCCAGAGGCATTTCGCCGATTTCATCCAAGAAGATAGTTCCACCACTGGTGACCTCGAAGTAGCCCTTGCGGGCATCGTGTGCACCCGTAAAAGAGCCTTTTTCATGACCGAAAAGTTCGGAATCTATAGTTCCTTCAGGGATGGCACCACAATTCACTGCGATAAAAGATCCATGTTTTCTTGCGCTGAGCTGATGTATGATTTTGGAGAAGGATTCTTTTCCACTACCACTCTCTCCGGTAATAAGGACGGTCATGTCAGTAGCAGCCACCTGAACAGCTACTTTTATGGCGTGGTTCAATAATGGCGAGTTGCCTATGATACCAAAGCGTTGTTTGATGACTAATATTTCAGAATCGGTCAATTGCTAAATGCGTTTATGTTGGAAATGGTACACCTCATTTCTTTGTTAAGAGACTGTTTTACAATTATATTTAGTATTTGTTAGCACTTATTCTGAGCGCGGAATGAGATGGGACCCAGCGTTAAGAAAATGCCTTGAGGATTTTGCCATTGAAAATAGTAGCGTTATCAGAGAAAACCCCAACGAAATGTATGTGTCAAAAGATTACATGAGAAAATAATAAAACATACATTTTGAAACTGTTTCAAAGGCTCAGGCCGATCATAACCACTCTTTCAGTAATCGCTACTGGTCAATAATATCCCCGGAAAGGGTAGCAGTAGTACAGGCTTTGATCAGCACCTGAACATATTGTCCTTTTTGATATTGCTTTTTAGGGAACACTACTACTTTGTTCGCGGAATTTCGTCCTTGAAGGTGTTCATCGGATCGTTTGGAAAAGCCTTCTATCAATACTTCCTGTACCTGGCCGATATCCATTTGATTTCTGGCCAAGGATATATTTTGCTGCTTGGCGATGATTTCGCTCAGTCGCTTTTTCTTGACCGTTAGTGGGATATCGTCTTTGTACTTTTTTGCGGCTAATGTACCGGGACGTTCTGAGTAAAAGAACATATAGGAAAAATCGTACTGCACATAATCCATTAATGTCAGGCTATCCTGATGTTCTTCTTCGGTCTCCGTACAGAATCCCGCGATCATATCGGAAGAGATACCACAAGAATCACCAAGTATACTTCGGATGGCATCTACTCTATTGATATACCACTCGCGGGTATAGGTGCGGTTCATCAAATCAAGGACCCGGGTATTTCCACTTTGGGCCGGTAGATGGATATATTTACAGATATTATCATACTTTTTCATCGTATGCAATACTTCATCGGTAATATCTTTCGGGTGAGAAGTGGAAAAGCGGATACGTAGTTCCGGAGATACCAAAGCAACCTTTTCCAGCAAATGGGCAAAATTAACGACTTCGCTTACCTCGCTTCTTTCTAACCTTGCTTTATTGTTGATTTCGGGAGACCATTTGTAAGAGTCCACATTCTGTCCCAGTAAGGTCACTTCCCTAAAGCCCTGATTGAATAGAGTCTCTGCTTCTTCTACTATCGAATGAGGGTCACGGCTCCTCTCTCTACCTCGGGTAAAGGGCACAACACAAAAAGAACACATATTGTCACAGCCTCTCATTATGGATATAAAGGCCGTTACACCATTGGAGTTCAACCGAACAGGACTGATATCAGCATAAGTCTCTTCTTTGGATAAGAAGGTATTGACTGCTTTGTGACCGCTATCGACCTGTGCGACCAGACTAGGGAGGTCACGATAGGCATCAGGTCCTACAACCAGATCGACAACTTTCTCCTCTTCCAATAATTTGCTTTTCAACCGCTCGGCCATACAGCCTAGAATACCGACCATCATATCGGGTTTACGTTTTTTGACCGCATTGAATTGATTCAGGCGATGTCGTACGGTCTGCTCAGCTTTTTCTCGAATGGAACAAGTGTTTAAGAATACTACATCTGCTTCATTGAAATCAGAGGTAGTATCAAAGCCACTTTTTTGCATAATGGACGTTACGATCTCACTGTCAGAGAAGTTCATTTGACAACCGTAGCTTTCAATGTAGAGCTTCCTCTCTTTACCCGTATCCTTATCCAAGGATACCTTCACGGTTTCGCAGGTCTCCTTTTCCTCGATGCCCTCTTTTATGATGTCTATGTCAGTAATCAGCTTGTTCATTGTAAATGACTATTTTTCTAACGGACAAAGTTAGCTATATATCCTTAAAAAATGACATTTTGTCAGTGATTTTCGGGGAGAGCAAAGGCTTTTTTCCTCAAGGACAGTAGGAGGTGTGCCCCAGTGCTTTCAATAGACCATCTGCTTTGAGCATACATTCTTCATACTCTTTAGAAGGGATGGAGTCATAGGTAATGGCACTTCCTACCTGAAAACTGAGGTTTTTCCGTTTCTTATCATAAAGCAAGCTTCTGATAATCACATTGAAGTCAAAATCACCTTCAGGAGTAATGAATCCGGTAGCACCGGAGTAAATACCTCTTCGGGACTCCTCATAGGTTTCTATCAGTTCCATGACCTTGATTTTAGGTGCACCCGTCATGCTACCCATGGGAAATGCAGCTTTTATAGCATCGATAAAGTGTACTTCTTCTTTTAGTTCGGAAGATACCGTAGATATCATCTGATGTAATGTTTCGAAAGTATAGATACCGAACAGCTCATCGACCTTGACCGTTCCCGCCTTGGAAGACCGTGCCAAATCGTTCCTTACCAGATCTACGATCATCATGTTTTCCGCTAGCTCTTTTTCATCAGTTCTGAGTTGTCGTTTCAGGATTTCATCTTCTTTTTTGTCCTTTCCTCTGCGAATGGTCCCTTTAATGGGCTGCGATATAAGTTTTTGTCCCTCTTTTTTTAAAAAACGCTCTGGAGAGGCGCACATCAAATAGATATCATCGATGCGCTGTAGTGTGGCAAAAGGCGTAGGAGACGCTTCCGTCAGTTGGTAATAGGTATGAAGGGGATGGATTTCCGATTGTTCTGCCAGAAATTCCATACATAAATTGATTTCATAAATATCCCCTTCTTCGATATGCTCTTTGAGCCGTTGGACTTTTTGTAAGTATTCGTCCTTTTGTATGGTCTGATGTATCGAGATAGGTGAGTAGGCTTGTATTTGTTGAGCTGAATACCGATATATCGTTTCGTATACCTCATCGGTAGGAGTGTAGCTTTCTATTTTGATAGCACCGTCCTGACAATGGAAAAGGTGTTCCGGTACATAAAAATAAATTTCAGGAGCATTAATTGTATCTCTATGCTCACTATGTAGGTTTTCCAATTGGTTTTTCAGGTCATAAGCGAAATAACCTATAAGCCATTCTTGATGGATCTCTTGGAAGGACTTAAGTATGGAGAAGTCATCCTTTCCCAAGAAGGGGACTTTCAGGTGACAACCTACAGCCAGCAATCGGGGAAAGGGGCCAAAAGGGTAGGGGATATCGTTATGGTTGAAATAGGAGAAGTGACTATGCATGGATGCCCATGATAAAGCCTTTTCCATAAATCGATCCTGCTCGTCTGAGGACATAGAATATGTCTTGCTTCTCCTTTTCATACTGGTTTGCTGCAAAAGTTCTATTTAAAAATAGGGTGAACATAAAATAGCCCTGAACATCATCCTGTTCAGGGCATAGTTTCATTTGTTAAACCCGAATCATGCATTAGTCCTTCTATTGCGATCTTAAGTATCTGAAAATCATTAAATTGAATGCGTTTTTCGGATTCGCCGTAGCGGTGCTACGCTGAATCCGATAAAACACCCTGATTTATTGCTTTTTAAGCCCTCATAACTAAGCTCCAATGCATGATCCGGGTTAAATGATTATCAAAGACAATGGACAATAATGACCATAAAGATGGTTTACTGCACTGCGGAGTTAGCTTTGATATCGAATCCGACATTTACCGTGTTATAGACGAATTTATCCTTGGCTTTGTCTACGGCACTGGCCTCATCTCCATATTTCACGTTCCAAACGGTACGGTCGATATTGAATTTTGCCTCAGCATTGATATTACCGTCCTCCATAGATACTTTTGCAGGAAAAGTAATACTCTTGGTGACGTCTTTCATGGTAAGATTACCCGTTATAGTATGTGTTGCCCCCTCTACCATAAACTCATCGGCACTCATCGGTTTGTTTTCCGACTCATACTCCTCTTTGGTCTCTATGGTAGCATTAGGGTCAAAAAGCTCAACCGATGTCACCTCAAAAGTAGCTGTAGGGTACTTTTCCACATCGAAGAACTCAGGACTTCTCAAGTGCTTCAAAAAACCTTCCTCACCATAATCGCCCTCTACTCCCTCTAGATCTTCGTTGTCTATGGACGTCATGTCAATAGTGATCTTACCCGCTACTATAGAACCATCTTCCGTGGAGATGGTGCCACCTGAAACGGGTATAGTACCATTGTGCTTGCCTCCAACCTTACTGCCGATGTAAGTCACATGGCTAGTAGAAGTGTCGATACTATAATCTACTGCTGTAGCGGCAACCTCTTCTACTTCCTTGGCTTCCTCCACAACAGCATCAGTACCTTCTGTCTTTTGATTACAAGCGGAAAACACTGCTGCTACAGCAATGGATAATCCTAAAAATGTCAATTTTTTCATTTTAGTTTTTAGTTAAAGTCCTTTTCAAGAACCGAAAATTGATTATAGATGCAAACATAGTGTAAATTGTATGTTTAAACATGTAATTTTGTTGCTTTGTTATTTCAATGCTTAGAAGTCAAACCATTCTGACTTGACAATGTTCGTCAAACGTGATTTTGAAACTACTTAAAGTAGTCCTGAATTACCATATTCTTAACTATTGACCTATTTAAGTGTGCATTATAGCAAAGTATTTGGCTTTGTAAAAAGATAATCCCAAAAAAATAACTCTTTATTGGATATCGATTTCAATTAAAGGAATATAAGTATAGTAGGTTCATGTGTTTTTAGAGCTTAGTGAGGTGGTTCGGTCTTTTTCGATTTCTTACACCTATTCATTGGTCTCAGTTTGGAGTTGAAACTATGCATTTCGTTCTAGTTGCTAAAAACTTTACCTTTGGGGAATGTCTGTGACCTGAACCAACAGCTGTTCCGTATCCAACTTGACTGTTCATCCGTTCAGTACGACAAAGTACCGTTATGTCGTACTGAAGGGGGACATAAAGCTAAGGTGGGGCACCTTACAGAGCTAGATATGTGATTTGGAGGGCGTAATGATATTGAACCCGGATCATGCATTGGAAAATCTACTGCGGATCTAAATAGCTGCAAACCGGTCGTTGCACTACGTTTTTTGAATTCACCATAGCGGTGCCCTGCTAAATCCGATAAAACTCCCTGATTTATGGACATTTAGACCCTCGTTACGAAGTCCCAACGCATGATCTGGGTTGAAGGGTATGGTTTCGAAGCACCACATGGATATGGATATTGAATATCGTCTTTCGCTATTGATCGGCGATTTGCTCAAGAAGCTAAAGGGGCGGACTTCCGGTAAGCTCCAACGGGAATTCCCTCAACTGAAAGATAGGTACTAGGTCCGCGTCACTTTTGGGGCATAGGTTTGGTTGTTGGAGTACAGGTAATGAAGTGATAAATGGTCAACCCTTAACTTGAAATAAATTTCAAACACAACTCCAGAACATTTTCTAAGCAACATTATCCTATTGAATCCCGTAGTTAAAAGTCATATTATTATTTTAATAGGAGATGTGTAGGTATTTCAGATTATTTTGAAGAATATTAAAAAAGTTTTAACGAAGTAAATCGTGGTTGCGATACTCCGAAAAAAATCTTATATTAAAGGTGCTACATGAAGTATAGAATCACAACCTTACACAATTTTGCAATTATCGATTTTTTAAAAGATTAAGTCATGCCAGAGAACAAAGGGTTTGACCCCAATATTATTGAGCAGTACCGTCAGCATATCAGTACATCGACTACAGATTATTATGTGCCCTTAGAAGAAGAAGAGCAGAACTCTGATGAATATGTGCATTTTTATTTTATAGGGATGTATGAGGGTAAAGAAGTAGTGTACGATGCTGTTATCTATACCTTGAGGCTTCATCATAACAGTGAAGTATATGAGTTGGCAGAGCATAAAGCTGCTAAACGGTTTCCGGAGTTTGAAAAAATCAGATACGAAGAGGATGAGAATGGGGATTTGGAACTTCTAGATGATAAGGAAGAAGAAATAGGCCTGTACATGGCCGAGATTATTATGGAGATGGAAGACGAAGAGGCGGTCAAAGTCAGGGAACATGTTGATGTAGACCCTAATCTTGATTTTGGCATTGGTTTGGATATAGGCTTACATGTTGAAAAAATCACCCCAGAAACCATCACTAGATTTATAAAAGATTATAATGAAGACACAGTGGTATTGGACGATACCCTATTTTCCTTTCAGACTGCCGATGAAGAACTCAACTCTTAAGGCCTTCATACTTGTCGATACAACAGCCCAGCATAAAATGAACCGGTTCAATTCATGAATACGTCCGTTAATGGTAAGTTCAGTAAAAGTATAATCTATACCTCGGCTTTTGTTGGATTGCTCTGGATAATCAAATTGATTGAGAATCTTTTCGATTATGATTTTGGTATTTATGGCATATTTCCACGCACCATTAGAGGTTCACTGGGCATTATTACAGGTCCTTTGGTGCATGGAGACGAGTACCATCTAATTTCAAATACGCTGCCCATTTTGATTTTGGGTATAGGTATAATTTACTTTTATGAAAAAGCCGCCCTTAGCGTATTTACACTTATTTACTTTATGACGGGTTTTTGGGTATGGGTTGCTGCCCGAGAGGCTTATCACATCGGTGCCAGTGGATTAGTTTATGGAATGCTCTTTTTCCTATTGTTCAGTGGTTTTATTCGTAAAGACCCAAGTACTTTGGCCATATCCTTCATTGTATTATTGATTTATGGAGGCAGTCTTTTTTCCGGATTTGTACCGACTGAAGAAACCGTCTCTTGGGAATCGCATATACTGGGAGCAGTGGCAGGTACGTTTTGTGCCGTTTACTTTAGGAAGACGACTATATTTTCGCCATTGGATTTCTTCGAGGAGGATATAGAAAGTGTATTTCCTATACCAAATAAGAATCATACCGATGGAACTGGGCCGACCTCCCTCCGCTATACTTACGTTAAGAAAAAAGAACCAAAGAACGGCAGAGTCACTGCCGCAGAAAAAACACCCTCAGCAACAAATAGAACTTACATAATAACCTATCGGCCCAACATCAGGAAAAAAGAGGAGACACCCCTCCGTGATTTATAGCCATACCGAATTCATACCTAAGGTTTAGCGAAATCAACTTACTGTAAGGATAGGCCCAGTGTACTTGGACCTAAATAAGCGCATGAAGTATCAACGATATACTCAAGGGGTATCCGTTCAGTCCATCTGATGGTAAGATATAGTAAAAATGCCTTCTGGGTAAGAAAACGATGGTGATTTGGAATATGAAGATGACCATTTTGGGTTTAAGAAAGCCCGCTGATTTAGGGCACTATAAGCCCTCATCACGAAGTTCCAATACATAATTCGGATTAATTAAAGAAAGATGATATTTAGCAGGTAGTTATATCACATCATATCACGCTTTTTCTTGATTTTAACCCAAAATAATCAATAATCTTCCTATTGCGAGCATAAATTACTTCAAAATCAGCGGTTTTACGCTGCGCAGGTTCGTCACCTTAGTGATACAAAGGCCTCCTCACCTAAACCGTTGATTTTATTGCAATTATGCCCTCATCACGAAATCCTATTGATCAATTTGGGTTTTAAGTGCTTTTCGAAGTGATGATAACCAAATACAGCGTTTTAACCCAGATCATGCGTTGGGACTTCGTAACGAGGGTTTACATATCCATAAATCAGGGAGTTTTATTGGATTTAGCAGGGCACCGCTATGGTGACTTCAAAAAACGTAGTGCAACGACCGGTTTGCAGGTATTTAGATCCGCAGTAGATTTTTCAATGCATGAGCTGGGTTAAATATACTCTTCTGTTCCGGTGACAATAAGATTGTTGTTATTGAAACTTGCTTATAGTCAGATATTTAAGCATTGAAATGGAAGCCAAAGTAATATATCCTCCTTTTACCGACAAATACGATCAGTAGTCTATTGAGATGGTTTGCCTTCATAATCAGTATGTTACATTTGTGATGGTTAAAATACCTAACCAAGGAACTATCACCACCAAACTATCTGTACAATGAATAAGATAACGTTACTAGTTACACTTTTCATGACGACTACCATGTACTTGGTAAATGCTCAGGGAAATAATGATGAATTAAGGGCATTTAGAAATAGTCTCATGGGCAAATCTATAATCAATGCCAAAGGGCAGTCAAGCACTGGGGCTGTTTTGGATCTTCCCGGTAAAGGACTCACAAGGGTTGAGTTTTCGAATCACGAACAGGAAGGGGAGAGCGAGTCTTTCAGTGGTACCATCGAAAATGAACCTAATTCAAATGTTTATCTGAACTTCGATGCTACGGGCCTAAACGGTTTTGCCATTTCAGGGAAAGACGATAAAGCTTTCAAATACAGTGCTAGAGCGGGCAAGGTAATCGTAGAGCAAGTAGATAAGAATGCTGTACTATGCCTAAATTTCAATACACATGATGAAAAGGCGAACAGCGGGAGTAGGCTGGAAGCAGCTCCATCGGCCTCAGGGCCAATAAATAAGCTGCAGAGTTTGCCTTCGGCACAGGCAGTAGCTTACCTTGATTTTGACGGAGAAGTCGTCCGAGGTACAGCATGGAAAAACGGAGCTACGATCAATGCTGGATCTTCCGGTTTTTCGGAAGCTACTATCCGAGAAATATTTGTTCTGGTCAGTGAGGATTTCAGACCATTTGATATCAACATTACTACAGATAGAAGTGTATTTGAGGCTGCCCCGAAAAACAGAAGGATGATGTGTATTTTCACACCGACCAATGACGCTGCTCCCGGCGCAGGTGGAGTGGCTTACCTGAGGTCTTTCACATGGAACGACAATACACCCTGTTGGGTTTTCAATAGAGGAGCCAAAGGAGCCGGTGAAGCCGGTTCACACGAAATAGGTCATACACTGGGACTGCGACACGATGGACTTACCTCGCCACGACAAGGGTATTATGCGGGGCATGGCAACTGGGCACCTATCATGGGGGTTGGGTATAGAAGAAATATTGCTCAATGGAGCAAAGGAGAATACAGAAATGCCGATCAAAAGGAAGATGATTTGAGAACCATCGTCAGCAATAACGGCTTTGGTTATAGAAATGACGATTTCGGCAGTAGCCGTAGCTCAGCTTCCGGATTGACCATCAATGGCAATAAGGTAGAAGTCAATGGTGTTATCGAAACATCAGGTGACGTGGATGTTTTCGCTTTCGAAAGCACTGGCGGTAATGTTGACCTTGCCTTTACGCCCTATGGTGGCCCCCATGCTAACTTGGATATTTCGGCCAAATTGCTAAATGCTAGTGGCAATGAAGTCGTTTCTTCTAACCCTACAGGTGTTGGTGCAGCTATAAATAAAAATCTTAATCCAGGTAAATATTACATTAGCTTGGAAGGAACGGGCTATGGAGACCCTTCTACCAATGGGTATTCTTCCTATGCTTCTATTGGTGCATATACTATCGCGGGGACCATTACCAATGGAACCGGTGGTGATAATGGAAATGACGGCGGCGATGGCGGTGGTGATGGAAATCAACTGATTAAACTTAGTCTCAAACTCAGACTGGACCGATATCCAAAAGAAACCAGTTGGAACTTGAAAGATGCTACCGGTAAAGTTGTCGCATCAGGTAACAATTACAGAAGCGCGGGGATACTCATCAATAAGGAATTTGACCTTCCCAAAGGGTGCTATGATTTTGAAATCAAGGATAGCTACGGCGATGGCATCTGTTGTGCTTATGGTAACGGTAGCTATGAACTCAGTGCTGATGGAAAAGTACTTGCTTCCGGAGGTTCCTTTAGGGCTTCTGAAACAAAGAAAGTATGTGTGGGCGGAGATACACCTCCGAAACCGACCATGGTTACACTTGCCATGGTCATGGATAATTACCCTGAAGAAATCAGCTGGACTTTACAGGACGGTAGTGGGAAGGCCTATGGAACGGGCAAAGACTATAGCAATAGGGGGCAATCCGTAGAGAAGGTCTTCGAACTACCTTCAGGATGCTATAGGTTCATCATCAAGGATGTGTATGGTGATGGCATGTGCTGTCGCTATGGTAACGGTTCTTATATGTTGAGGGATGAGAACGGAAAAGTACTGGCCAGCGGGGGTGACTTCCGTAGTACGGATACGAAAGACTTTTGCGTGGGCGATGCCAGCAGTAAGGCAGAAGTAGCTTCCACCCTGGAAGAGTTGGAAACAGAAGGCGAGGCCAGTGTACTTATCTACCCTAACCCGACTCTGGATGAACTCAATATCAGTGTAAAAGAGATGCGCAGATCCAAGTTTTCGGTACTTTCTACAACTGGAGTCGAAATCATGAGCGGTAAGCTCAATGGTGAGGCCAAAATCTCGGTGCGATCATTACGTTCGGGTACTTACATTTTGAAAGTTTATAATAACGAAGAAGTGAAGATTAAGCGGTTTATTAAAAAATAATAATGATAACCTAAGTCTCGCTTCTTCTGATTCAAGAATAAACTCAAAATGATCAATAGGATTTCGTGATGAGGGCATAAAGTACACTAAAATCAGCGGTTTAGATGAAGAGGCTTAATGATTATTAAGGAGACGAACCTGCTCAGCGTAAAACCGTTGACCTTAAACCCGGATCATGCATTGAAAAATCTACTGCGGATTTAACTATCTGCAAACCGGTCGTTGCACTAAGTTTTATTGGATTCACCATAGCGGTGCTATGCCAAATCCAATAAAACTCCCTGATTTATGGATATGTAAACCCTCGTTACGAAGTTCCAACGCATGATCCGGGTTAAAGCAATTTATGCTCGTAATAGGAAGGCTATTGATTGTTTTGGGATAAACGTTTATTCAAGCATAGAAAAGGCTGTACCATTTCAGGTACGGCCTTTTCTATGCCTACGGTATGTAGTGATTGATGATGGTTATACAAACTTAGCTTTTAAATATCGCCTATCTTCCTGTTCATTTTGCTTCACTCTGCGTTGACAATCCTCGGGATAGCGCTGCTATTCCTGCGGTTATCGCCTTGATTGAAACCAAAATGACCCGCGGAATCTTATACGACATTTAAAACCCAAATTTGTATAAAACCGCTGATCTTGAAGCAATTTATGCTCGTAATAAGAAGACCATTGACTGTTTTGAGGTAAATCAACCGTTTTCCATAGGAAGCACGAGTGCGAACAAAAAAAGAGCTTCACCACTCAGTGCGAAGCTCTTTTTCCATTGTTGATTTGATTCGGGACAGTCCTGAACCAGATCTCTTCTGTTTTCTTGACCGTAATTTCAGAACGGTCTCCGAGTCCTGATGGTAAATACTACTCTTTTACGAGTACCTGTTTCGTCTGTACCACTCCATCCGAGGGCATAAGCCTGATCAGGTACAGCCCACCCCTGAAGGTGCTCAGGTCTATGCGCTCCTCCATGGCATGTTGGGCAGTGAAATCACCCTCCGCGACGGTCCTACCTTCCAGAGACCTGATGACGTATTTCACATCCACTCCCGTATAATCGGATAGATTGACCTTCAGGACCCCTTCGGTAGGGTTGGGGTATAGCAGGATCTCTTTTTCTTTCTCCTGGGACTTGCGGCTCACGGGGTCCGAAGCCGTGGTCTGTACCGAAACCTTGGCCGGGCAGGAACCTCTGTAGATGGCATTGGAATCACTGACCATCCAGGTATCCATATAGCTGCCGACCGAGATGGCACTAGCGGTACCACTCTGTTCGACCCATTTATTGGGGGATTTGTAGAGAAATACCTTGCCGTCCGACTTGGAGAGTCCCCACAATCCGACGAAGCCCTCGGCGAAGCTGATGTCCTTGGCCTTGAAGCTGCCCACTTTGAGCCACTTGTCGCTGCGTAACTGGTACACGAAGTCATCAGTGGAGATAATCCATACCTGGCCGTTGATGGAGACATCCACACGTTTTGCTTTTCTGTCGTCGTTCAGTTTTATCCAACCATCGATATCGTTCCACTTGTACACAACCCCGTCCGTGCCGACAATACAGATGAGGTTTCCGTTGGCACTGATATCCTTGGCATAGCCGCGGGTCTTCGTCCACTTGCCGTATTCGAAGAAGTAGATCTCGTTTTTATCGGATATCACCCAGGGCACGCCGGAGCCGGTGACATCGATACGTTTGGCATCGAAACCGCCCAGCGGGAGGCGTTCCCATCCCGTATCCTCGCTGTTCCTCTCGTATACTTTCTGTTCGAGACCTATTACGTATGTCTTTCCGCCGCCACTACCGATGTCCAGCGCTAATCCATTGATCTTTTCAAAGTTACAGTCGGAACTGTTGGAAACGATCCTTTCCACCTTGAGTGCCGAGGCCCTGTCGTTGAAGCTGTCATTGGACAGACAGGCATCGTCACCGGAGAACACCACCGTTCTGCCCTCTAGGTTGCTTTCGTATAGGGTAGCGCGATAGCCCTTCTTTACCTTTAGGGAGGAGAGCCTATCGTTGCCGAACCGGGACCTGAGTGCATTGAGATCGTAAATGCCCTCGTCAAAGAACGCTTTCCGCCCTCCAAAATCACAATTATCATAAACGGAGACGGGACCGTCCTTTATCAAGCTGCCTGACTTGGGTGACACCTCCAGGAGGAGCACCTCTTCTGGGGCTATTGAAAAACCGTTCTTGAGGCTCTCGCCCGTGAACAGGTTCTTGATGGAAACAGTGGAGTTGGAATTCAGGCCCAGGTTGACCTTGACAGCGGTCACCCCCAAATTGACCAGTGATACCACATTCTTGCCTTCCTTGGTCTTTACCGACCGGTGCATCACACTTTTCAGGTCAGAGGTCATATTGTGCTCGACCACGCTTATCACGTTCGAGTAGCCACGTTTGGCCAGTAGGTTCAGGGCAATCCCGCTCAGCTGTTCTACAGTGGCAGGCACCCTGATGATCTTCCCGCTACCGGGCACTAGGCTCTCGGTCCTGGGCTCCCCGTACTGGTTCTCCTTTAGGCTGGTACCGTCCAAAAGGATGGTACCCCCCCCGTTCAGGTAGTCCTGCAGGGCATCGAACTCGCTGTCCCTCACTCGGTCGGCATGTGTTACTATGATAAAGCTCCAATCGCTGTTGTCCTGTTTTTTTATGATGTCCTCGGTAGCCCAGCCCAGCCTGTGCCCTTCAAAGAACAGGGAGGAATAGAGTTTCTGCATGTCACCGAAAAAACCGCTGTTGTTGATGATGGAGGTTTCCGAGAAGAACAATCTCAGGGGCATTTCCATTTCCTGTATCTGTGCGATCTCTTCCGAAAAGGTATTGAGGTCCACATTCGTGGTATAGATGGCGTTGACCACACCGGGCTGTTGTGCCGCGGTGGCCGCTTTGTCAAAAGCAGTCGCATACGAGCCATCATCAGCTCTTGGCCATACCCAGTAGACATTCACATCGACCCCCAGAACAGCCGACATCCAGTGTTGGGCCCTGGCAGTGGATCTCTTCATGAACAGGTCCCTATTGTTGTTGGCGTTGAGGGTATGGTTTTCGGAGTTGTAGTTGATGCCAGTGGGGTTTACCGAATGGAAGAAATCCATTTGCATCGAGTAGGGTGCCCAGTTGAGCTTATATAAATCCTGCCAGGGCTGTCTACCCCTTGTAGTATTATGTTCCATATGCCCGTCATGACCGATGATATCGGTCAGCTCCGTTAGGTATTCGATATCGAGTCCTGCGCGGTCGTAGACAGTAAGGTGCGTAGGGATGATTTTTATGAAGGTTCTTGCTTCGGGATCGTTCTTCTTGATTTCAGTGTCTATGGACTTGAAATGGTCCTTTACTCGTACCTGGTTGAACCGTATGTAGTCATACCACTTGGGGTCGCCTATCAGGTTTTTGTTAATGGGGGTGATGAAGGTATTGGCGGCTTTTTGAAAGCTACTGTGCGCACTTTTCCACCGCTTGTTGAGCTTCGTTATGCTCCCGTGCTGTTCCTCTAGCCATTTGGCGAATTTTTTCTTCGTCGGGACACCGATCTCCTTCAATTTATAAGATCTTGAAATGTTCCAGTGGGGTTCATTGGCCATTAAATACCCCAGTTTGGTCTGGCGTTTTCCGGCTATTAAGGGGACGGCCCTTCCGAAGAACTCCTTGTGCATTACACGGGCCAGAGGATGGTCGATATCGTAGGCCCCGTTCAGTGTCATCTGCTCCTTGAAGGGCGAACTGAGAGTACCCTTGCCGAGAAAGGGAACCCCCAGTGTGGGGTTGTCAGCTTCCTTTTTGATCCTGCTTATCGTACCCGCCGAAAGGAAATACTCGCCCGAAGCGTTCTGATGCAGCCCATTGGGGTGGTAATAACTAGACCCGACCCGACCGTAGGTATCCGAGATCGATACCCCGAAACTTTTGTTGGGTATAGAATTGAAAGAGGTCAGGAATACGGGCTTCCCGTCCTGCATTACGTTTCTTCCCTCTATAGCCGCTTTGTCCCACCGGACATTGATGGCCTTCTCTCTGCTGTGCTTGTTGCTGATGAGCTTGTTCAGGGAAGCGGTGGCCTCTTCTACCATAGCTATTACTTCCCTTCTTTCAAAGTCGGGCAACAGGGCGGCATAGTCATCCGCTGTCCTTCCTATTTCTGCGTGCTCGACTCTCGTTTTGAAGATTTTGCTGACTACCGACTTGTTGTCCTCGTCCCAGTCGGCATAGCCAAGGAAGACCCTACCCATGTCGTAGGTGACCCTTTCCCTGCTTACGTCGATGCCCTTCTGTTCCGCCTTTTCGATTAGGTCGTAAAGGTCATCGACTTTCTGCTTTGACAACTGCTTCAGATCCTGGGCCTCACCCAATCTGAAAAAGAGCATGAATGCTAATACGCATATCATTGTTAATGGTTTGTTAATCATTTTATTGTGGTTTTGGTTGTAATGGGAATTTTAATTTATCTTGTAAAGTGGTTTTCCAATTTTCATCAAATTACCGAATACCTCTAGTGGATTCAAGCTGCAAACGACGAGAACTCCATATTTTGTGTTGAATTAAATATGGTCCAACGGGAATGAGGTGAGAAAAGGAAAAGTGGCCCGTGCCACCCGAGCTGGGCATCCTCATTTCAAGTCGTGATTCGGGGCAGTGCCCACTAAAGCGGGCAAAAGAACATAGGGGGCTATCCGGGTGGATTTGTCTTGTAAGAACACCGCCTAGGGTCCATTCAATAAGCACTCTTTGACAATCGGTCGTTTCTATCCTTGATAGGTGACCTCTTTTTACCCTCCGCGGAAGTCCGCTAGCTCATTTTTCGTGCCGACCGATGGATTGGGTCCCAAGAGGGGCAGCAGGGGTAATGCCTACCGCAATTGGACAATACCCTTGTGGGTTCATGGTATACCATGATTTTTATCCTACTTTTATTTTGAAGTATATCATCGTTTGTTTTTGATGCGGAATGAATTGTGGCCGAATGCCAGTAAACTCCCCTAGGGATTTTACTGGTAAAAAGACAGGTTGTACAGAAAAAGGTAAGGGCTGTACTCTGAGGAGATTTCATTGAAATTATACCTCAAAAGATAGCATATAGTAATGAGCATAATGTAAAAAGTATTCGACTTGAAGTAAATGTCGCTACTGCGAATCCTACGTGCCCAAGAAATCAATAAATACACATAAAACCCTCATGTAGCCCTTCCACCACAAGGCATGAAAAATTTGGGCCTTTCTCACGCCCATAAAGACACAAACACCTTTATGAAATGAAATATAGGGCATATTTTAAAGCGGTATCAAAGAGTGCAAAGTTTTTTTGGCCTAATTGTTGCCAAGTCATCATTGAGGGACATTAAATATCAAGTCTGCGATTTACATTACTAACAATGAGATACTATGAGACGATGGATACCACTATTTTGTTTGGCACTGATAGCTATGAGTTGTGAAGTGACCGTAGTAGAACCTGCACCCTACGATGAGGTCAGTGAATATTTGGGTACGTGGAATATGGATGAGTACAGCGATACGTTCCGTAGTGAACATTATTATCAAATATACATCATCAGGTCCCGAGCAAACTATGTTTATCTCAAAAACTTTTATGATGAGGGTTTGGTCGTGCGTGCCGAAGTAAGGTCGGGTAGATTGATTATTCCTGCTCAGATTGTCAATGGTTATGAAATCGAAGGCTCTGGTAACCGTTATGACAATCGCATTGACTTTAATTACTCGGTTTTCCATCGTTCCTATCACCCTAGAATTACAGATTTTTGTCAATCCGTTGCCTATTGGTAGCGATTATTTATATTATTTATTGTAAAATTGGGTTGGCTTAATGCTGACCCTTTTGTGTTTGTAGAGAGTATTCTTTCTATATAGGGTCTATTAATAGGAAGAATCATTCAAAAAGCTCATTCATGGCTAATATTCTAAAAAACAGCACACTGACATTGTTTTTTTGTTATCTTTCACTGTGTTCTCAGGCCCAATCTCCTCATCAGGACGATGCCGCTGAGATTCAATTGGCAATGAACAAACTCAAAGTATTGGGTTCTGCCTTGTACTTGGCAGCACATCCCGATGATGAAAATACCAGACTGATTGCCTATCTCGCTAACGGTACACTTGCCAAGACGGCTTATCTTTCACTGACCCGAGGAGATGGGGGGCAGAACCTGATAGGGCCGGAAATAAGAGAAGGTCTAGGTGTCATTCGCACACAAGAACTGTTGGCGGCACGACGAAAAGACGGTGGGACTCAGTTTTTCACTAGGGCCAATGATTTCGGATATTCCAAGTCCCCAGAGGAAGCTTTCAACATCTGGGATAAAGAACAGGTATTGGCAGATGTCGTCTGGGTCATAAGGAAGTTCAGACCGGATGTTATTATTACCCGGTTTCCCGGTGACGGTCGTGGTGGTCACGGACATCATACCGCATCAGCTTTATTGGCGGCTGAGGCCTTTGATATTGCGGGTGACCCTACCAAATTCCCGGAACAGCTAAAGTACCTGTCTCCGTGGCAACCCAAACGGCTCCTGACCAATACCGGCCGCTGGTGGAACCCGGACATGACCGCTGATATGAAAGGTGTCATCACGGTAGATGTGGGAGCCTACAATCCTTTACTGGGTAAATCTTATACTGAAATCGCTGCTGAAAGTCGAAGTCAGCATAAAAGCCAAGGTTTTGGGTCTACCGGTAGGAGGGGTAGTCAAGAAGAGTTTTTAGAACATGTCAAAGGCGAAGAAGCCAAGAAAGAGCTCTTCGAAGGCATCGATATTACGTGGGGTAGGTTACGAGGGGGCAAACCCATAGAAGATAAAATCAATGATCTTATCAAAGCATTTCAGCCCATGGCACCTTGGTCCAGTGTGTCCTCATTGCTCGAAATAAAAGCCGCTATTGAGAGCCTACCACAAAAAGACCCATGGAAGTACCGGAAAATAAAAGAAGTAGAGTCTTTGATTCAATCCTGCTTAGGACTTTATATTGCCATAAAAGCGGATACCTATTACACTACACCCGGTAGTGAACTGGGCCTTACCTTCGAGCTTACCAATAGGTCTGAAGAGCCCATAAAGGTGAAAAGAGTGACGATACCCAGACTATCCATGGATACCACAGTGAATGCTACCTTGGAGAATAACGTAGCTCTTGGCTTTAAGATGAAAGAAATGATTCCCAGTGATGCGTCTTATTCCAGGGCTTACTGGCTCAACGCCAAAGCTAGTTTGGGCATGTATTCTGTAGAGGAACAAGAGATGATCGGTAAACCTCAGGATGATGATTTATTGCCGGTTCATGTCTTCTTGGAAATCGATGGAGTATCCTTGGATTTTGCAATGCCTACGGTATACCAATGGACCGATCCAGTGAAAGGGGAACTCTACCGTCCTTTGGAAATTATTCCTCCTGTTACAACACGTCTGACGGAAACGGTCTATATATTTCCCGATGCGAAGGATAAAAGCATAGAGGTAATTGTCAAATCCGGTAAAGACAAAGTAAAGGGAACCCTAAAATTGGACTTGCCGGACGGATGGAGCGCAGAACCCAATACCGTTGATTTTTCTATAGATAAGAAGGGAGGAGAAGAAATCTTGAGCTTTAAAGTATCCCCTTCGGCGGGGCAGTCTACAGGGGAAATCAGGGCCATAGCTATGAGCGATGGGAAGGAATATGGAATGAGCTTGGTAGATATTTCCTATGATCATATACCGCATCAGATTCTACTGGAAGAGAGCAAAGCAAAAATAGTCCGACTGGACATCAAGACGGCAGGACATCAGATAGGCTATCTACAAGGGGCAGGCGATGCCGTTCCTGCCAGTCTAAGGAATATAGGTTATGAAGTACAGGAGTTGGAGTCAAAAGACATTACTATAGAGTACCTCTCTCGGCTAGATGCAGTGGTTCTCGGTATTCGGGCCTTGAATACGAGGGAAAGAATGGTCTTCGAAATCAAGACCTTGCTCGAATATGTAGCTCAGGGAGGAACCCTTATTGTTCAGTACAATACTGCCCATCGGCTGAAGACAAAGGAATTCGCCCCTTTTCCCATGACATTGTCCAGGGACCGTGTTACGGATGAAAAAGCTCCCGTTACCTTACTGTCCAAGGAACATCCTGTGCTTCAATATCCCAATAAAATCAGTGAGGCCGATTTTGAAGGTTGGGTGCAAGAACGAGGACTGTATTTCCCTAATACCTGGGATGAGCGTTACACTCCCATACTATCAAGTAATGATAAAGGGGAAGAGCCTCTAAACGGTGGCATGTTGGTAGCCCCTTATGGAAAAGGCTATTATGTATATACGGGTTATTCGTGGTTCAGGGAGCTGCCCGCTGGAGTGCCAGGAGCTTTTCGCCTTTTTGCCAATATGGTTTCTTTGGGACAAAGAACTATCGAGGATAACAAGGCATCCGCACCCAAGGCATCCAAAAAACAGAAAAAGAAATCAAGGAAGGAGAAAATGAAGTAGTTTTTGGTAAGGATGCCCTAGAGCAGCTGAAATT
This sequence comes from uncultured Cyclobacteriaceae bacterium, assembly GCA_947492745.1. Classification (GTDB taxonomy): domain Bacteria; phylum Bacteroidota; class Bacteroidia; order Cytophagales; family Cyclobacteriaceae; genus Aurantiphycus; species Aurantiphycus algarum. The sequence goes on along the minus strand of CANLOE010000002.1, from coordinate 154,068 downwards.
AGCCATAATCAAACCAAAGAGGAGTTGTGGTGTACCAAAGACGAAGACAGGGAAATTGCCCCATCAATGGGGTTTATACTATGATTGTGTGCTACAAAGAGCTTAACAAATGGAGTATGTACTTCAAAAGGGCTCATTACTATTTAGAAGAAAATGAAAATGCAGGAAAAAGAAGAAATAGATTCACCCCCACCCATTTTCAAGACTTGGGCCGGACTTTACTTTTTCGTAGTAGCTTTTTTGGCCTTTATGATACTTAGTTTTTACCTTTTTACCTTGAATTACAAATGAGTGCTCTGGACTGGACAGTGCTACTGGGCACTTTGTTTTTTATCGTTGCTTATGGTGTATGGAAGACTAGGGGCAGTAATGATATAGAAGGTTATCTGCTAGGTAATAAGCAGATGAAATGGGGGACTATAGGACTTTCAGTGATGGCGACGCAGGCCAGTGCTATTACCTTTCTTTCCACACCAGGACAAGCTTATGCCTCTGGGATGGGGTTTGTTCAAAATTATCTTGGGCTTCCCATAGCACTGATTATTGTATCCGCTGTATTTATTCCCATCTACTTCAAACAAAAAGTATACACAGCTTACGAATACCTAGAAGGTCGATTTGACCTGAAAACAAGACTTCTGGGAGGCTTTCTGTTCCTAGTGCAGCGGGGCCTGGCGGCAGGTATCACCATTTACGCTCCTGCCATCATCTTATCGACCATGTTGGGTTGGAATTTGGAAGCCACGATACTGACCGTTGGTATTCTTGTCGTTATCTACACCGTATCCGGAGGTACCAAGGCAGTCAGTCTGACCCAGAAATACCAAATGGCGGTCATAATGGGAGGGATGCTGATTGCTTTTTTTGTGGTGTTGGGTCATCTCCCCGAAACACTTTCTTTTTCGGATGCAGTGAAAGTAGCGGGAAAGATGGGAAAGCTGGAAGTGATCAGTTTCTCAATGGATCCTGGTAAGCGCTATACCTTTTGGACCGGTATCGGAGGAGGACTCTTTCTGGCCATGTCCTACTTCGGTACGGACCAGTCGCAGGTAGCCCGTTACCTCTCTGGAAAATCGATTGCCGAAAGTAGGATGGGATTGATGTTCAATGCTCTGTTAAAGATACCCATGCAATTTTTCATTCTTTTTCTAGGGGTCATGGTATTTGTTTTTTATTTGTTCGAACAACCACCGACCTATTTTAAACAGGTAGATATCGACCTCTTGCAATCGGGAATCCATGCAGAGGCATACTCCACTTTAGAGAAAGCTCACACAGAGGGCTTCAAGCATCAAAAAGAAGATATTATCGCTCTTGTAGACGCGTTCGATAAAGGGGATGAAAACGACATCAACGCCAAGGCGGGACAACTCAAACAAAGTAGTGGGCAGTACATGCAGGTCAGGGAAGATATCAAGACACTCATATCGGAAAACGACCCGCAAACAGAAACAAAAGACTCCGATTATGTTTTCTTGACCTTTATCATGAATTTCATGCCCAAAGGGCTTATCGGACTTCTTCTTGCCGTTATATTTTCAGCAGCTATGTCCTCTACCTCCTCAGAACTGAACGCTTTGGCTTCTACGACCACTGTTGACTTCTATAAGCGTGTCTGGATGAAGGGCAGGAGCGATAAGCACTACCTGATAGCTTCCAAACTATTGACTTTATTCTGGGGAGTGGTGGCCATTATATTTGCGTTGTATGCTCGCTTGGTGGAAAATCTGATCGAGGCCGTTAATATTCTGGGTTCCATATTCTATGGGACGGTATTGGGGATATTTCTGGTGGCCTTTTTTATAAAACAAGTCAAAGGAAATGCAGTGTTTTTCGGAGCTTTAGTAGCACAATTGCTGGTTTTGTTGATCAAATACAACAGCGATATCAGTTACCTATGGTTCAACATCATCGGTTGTGTCCTAACTATCGTGTTCAGTTTCTTCTTACAGTTGATCATCCCTCATAAAGCTGAAGACTCCAGTACTGATTCTTAGCCATAACTGACAGACAATAGAATTATACTACGCCTATGAAACTCTATGAGGCTATCTGGGAAAATGTATTTCAGTAATGATCTTGCTATTACTGATGACTTCCTGTGGTGCCTCTCTGACCGAAGAGATTACCATCAACAAGGACGGTTCGGGAGAATACAAACTATACTCCGATTTAGTGCCAATGATGACAAGTATGAGCTTTCGGATGACCAAAGCTCTGGTGACAATGGACTCCTACGGCCAAGACAGTGGATGAAGACAGTCTGTACCAAACCCTAGAGGAGAAAATATGGCAAAGTTCCCCCGCTGAGGTCGATTCCATTATCGGATACAATGATAAACTTCCGGATAGTATCAAATCGGATGCGCAAAAGATGAAAATACTACAACACGTGAAAGGCTTTATGATAGGGGAAAAGAAAAAGGCTATATCCATGGAGGTTTGAAGTACTCGTTCGATACCAGCGATGAACTCAACTCCTTTTTCAAATTGATGGAGGAAGATAAGCCGACCTTACAGCGTCAAAACAAGGCAATAGGAGAGACACTGAGCCAGTTTGGTAAGCAAGGTTATAGTATTGACAAAAATAGTATTTCCAGAATACAAAAGGTATCAGATGAGGATAGAGAAGATGCGGAGGGCTTGAAAGAATTGAAGGAAACCACAGTAGATGCTTTCTTGAAGACCATTGTCCACCTCCCCAAGAAGCCAAGTTTTGTAGCAGGAGACAATATCAGTACTCAAGAGGGTAGTACCATCGTATTTGAGTATCCGGTACTTGAACTGATGGCGGGAAAGGTCAATACTGATTTTGAAGTCCGGTGGGACAAGGGTAAAAGGAAGTAGTTGTATGTTTTGCGGATAATAAGGTGCGGTACCCAAAGCGCCCATTCATCCCTTTTTATGACAGGTTAAAAAGCTAAGGGCTTCTCTAAGAGACTGTTTTAAAATGTATCTTTTCTTTCTTATGTACTTCTTTTGGCACCTGATTTCGTTGAACCCAAAATGATCAATAGAGAACCTATTCCGCGCATAAATAGCTTCATACCGGAAGCTTTGCTCATCTGTCTTCATTCACCATAGCAGTGCTATGCCGAACGAATCCAAATGGCCGGTATTTTACTATTTATACGCTCATCACGATTTCTATCGATCAATTTGGGTTGAAATTTCCGCTAGCTATCGTGACATGCGATCTTTGTCAATGGCTCACGCGGTAGACCGGCCCCCTTCACTAATAATGCCCTCGGGGCATTATTTTAACGCTCGGTCCTATCCAAAATAAGTGATAAAAAATTTTAATCCGTATTATGCGTTGGAACTTCGTAACGAGGGTTTACATATCTATAAATCAGGGAGTTTTATTGGATTTGGCATAGCACCGCTATGGTGAGTTCAAAAAACGTAGTACAACGACCGGTTTGCAGCTATTTATACAAACTTAGCTTTTAAATATCGCATATCTTCCTGTTCATTTAGCTTCACTCTGCGTTGACAATCCTCGCGATAGCGCTGCTATCCCTGCGGTTCTCGCCTTGATTGAAACAAAATGACCAGCGGAATCTTATACGACATTTGAAACCCAAATTTGTATTAGATCCGCAGTAGATTTTCCAATGCATGATCTGGGTTTAACCCAAATTGATCAATAGGGTTTCGTTATGAGAGCATAATTGCAATAAAATCAGTGGTTTAGGTGAGGAGGCTTAGTGTAGGGTAGATAATTCAAGGTGTAAAACCTGCGCAGCATAAAACTGCTGATTTTGAAGCAATTTATGTTCGGAATAGGAAGGCTATCGATTATTTTGGGTTTAAATATAATTTCAAAAGAATAAAGCCACTGGGTCATGACCCAGTGGCTTTATTATCCTCATTCTATAGTAGAGGCATTGCAGTAATGGTTTGTTCACTAGCAAATTCAATACCGATATGAAATAGAAAGAGTATCGAATGTGATTCCTTTCTATAACATTACTGTTCATTTTACTGAGATTTTGAAATCAATGTATTGTGAACAATGTAATAGCTACTTCGACTATTTGCTTGACCTTATTTCTTTTTTTTCAGTTTTGCAATGAACTCTTCGTTGTTCTTTACGTATCCAAAATCGCCTCTAGGACTCGCTTTTGCCACTTCCATGGATTTTTGGGCTGTCTTGATAGCTTCTTTTTTCTTTCCCAGCCCAGCAAGGATTTTTGCTTTGGTATGGATTAACCAGAAAGCCTGATCGTTATTCTCGATGGCTTTATCTATCCATACTAAGGCCTGATCAAGGTCTTTGCCTGCTTGTAGGTAATAGCTGGCTGCGGGAGCATAAAGTTTGGCATCGACCGTTTCTGAATCGATGACATGTTCCTTGATCTGCGCCATCACTTTAGCATCTACATCTACGGTGATGGGAATGGATACCAACGTATGTTGCCACTTTAGTTCCAAATGAGCGCCATTGATAGTAAAGTTACTGAAGTCTATAGTGAAGCTTTCTATATTGTCCTTCAGGTTAGTCGGGCTTACTTTAAAACGAACCAGGTCGTCTTTCATATCATAACCACCCGCACCCCAGAGCTCTAGGTTTTTGTGAACGATGATTGTCCACTCTTTTTCACCGGGAATAGTATACAGCGCATATTGTCCCGCAGGGACAGTGTTTCCCGCCAGTGTTACTGCATCTTCAAAGGTGATTTTTGTGGACGCATTGGCTCCTGTTCTCCATATCTTGCCATAAGACTCCAAATCTCCAAAAACCTGCCGCTTCTTGACGCCAGGTCTAGAGTATGCTACGGTAATTTTAGTTAGGCCGACCGTTTGTTCTAGAGTAGCTACCGGACTAGGTTGCGGTGTGGTAATCTGGGCTATTCCTTGGTTTACCGTAATAAAAAACACAAAACCAATAATTAATGTAAATATTCTCCTTTTCATTACTTTTTTTTTTAGATTCCAATGATTAGTACTACAAAACTTACGAAGCTACTAAAAATTTGTAATTATAAGTTAGAACTTATAGTATAGCACCTGAATGAAACTGGATAAATCTTTTTATACGGCACCTGAGGTGACGGAAGTGGCTCGTCGCCTTATAGGGAAGCATCTTTGTACCAAAATCGATGGAGTCGTTACCTCGGGTATGATAGTGGAAACAGAAGCCTACTCTACAGAAGAGAAAGCCTGTCATGCCTACAACAACCGATATACATCCAGGACCAGTGTATTTTTCGAAGAAGGAGGTATCGCCTATGTTTATCTGTGCTACGGTATTCATAGCTTGTTCAATATTGTTACAAACAGGAGCGGTATTGCTGAGGCGGTGCTCATCCGAGCGGTACAGCCGATTTCGGGAGTAGGTGCAATGGCCCAAAGACGTAAGATGTCCTCACGGAACAAGGCGCTCACCTCTGGTCCGGGGAAACTCTCAAAAGCACTCGGTATTACGTTGAAACATAACCAAATATCGTTGCTTGGTAACACGATATGGCTAGAAGACCATATGGAACCTTACCCTATGGCATCGATTGTCGCCGGACCACGTATCGGTGTAGGTTATGCAGGAGCGGATGCCTTATTGCCATGGCGGTTTACATTAAAAGATAACCCTTGGCTAAGCGGTTGATTCTTTTTATTAAAAATTCAAATAATCATATAATATTCAATTTTATGACTATATTAGAGTGAAGGAGTTCTTTACGAAAATATTTTTGGAGATAAAATAGAAGTTCCCATTAGCTTTAAGAAGCTACTTTATGGGATTATTGTAAATTATATTCGATATGTACTGTAAGTCGTTTACTTCTTATTATAGTCAATGGATTGGGCACCTTTTCTAAATGTAGTACCTCGAATGATATATTGCCCAGTGAAGGGTAGTAATGGTTTTCTGGAATACACATTACTTAATATTTTTAAATTTGAGCAACGTTTTGATTGTAATCGTACTGGGCCCAAAATAATTCCTTCAGGAGAACTCAAAATCTAAATAAGCTCCTTGAGTTTATTACGACAACAATAACAATTCGTATAATTGTATTGGTGAACCGGTCATATGGGAATTTAGGGAACGAGGTTTTCTCTGTTATTTCCTAGACCAAATGATAGTTGAGTATGTACCATCAATATTCTGACTTTGTTTATCAATTATACAAATTTGGGTTTTAAATGTCGTATAAGATTCCGCGGGTCATTTTGGTTTCAATCAAGGCGATAACCGCAGGGGTAGCAGCGCTATCGCGAGGATTGTCAACGCAGAGTGAAGCAAAATGAACAGGAAGATAGGCGATATTTAAAAGCTAAGTTTGTATTAATCCCGGATTATGCGTTGGAACTTCGTAACGAGGGTTTAAATATCAATAGATCAGGGAGTTTTATTGGCTTGGTATAGGTTTTCCTATCAGATTGAATGTAGGATAATTCGATGCAATTTATATTCCCTATAGTAATACAGGTAAAAATATAGAAGAGTATTGGATGTTCTTGATTTTACAATGGGATATTTACCTTCCTGTAGAGAACAAATACGGTTATCCAAAGATGATCAAACCCGATTAGATTTTATGAATAGTATACTCTGCCTTATTGATTTTTCCAATGCTTCTTTGAATGCCTTCTCTTTTGCTATAAAGATAGCTGCCGCTCATAGAGCTGCATTACTATTGTATTACGTACATGATGAAGTACAGCTGTCCGATGGTGGAAAGGAAGAAATGAAGCTCATTCCATCCGAGGGTGAACTGGAATATCGATTGAAAACACTGTTCGATACAATGTCCGAAACAGAGAGAACAGAGATCCGCAAGTACAGTTATCATGTTGAGTATGGCGAATTCCCGAATCAGTTGATACAATTTCTCTCTAAGAATCCTGTAGATGCTATTGTGATGGGGTCGGATAGGAATGAGGGTACGGCACAAGTATATGCCGGAGGAAAAACCATCAAAATGATGGATAAGTCTCTGTGCAGGGTATTTGTTATTCCCGAAAGTGCAGAGTTCAAAGGATTCAATAAAATAGTCTATGCAACGAATTTTCAGGAGTCGGATAGATTGATACTTCAAGAAGTGATTGCTTTGGCCGTTGTGTTCAAGGCACGCGTAAAAGTACTACATATTACCAATAATACTGAACGCGAAAAAGTCGCCAATGAAGCTTATGTCAATGACCTGAGTAGTTTTGTACAGTACGATAGGATTGATTTTGTCAGTAAAAGTAAGGATGATAAGGAAATCGATAGTAGTATAGAGGCGTTTTTATCCGAAGAAGAAGCCTCTCTATTGGTACTGCTGACCAGAAACCACAGTTTTTTGGAAAACCTTTTTCGAGTGAGCGTAACCCAAAACCTATCCTATACTTCCGATTGTCCTATACTGGTCTTAAAGAGCGAATGATATAGTAGGTAATTATTCGTCAAATCACTACTCCACAAAATACTGGAAAAAGAACCAAAGCCCTTGACAAAATAATATTGATTCCGTCAGAACAAGTATACGTTGGTAGAAAGATAACCCCTTTTAATCTTCTTGAGACTCATACCGACGTTTATCATTTGGATAATTTGCCCAATATGATTTAAATTTGAATTGATTGTAATGCTCACGGGCAGCATGTATAGGTGGCACAAACCTTCCCAATCTTATTTATAAAGATCAATGACACACACTATATTAAAAATAGAACCTAAAGAGGTATGGCATATCGTCTTGGTACTCATCGGTACCCTGTTTACAGATACGATTGCCTACGCTCAAGCTATGCCGCTTGAGGCCATGCTAGAAAGAATCAATTCACCTTATGATGAGCAAAATCTGCTGGTAAGCCCTGATGGGAACACTCTTTATTTTACCAGAAGCAACCATCCTGAAAATATGGGAGGTAGTAAAGATATGGGAGATGTGTGGTATGCACAGTTGGACGACAGCGGAAGGTGGTCGGAACCTTCTATTTTAAAAGGGGAGATAAACGATCAGCGTTGGAATGGAATCATTGGATTCGCCAGTGATGGAAATACAATGTACTTACATCAACAATATCCTAATAGAGGTGGAAATAAAGGGATATCGGTATCCAGAAAAACAAATGGCGGATGGAGCAAACCGAAAAACTTGGATATACCTTATTTTAGTAACAAGTCAAAACTTCAAAGTGCCAATATGTCCAAAGATAGGACTAGAATCGTTTTTTCTTTGGAATCCTTCGGTTCGCATGGAGGAGAGGACCTATACATGAGTGAGCTGAAGAGTAATGGCAAATGGTCAGAACCCAGAAATCTAGGAAGTAGTATCAACACACCCTATCAAGAGTTGACTCCATTTCTTGGTGATGATGATAGGACACTGTACTTCTCTACCAATGGTAGGGGCGGGTTTGGTAGCTATGATGTTTTTGTTACCCATCGACTGGACGACACCTGGAGAAACTGGTCCAAGCCTGAGAATTTGGGAGCATCCATTAACAGCCAAGGGAGGGAACTCTATTTTAGGCTAGACGATGATCTACAGGTGGCTACCTATGCCACGACACAAAACAGCGACGGTTATGGTGATTTTAAACTGATCAATTACAAAGCCCCTGAAGTGGATGAACTTCCGACAGTGTCAGAACCCCAAATAGAAGATGTGACCGAAGCCCCTGTGTTGGAAGAGGAGCACGGGCCAGTGGAGCGTGTGGCAGAAGAGAAGGAGGAAAAGGTCAGCTACCTCATACAAGGTATAGTCAAGAATGCCGGCACAAAGAACAACCTTGCAGCTATTGTGAAAGTGTCCGATCATCAGGGCAGAGACTGGGAGATAGAAACAAATAACGGACACTATAGTATCAAAATGCCACAGGACGGTCACTATACATTGAAAGTACTGGCACCAGGGTACGTATCCCTAATGGAAAAAGTAGAATTATCTCCAGTAGCAGGAACGCTGACAAAAGATTTCGAACTCCACCTTATCGATATAGGGAAGTCTATCAACTTGAACCATGTACGGTTTGCTCAAGGTACTGTGGATATACTGGCAGATTCCTACCCTCAGTTAGATGGTTTTATAAGAACCATGAGTGATAATCCAAGCCTCGAAGTAGAACTGGGCGGGCATACCGATAACCGGGGTAGCAGCAAATTGAATTTTGAGCTTTCCCGAAAGCGAGCTGATAAAATAAAAGAATACTTGGTTGAAAAAGGAATCAATGGCAAACGTATCAGTACGAAAGGTTATGGAGGTAGTAAGCCTATCGCCAACAATAACAACCCGGAAACACGTAAATTGAACCGAAGAGTGGAATTTACAGTAACAAAGAAGTAATATCCGAACCCAAGTTGCGCATTAGTTCACTCTTGTATTCATTTTATACTCAAGAGAAAGTATTTTGGGAAAATGGTGCCTAGAGGCAAAAGGATGACCATTACCAAGTTTGATGGATAAATCATTAGTAGAATGGTCATTAGAGTTCATGCCTCGGCAATTCTCGGAATTTTCGCGTATCCGATGGGTCCCAAATCAATTGCGTTTGGGTATAAGACAAACTTGTATTTTATACCTTGGGTTTACCTCAATGAGAAGTAGCAACCAACCAAAGATCGATAAATCCCATCGGGTCCTAAATCAAAAACCGGCGGCGGCATCATCCCCTCTGGGGTCCGCTCCTCCTTCGAGTCTTCCATCTGCCAGTACAAGTATGCCTTCTACACGTCCGTAATCGCTTCTTTTCTTTATTTGATGTCCTTTAGCTTCAAGTAATACCATTGTACTGTCGGGAAGTGCATTTGATTCCATCTGTAGATAGTCGGGGAGCCATTGGTGATGGTACCTGCGCGCACTGACGGACGCTTGCATGGTATACCCATGATCGATGACATTTAGGATATTCTGTAGAACAGAAGTGATGATGGTCGATCCACCCGGACTCCCTACAACCATATGGACTTGTCCTTCTTTCTCTACGATGGTAGGAGTCATGGAGCTGAGCATTCTTTTGCCGGGCGCGATGGCATTGGCCGTACCACCTACAAGGCCATAGGCATTGGGTACCCCGGGCTTCATACTGAAGTCGTCCATCTCATTGTTCAACAGAAAACCTGCGCCCGCAACTACGACCTTGGAACCATAACTTCCATTGAGCGTAGTGGTGGCCGATACTGCATTGCCCATAGGATCGATAATGCTGTAGTGTGTGGTCTCTTCACTTTCCACGAGGCTGAAATTGCCCGCTGTTATAGCTGTACTGACAGCTGCTTCATCTAGGGAGAAACTTAACATTCTTTCTTCTAAATACTTTGGGTCCAGTAGCTCTTTGACAGGTACAGGGTGATATTCGGGGTCACCAAGGTGTGTGGCGCGATCGGAGAAAGCCCTGCGTTCTACTTCAGCTATCAAGTGAACCGTTCTGCTGTCATATTTGTGCCATTCTCCCAGTGGATAGTCCTCTATCATGTTCAGCATTTGTAACAATGCGATACCGCCACTGGAAGGAGGTGGCATACTGATGATCTTATATCCTCTGTACATACCGGTAAGAGGGCGGCGCCAGATAGGACGATAGTTTTTCAGGTCTTCATAACTGATGATACCATTGCCCCGCTTCATTTCTTCTACAATAAGCGCTGCGGTCCTGCCCGAGTAAAATCCATCTCTGCCATGATCGCGTATTCTCTTTAGGGTTTCTGATAGGTCAGGGTTGGCGATACTATCCCCTTTGTGCCACGACATCTTCATGAAGGATTCGGGAGCTACCGTATTGAATTCGGAAAGGTCTTTTTGAAGGGCGTTCAGCTTTTTGGCTTCTTTTTGAGTCAGCTCGAAGCCGCCTTTTGCCAGATTGATAGCGGGCTGTATCAGTTGAGAAAAAGGTAAGGTACCATATTTTTCATGGGCAGCCAACATACCCGCAATCGTTCCGGGTACACCTGCTGCCAGATGTCCTTTGAAACTAAGACCCGGTACAGGCTGACCCAGACTGTCCAGGTACATGTCTGCGGAAGCTCTTGCCGGCGCCCGCTCTCTGTAGTCCAGAGCATCCATGGAACCGTCGTTCATTCTGAGGACCATAAAACCACCACCTCCGATATTACCCGCTCTAGGATAGACTACGGCAAGAGCAAACTCCACGGCAATAGCAGCGTCTATGGCGTTGCCACCTTTTTGCATGATTTCACTCCCAATGGCCGAAGCCAAAGGATGAGCCGATACGACCATGGCCTTATCCGTGACAAGCCCTCTTTGTAGAGGTACTGGGCCGTTGCAGGAAAGAAAAATAAGAAGAAGGAAAAAGTAGGTCGATTCTTTTGTCAGAAGCGGCTTGGTCAGTACGAAGACTCGTTTTAAAATGTGCATTTGCCTTGGAATATCGATTTAAATTTGTCTAATTTACATTATTTAAGGTTATATTCATGGAAGAAAAAATCAATAAAAATAAAACTTTGGCGCTAAAGAGGGAAAAAAGATGCCTTGTAGAATGATTTATCCAGCTTAATTGCGCTAAGCCGTTTTAGCACTGCTATACATGGACGGGTTATGCTATAGTGGTGATATTTCCATAGTGCTTTTTTTAATTATTATCTACAGCGTATGCGTGTTCATGGATGCTAATGCCTATGCAGTACCATTAGTAAGTAGTCGTATTTGAATAATGGATCAAAAAGGCATAGAAAAATTGCTGTATTTTTAGCTAAATGAATGGCAGATACAAAAAATACCACGGAACACTGCGGAGTAAAGTTCTACACCTTTTGGATAGTATAGAAAGACATAAGGTTATGGTCATTGGGTCTAAAGCACAAAAATTACTCTTTCTCGAAACTGGAAGAGCGGTTATCATGCAGAGGTTATCATTGATCAAAATTCCGCAACAGTTCGTTTTCAATAGTACCTTTGAAAGAAACTTGACCCAAAACAGCTCGACAGGAGAGTGGTGCTCACCACGAGGGAACGTATTTTATGATAGCCTAGTGACTATATACCCGGAAGCGTTCGTTTTTTTCATGTACTTGTATGAAAAGAAGGTAAAGACCATAATCGATTCGCTGAGTTAAATAGATTTGACCAAGTATTTTAAAACCATATCAATAACTTCAACCCAAGTCATTATGAGCTTGTACCAAGTCTCGATGATTCTTGTGTTTTTTTTCTTGGCAGATTCGCAACAGTCCTTTGCTCAAAATACAAAAATCGACAGCTTGAAAGTAGTGCTTGAGAAAGAAACGCTCTCGGATAGTCAAAAGGTCGATGCTTTGAATATGTTGGTATATGAGTATCACTCCACCGAACCAAAAATAGCGATGGTCTATGCAAAAAGGGCTGTGGAGTTATCGGACTCCATTGGATATAAATTGGGCCTTTCCAACAGTCATAAATCGATGGGAATTGCCCACTGGGTAATAGGTGAGTATGATATAGCACTTGAGCATTATCTGATAGCCCTGAAAATAATAGAGGAATATGATTACACCGATAAGAAAACCGAGGCGCTGAACTGTATCGGTCTCGTTTATTATGAGCAAGATAATCTGGAAGATGCACTCAGCTATTTCGAGCAGGCCATGGACGATGCCAAATTACTGCACAACGAGCGGCTTTATGGTATAGCAATGAGTAATTTGGGCAGAGTTCACATCAAAAAAGGCGAATTGGAAGACGCGCTCACCTACCTATACCATAGTTTGGATATTGCAGAAGAAATCGGTGATCAGCGAGTAAGAGGGTATATGCTGAATACCATCGGAGAAATACATACCCTCCAAAAAGAATATGATCTGGCCATTGCTCAACTGAAACTTTCCAATACCATAGGCGAAGACCTTGAAGATTATCAGATACTGACTTCCTCTACCGGTAACATAGGACTGGTTCAGGCTCATCTGGGAAATTACGACAAAGCAGAACTTTACTTGAATAACGCACTACGACTGGCAAAAAAAATCAACGCCAAGGATAGAGAGATGCAAATTCTACAACATTATGTGAAAATGTATGAAATGAAGGGAGACTTTAAGAGTGCACTTAGATATCATAAGATAAAACTTCAATTGCGGGACAGCCTATTCAATGAAAGTAAGAACCACCAGATAGCACGTCTGAAAATCGAATATGAAACCGAAAAAAAAATCCATGAGAACCAAGCCCTCAAAATGGATCACTTTAAAAAAGACAGCAAGATCAAACGACAGAATACACTGGTCATAAGTATTGCATTTTTACTTTTTTTAGTGGCGCTTTCAGCATTTTTCATCCTGAGAGCTAACATGAAAGCTGTCCGTAGAAGTGAACTTTTGGAAATTCAACAAGGGGAAATCATCGATCAAGCCGTTAAAATAGAAAAAGGTAACCAGGAAATACTTCGAAAAAACCAACAGCTGGAGCTGGTAAACCAAAAATTGGTATCCATCAATCATGAAAAAAACGACCTTATCGATATAGTCGCACATGACCTCAAGTCTCCTGTCAATCAAATTATAGGTATTCTCAATATTATTCAACCAAGAATAGATGAAGATACCAATAAGTATCTGAAAATGATAAGGAACTCGGCGCAAAATTCTGCGGACATGATCAACAGAATACTCAATGTACATGAAATAGGAAAAGAACTGGTGCTAGGAGTTTTCAGTGGTACGGCTATACTGGATATTATCAACAAAGCTGTTTCAGAGTTTCAAGTAGGAGCCGCCAAAAAAGGAATTGCCATCAACTTCAAAGTATTGGATGAAAAGTTCGAGGTAGCTTTGGATGAAACCTATTTTCGTCAAGCAGTCAGTAACCTGATATCAAACGCTATCAAGTTTTCTCTACCCAATAAGGCGATTTTCCTTGAACTGAAAAAGAAAGATGGAGAGATGATTTTCTGTGTCAAGGACCAAGGACCCGGTGTTAAAAAAAATGAATTGCCCAATCTATTCATTAAATATAAGAAACTCAGTGCACACCCTACAGGTGGAGAAAGTTCTACAGGCATAGGACTCTCTATAGTCAAAAAATTCACGGAAGAAATGATGGGAAGGGTATGGTGTGAAAGTACGGAAGGTCAGGGAGCTAAATTTTTGATGGCCTTTCCCATCAAGAAAATTCCGATGACAGAGTAAAGGAAGCGAGTACGACATAAAGATATACTGTTTTTGAAGACCTTTGTCTATAGCCCAAAATGGCATATTTCCGAACCCGAATTGTCCATCAAAAAAGCTCTTCCTATTTTAGACCCTCAGTATTTACCGGCTCTCCTATGATGAACCTAAATGTCTGAAAAACAACAAAATGAATTTATTTTTTTAGCCCAAATGAATCAATGGGATTTCGTTAAGAGAGCATAATTGCAATAAACCCAAATTGATCGATAGAAATCGTGATGAGCGTATAAATAGCAAAATATCAGCCATTTGTATTCGTTCGGCATAGCACCGCTATGGTGAATGAAGACAGATGGGCAAAGCTTCCGGTATGAAGCTATTTATGCGCGGAATAGGTTCTCTATTGATCATTTTGGGATAAAATCAGCGGTTCAGGTGAGGAGGCCTTTGTATCATTAGGGTGTAATACAAACTTAGCTTTTAAATATCGCCTATCTTCCTGTTCATTTTGCCTCACTCTGCGTTGACAATCCTCGCGATAGCGCTGCTATCCCTGCGGTTATCGCCTTGATTGAAACCAAAATGACCCGCGGAATCTTATACGACATTTAAAACCCAAATTTGTATAAAACCTGTGTAGCGTAAAACGGCTGATTTTGAAGTAATTAATGCTCGTAATAGGAGGGCTATTGTTTAGTATCCTATTAGGTAGTTTTAGTGCATAATGCGAACCATGTGCGAAAAAGAGTTTATCTTCTCAAAAGACCATAATCAACCTTTTTTCAACCTCTTTTTGATAAAGTCATAAAATTCTCTACGCTCTTCTTTAGAGGAAGCCAGGTTTTTCAATGTACAGAGATAGTTTCGGACATTAAAGCGTGATTTTTCGGATAGGGACGGAATGGGCTGTTTCACTTTATCCTTCTGAGGAGTCGGAAGATTCTTTTTCCCCTCAGTCTCTAGAGATTCTTTTTTAGAAGGTTTTTGAGCAGGATTCAGCTTATCGGCAAGCGCATAGCTATTCTTCGACCGCTCTACTTGTCCCAGCTTTTCCTCTAGTAGCCCTTTGTTGTTATATGCTATAGCATCTTCCGGGTCCAATGTGATCGCTTTTTCGTAGTCCTCGATAGCGCCCGAAAGGTCACCCATGTTTCCTTTGATATAGGCCCGGCTGGAATACCGGAAACTTTTATTCGGTTCCAATAGCACGGCATTGTCCAAATCCTCTATGGCGGCCTCGTACTGAGCACAGCGATACCGTACTACGGCCCGCTCACTCAAATAGGTGGCTTTTTGTGGCTGTAGCTGTACCAATCGATCATAATCAATTAAGGCCTTTTCAAACTCACCTAACCGGGAATAGGCCTTGGCTCTATCATGCAATGGGCCTTCTTCTTGAGGCTTGACGGCCAGTGCTCGGTTGAAATCAGCGATGGCTGATTGAAATTCCCCTTGAGAACATTTGTCCTTTCCAGATTGATAATGGGCAGTAAAAGATTCCATTGAACCGGTTTTTATTTGTAAAATTAAGCAAAATTATCGGCTGCTATCAGCAGAAGAGTGAAAAATCATGGCATCGGAAAGAAGAAGATAGAAAAAACGAGGAAGGCCTATAGTGCTGGTCGGCGTTATCCTCAAATGAAAATGAATTGGGAAATCAGCTGAGGGAAAAGCCCTTATGAAAAGAACGTTTCGTACACCGTTTGTTTGGATGTTCCGTAAGGACAGAATCCCTTAAACCCGGATTATGTATTAGGGCTTAGTTATGAGGGTTTAAAAAGCAATACATCAGGGAGGTTTATCGGATTCACTTTGCTGATTTACAGATATTTAATACCATAATAGAAGGGCTAATGCATGATCCGGGTTGAATGAAATCAATCTACTCCCCTCAATTTGTTTTCAGGTATAGTATTGTATGAAACACACGTGGTTCTCTGCATAGGAGAAGACTGTTTTGAAGTATATCTTTTATTTTCATTTGGTCGGCATTGATTATTAGAGACTGTTTTTAACCCAAAATGATCAATAGAGAAACTATTCCGCGCATAAATAGCTTCCTACCGGAAGCTTTGCCCACCTGTCTTCATTCACCATAGCAGTGCTATGCCGAACGAATCCAAATGGCCGGTATTTTGCTATTTATACGCTCATCACGATTTCTATCGATTATTTTGGGTTAAAATGTATCTTTTTCTTTCTTATGTACTTCTTGATTTCGTTGAAATTTCCGCTAGCTAGCGCGACATGCCATCTTTGTCAATGGCTCACGCGGCAGACCGGCCCCTTCATTGATAATGCCCTCGGGGCATTATTTTAACGCTCGGTCCTATCCAAAATAAGTGATAACAAATTTCAACTATAATATCTTCAAAACAGTCTCTTAATCGTCGTAGGAATAACATTCATCATGAAACTTACTTTCTACATCATACTTATTTCTCTCGTAAAAGTACCTGTCTTTTGAGGAGCAAAAGGAATGCTCAGATTCTTTTTCATACTCATTGCTTTACGTCATCTTTTAGTGCATTGTTTTTTGCAAATCAAGTAAACAATACAACTGTCTTTTACGGTACCATTTAGCTAATAAATTCAGTTCTTGGAAATCAGCACAAATATATTTCCGATAATCTTATGGATAAGCTCTCGAAAATGTATCTTACCGTTCATTACGGTCGGGAAACCAATGAGTGTTTTTCATAAGTATCTATACGTAAAATGGTTATATAACCGCCCTCAAAGTACTGGAGCCGTTCGTCAAAAGAACTCCATGAAAACATTCTTTCTAACGTCTTTCTATCAAATAAACCACTTTATTCATACGAATGAACGGTTATTATCGGGCCATATTCGGTGATATTTTCTATTCTCACTTTTAAAATCATAACAACGACAATCCTATGAGTGTTCTGAAAATCAGTAATTTATCAAAAACGTACCCCAATGGTGTAAGGGCCTTAGATGATGTCAATCTGGAAATCAACAATGGTCTATTCGGCCTGCTAGGACCCAATGGCGCGGGTAAATCATCCCTGATGCGGACTATTTCTACTTTACAGGAAGCCGATGGCGGTAGTATCTTTCTTGACGATATAGATGTGTTGAACCGGCCGGAAGAACTGCGTAAAGTACTGGGATATTTACCTCAGGAGTTTGGAGTGTATCCAAAGATAACGGCTGAGCAATTGCTCCATCACTTAGCAGTACTCAAGGGGGTTTCGGACAAATCGGAGCGCAGAGCATTAGTGGAGCATTTATTGGAAAAGGTCAATCTATCCGAGAAGAGAAACAAAAGTGTCAAAAGTTTCTCCGGAGGTATGAAGCAGCGTATTGGCATCGCCCAGGCACTGATAGGGCAGCCAAAACTGATTATCGTTGATGAGCCGACCGCAGGACTTGACCCAGGAGAGCGCAATCGTTTCTATAACCTTTTGGCAGAAGTGGGAGAGGAGGTTATTGTCATACTGTCCACGCACATCGTGGACGATGTGCGCGAACTATGTACGCAAATGGCAGTGATGAACCAGGGCCAAATGGTCTATCATGGAGCTCCCAATGTAGCGATAGCCGAATTGGAAGGTAAGATATACCAACGTGTGGTAAGCCGGGCCGAACTTTCACAATACCAAGCTACCTATGATGTGATTTCGAATAAGATGGTCGGCGGGCAACCCCTGATTCGGGTTTTTAGCGAAGAAGAACCGGGAGAGGGTTTTCAGAATACTCCTCCCAATCTAGAGGATGTTTTCTTCTCCAAAATCAATCGTTAAAAACACCGAATTATACAAATTTAGGTTTTAAATGTCGTATAAGATTCCGCGGGTCATTTTGTTTCAATCAAGGCGAGAACCGCAGGAATAGCAGCGCTATCCCGAGGATTGTCAACGCAGAGTGAAGCAAAATGAACAGGAAGATATGCGATAGTTGAAAGCTAAGTTTGTATTATATCTAAATGCCATTGACTTAAGGACAAGATCAAGTTCTTTTTGGAAACGATACCCATCGTTGAAAATACTGATGAAATGGCACCCTGAGGTCATGTAGTTATGCTTATGCTATCTGCCCGTCTCATTTTGCTCTTTCTTGATTATAGACACCCAGTAACTCATTACTTATGTTCAAGCACCTTTTCATTACAGAAATAAAATACTCCCTCCAGCAGCCCATGGTCTATATCTTTCTGGGCCTAATCGCATTTTTAACCTGTGCCGCCACGGTCAGTGATTCGGTGATCATTGGAGGCAGTGTAGGGAATATCCATAAAAATGCTCCATTTGTCATCAGTCAGTTTACGGTCATCCTAACCCTTTTTGGGTTACTGATAGCGACTGCTTTTTTCAACAATGCAGCTTTGCGGGACCATAACAATGGTTTTACGGAAATACTCTTCAGTACACCTTTGAAAAAGAGTTCCTTTTTCTTTGGACGCTTTTTAGGGGCACTCCTTCTGGCTACGATACCACTATTGGGAGTATTTATCGGCATAGTGATAGGAAGTGTTTTAGGACCTGCTGCGGGCTGGATCGATGCAGATAGGATGGGGCCTATCTACTGGAGTGCTTTTGTCAGTAGCTACTTCCTGTTCGTTCTACCCAATATGTTCGTGTCGGGAACAGTCATATTTGCCTTGGCCAGTTATTGGAAGAGTACGGTCTTTTCTTTTGTAGGAGCACTGCTGATCATTGTCACTTATATTATCTCAGGGACACTCTTATCGGATATCGACAATGAATTTGTCAGCGCAGTGACCGATATCTTTGGTATTAGGACTTACTTTCTTCAGACCAAATACTATACACAGGTCGATAAGAATACACTGGTATTGGGTTTCTCCGGCTTGTTATTGATTAACCGTCTTATATGGTTTGCCTTTGGTATAGCGGTATTGCTTTTCTCCTATATTACTTTTTCGTTCAAAGAGAAAAGTAAAAAAGTAAAACAGGAAAAACATGATGAGAAAATCGATAAGATAGAAGGCAGGGCAGGAGTACCCCATCATAAAACCCCATTAGTAAACCTGAGTTATGGAGGTAAGACCAATTGGCTCCATTTTAAGAGTTTTTTTTCCATTAACTTATTGAGCATTGTCAAAAACAATGTGTTCAAAATCATTTTTCTATTTGGAATCATACTACTGCTGACCAATCTCAATGGTGGTTTCGAATACTTCGGTCTGAAATCCTATCCTTTGACTTATAAAGTGCTGGATTTTATAGGAAGCAACGCCGGCCTTTTCAATATCATTGTCATCGTTTTTTTCAGCGGTGAGCTGGTCTGGCGAGACCGAGTCCATAAAATCCATGAGGTCATCGATGCCAGTCCGCATTTTTCTGTGGTATCCTTATTGGCCAAATCTTCTTCACTGATCGTGACTGCGCTGATATTGCACCTATCACTTATCGCTGTTGGGATTATGTTCCAGTTATTCAACGGCTTTCAACGTATAGAAGTCGATCTGTATCTCATCGATTTGTTTTTGATCGAACTGCCTTCTTATGTTACCATCGTAGGTCTGATGGTTTTCATACAGGTCATTGTCAATCAGCGTTACCTAGGATACTTTGTCTGTATTGCACTTCTCTTTGCACAGGATATTTTATTTGAAATATTGGACTGGGACAGTAACCTGCTGAAAATCGCGGGAACTCCTGATTTGAGCTATTCGGATATGAATGGCTTCGGTCCCGGAAAAGCCGGAGCGCTATGGTTTCAGATCTACTGGCTGCTGTTTTCGTTGCTCTGTCTCTTGCTGGCCGGTGCTTTCTGGAGCCGTGGGGCTATCCAAGGAATGGCTTCTCGATTCTCAGTAGCTAAAAAACTACTTTCCAAATATAGATTGGCTACTTTGATAGTATTGCTGCTCTGGGTAGGTACAGCAGGGTTCATTTACTATAATACAAATATACTCAATACCATCGTCAGCTCTGATACGTTCGATGAGCGGGCAGCGCAATATGAGAAGAAATACAAAAAATACAAGAAAGCACCCCTGCCTAAAATCAAGTCGGTAGACTACGATATCGCCATTTATCCGGAAAATCGCGAGGCCAAGGTATCGGCTGTTATGGTATTGAAAAATGAAAGCGACAAAAATATCGATTCATTATATTTCACCGTCACGAAAGATTGGAATCAGGAAATCGATATAACGGGCGCTACGTTGACTTCCTATGATAAAGACTTAGGGTTCAAGGTTTACGCTTTAGGGTCCACTATGGTGCCGGGAGAAGAGGTTAGAGCGAACTTAACAGCGCACTATAAGCCCAAGGGCTTCGAAAATGAGCGTGGAGGAACGGCCATAGTAGCCAACGGTTCTTTCTTTAACAATTTTAATATTGTACCGAGTTTGGGCTATAGTGAGGCGAGAGAGTTATCCGAGAAGAACAAAAGGAAAAAATACGACCTGCCCAAGAAAAACAGAATGCCCCCTTTAGAAGCCTCCTGCAAGGAAAATTGCATGGGCAATTATCTGACCGATCGAAGCTCTGATTATATACCCGTAACGACAACCATCTCTACTTCCAGGGACCAAATCGCCATAGCTCCGGGTACTTTGGTAAAGGAGTGGGAGGAAGAAGGTAGAAGATACTATAAATATAGCGTCGATCATGCTTCTTTGAATTTTTACTCCTTTATGTCGGCAGCATACGAAGTAAAACGCGCAAAATGGAATGATGTCACCATAGAGGTATATTATGATAAAAAACACGATTACAATATCGACAAAATGCTGTCTGCCGTAGAAAGATCATTGGACTATTATACCCAAAACTTTGGTCCTTATTATCATAAACAGGCCCGCATCATTGAGTTTCCTCGATATGCTACCTTTGCCCAAGCTTTCCCAGGGACCATGCCCTATTCGGAATCTTTCGGTTTTATCATCAATCTGGAAGATGAAGAAGGCAATAACGTCATTGATGCGGTGATTGCTCATGAAATGGCGCATCAGTGGTGGGCGCATCAGGTTATCGGCGCAAAGATGCAAGGAGGGACCATGCTCAGTGAGAGCTTCTCCGAATACTCCTCCTTGATGGTGATGAAAAAGGCTGCGCAGGACCCCATGAAGATGAGGGAGTTTCTGAAGTACAACCATGATAGGTACCTGCGTGGTAGAAGCAACGAAGTCAAGAAAGAACTACCTCTGTACAAGGTCGAGAACCAAGGATATATCCATTATGGAAAAGGAAGTCTGGTACTTTATGCACTACAGGACTATATCGGGGAGGACAAAGTGAATACCGCCCTACGTAATTTCTTAGAGGCCTATCGCTATAAGTCACCACCGTACCCCACTACGCTCGATTTCTTGGGTTATTTGGAACCCGAAGTACCTGACTCGCTACATTACCTGATCAAGGACTGGTTCAAAGAGATTACCCTATATGACAACCGGGTAAAAGAAGCCTCTTATAAAGCTTTGGACAATGGACGTTATGAAGTGACCATGGATATCAGTGCTACCAAAATAAAAGCAGATACTATCGGAAATGAAAGAACCGTACCTCTGGACGATTGGATGGACATCGGCATATTTGCGGATAAAGGGGAGAAAAGATTGTTTTACGAAAAGCGTGTGAAAATCGATAGAAACGAGATGAGTTTTACCTTCGAAGTAGATTCCATACCGGCAAAGGTGGCCATTGACCCGAAACGCCTACTGATCGATAAAGTATATACCGACAACGTGGAAACGGTAGATGCCCGTGAGTAGGAAGAAAAAGTGATCGGGTCTAGCCCATGGTCTCCAATTCACGTGTTATACAAATTTGGGTTTCACATGTCGTATAAGATTTCGCGGGTCATATTATACTAATTTGGGTTTATAAATTCGTATAATTTCATCTATGGGAAAACGAATAGAAATATTGGTGAAAGAGAGCCTTTCCACCTTAAGGTCTCTTAAGTCAAAGCAATCGAATTTAGGTAAGGAACGTCGAGTATATGCGCTGATCTGCTTGAAGGAAGGCCGTTTCGGTTTGCGCCAGGACTTTTCCAACCACCTTGGGATTAGTCTGAGGTGCCTTGAGAACTGGGGGGGCAGTACAACTCCGAAGGTACCGATGGGTTCCTTTCGGTGAAGGCGCGCCGGAAGGGGTCTCCACAAAGATATTCGAGGCATACCTACAGGGACTATCACTGCACAGGCCCAAGGAGTACAAAATGGTGGTCGTTGACAATGCCGGGTTCCATTCCACAAAGAACATACAGATCCCGGAAAACATATTCCTGATCAACATACCCGCCTATACACCGGAGCTCAATCCCTGTGAACAGGTCTGGAAGCACATCAAACAACGCTTCAAGAACAAGGTGTTCAAGGCTATGGAGGCAATCAGGGAATGGCTGGGCAAAACCTGAGAGGTAAGTTTGTATTGGCATAAGATCGACCTTTTACTCAAGGGCCATAATATCAAAATTACCCGACCATACCAGTTCGGGTTTGGAGGTTCTCCAACCCAAACGGTTATCGACGATTTCTTTGACGGGATCGCCTTTATACTTTCTCAGTAGTTTCAGACTGGGCTTATACTTTTCAAAAGCCCCTTTTGCCATATCCGATAGAGCTATCTGCTTAGGGTTGATTTCACGCTGTGGTACTACTTCGATTTTCAGTGAGATTTTATGCGACCTGTTTTTTACTTTGTAATCCCAAGAGTGAATACCTTCTTCTTTATACAGCGTTTGAAATGCCCCAAACCCACTAATGGCGAAGGTTTTGCCCAGTAGCTCATTCGGGTCACTGAGCAGTTCGAAGTGCATTTTTCTGGACTTGGCCCATTGTTGGTACATGTGTATCAGACGGTTTAGGAAAATAGGTCCCTGACCATGATGAAGCTCTTCAACATAGATTCTAAGAAAGGCATTTTGGGGCTGTCCCGTCTTATACGCCTCTGAGGCTCTTTGCAAAATAATCAAACGAAGAGCCAAGCGCTGTAGGATATCCTTAGGATAGCTCAACCTCTTTTTCTCGGGGTGGTCCAGTCGCTCGTAAAGTGAGCGGGCTGTCTGTAGACCTTCCTGAAACCGGTCTATGAACTCAATTTCGGAAAGCACCGAGAAACGGTCTTCGGAAGACCAGAACTCGGGATTGCTCATCTGTTTCAGTAAGGAGTCTTTTTTAGGTTCCAGGCCTACCTTACGGGTAACTTGGTCCAATTGTTCCAGTTGTATTTTCAGAACCTCGAACTCTGCCAGCTCACCCGCCGCATTCAACGCGATAGGCGCTAAGGTCATTGTACTTACTTTAGTGGCTTGATGTGCTAGGATATCCTGTCTTTGAGTCCACTTGATCTCGGGTTCATCAGGATCGACAAACTCCACTTTGAGCTTGTTGCCTTCCTTTTTAACAAACAAGAACTGATCGCCATCAGGGTATTGGTTTTTGACTATCGTTAGGGCCAGTGGAGCTAAAAGATGCTGTTCTATGGCGCGCTTCATGGGACGTGCACCCAAGTGGCTGGAGTATCCCTTTTCCATCAAAAAATCCAAAGCGGATTCTTCCCACTCCACGGCCCATTTTTTCCGTCTGAGTCCACGACGTCTTAGCACATTTTTCAGTTCGTTTTTTAAAATCCTACGAACAGAGGCCTCACTTAGTGGCTTGAAAGCAACGATACGGTCAATACGGTTGATAAACTCCGGCCGGAACACTTGCTCTATGGTGTTTCGTATCTTATCTTGAGAGTAGGTGCTCGGTGGAGTATTGAAACCTACAGAGATATGGGTAGGTATACTGGCGCCTGCATTGGAAGTCATGATGATGATCGACTGTCGGAAATCCGCTACATCTCCACGCTGGTCAGTAAGTCGGCCATCGTCGAATACCTGAAGGAACAGGTCCCATATGTTGGGATGTGCCTTTTCAAACTCGTCCAAAAGGACTACGGAGAAAGGGTTCTTCCTTATTTTATTGACCAGGGCCATATTTTCGGAGACATCATTTCCATCTCCGATGATGCGGTACACACTATCAGCGGTTTGGAATTCACTCATGTCCAGTCGAACCATCTTCTTTTCGGTACTGAACAGGAATTGGGTCAGCATTTTGGCTATTTCTGTTTTGCCTGTTCCTGTGGGGCCTACGAAGAGGAATACCCCCAAAGGACGACTGGGATCTGTAAGGCCGGCCTTTATCATGGCGACTCTATCGATAATAGCATTTATAGCTTCTCCCTGACCGATAACATGTTTGGAAAACCGCTTTTGCAAGGCATCGATATCCAAGGTGGTACGCTCATCCAGTATTTCCTTGGGCAGACCCGTCTGTTGGGCTATGGCTTCGATAAAATCGCTTATTTCAAGGGCTTTTTCTTTCTTCTTCTTGGAGATAAGTAAGCTTTTGGTCTGTTTCAGTACGTTGAAGAACATTCCCGGATTGTCTTGATAGTTCAGGTACTGCTGGGCCAGATAGTATACCTCCTCCATTTTACCCGAAGACATGTTGCGCCATAGTAATTGGTTTTTATCTTGGGCCATCCATTGTTTGGTCAGGCTCAGTGTATCTTCTTTATCCAATCCATTAATACGGATAATGTCGAAAGTTTCTCGTATTTGAGGTCGATATTGAGTTATCTTTTCCAAAAACCTTGGGTGGGTCTCGCCGATGATTTTTATCTGTCCCGATTGACAATAGGGCAGTAGCATGTCCAATGCACCGACGGGGTTTTGCTCATGTTTGCCTACATGATACAATTCATGAAAGCGTGGAACGACCCACAACGATTTTTTCTTTTGTTGGAGGCCTTCGATAATATTCTTGACGTTTTGCTCAAAGTCACCAATATAGCGCTGGCCTGCTACGATATCATTGGACGAAGCTTGGAAAATCGTCCACCCTTCCTGGAACAATTGCTGGGCGGCCATTTTGATGAGCGTTGATTTTCCCGTACCGTACTCTCCTGATAGTACTACGGATTGAGCGGCCCCCCCTTTGACCGAACGGATGATTTCATCCATGATTTCTTGATGAAAGGTAGTCTTTATAGTGTCTTTTGGGAGGTCTTTTGCATCCCATACCTTGCCTGTTGCCGTAAAAAAATCTTGATCCAAAATAATACGTTAAAATCCTTCAAATAATTGAAAATCGTTTTTCGAAACCGCTATAGAATACTCATTTCTAAAAGCTGTTTTGCAATCTATATAGAGCTACTATTTTACATGCCCGTTCTTACCCATTGGACACTTGTACCACTTAAAAATTCATAGTTTGCTCAATATTGTGTACAATGATGGGAAACTTTATGAAAGTCCATGAATGTCTGATCTTATCAGTAATCTTCCTGTAATTTTCATAAGATGAGCTAGGTTTAAAGATAATAGAGATCAGGGGTTTGGACAAGTGTCAGGATACCGTGAGCTAAAAGGTTTTGTGGACTTCTTTAGAGGGTAATTGAAGTGGATTTACTTTTTTGATACATAAGAATTGAAGCATTCAACAGCAATGATTAAACCCAAAATGATCAATAGCCTTCCTATTACGAACATAAATTGCTTCAAAATCAGCTGTTTTACGCTATGCAGGTTCGTCATCCTAATGATACAAAGGCCTCCTCACCTAAGCCGCTGATTTTATTGTAATTATGCTCTCATAACGAAATCCTATGGATCATTTTGGGTTAAAAAAACAGATGCGTATACTTCTACTGATCAGAAGTTTGTGGATTTTGAATAGACCGGGTAGTCCAAAAGGCATTACGATTTTGCACCAAATATTTGGAAGGAAATCAGCAAATGTGTGTTGTCATAGGATAATCATAAAGAGCGGGAGTAGGGGGGGAGAGTAGTTTCGACCCAAGGAGTATATGGGATAAACTCTACCTTTTTTTGGTCATGAGATGATTTGCATAGGTATTTCCATTAGGATTTCTTTTGAGATATACTTCCCGCATTGTCCGGTGTTTGGAATAAAAGACCGTTGTAACTGTATCTCTTTTGTTTTCATTTGGTCGATATTGATTTTTAATCGTCGCTACCGCTTTGACACAATGGTTGATATTTACGACAGATATTGCCCGTAATGATGCCCCAAAACCTTTACAGTCCGGTAATAAAGAAACAGACTTGTATACTTATCTATACTACTGATGTTAACAGTCGGCCAATCTATACCCCGTTTTTGAGGAGAGTATTTTGGACGTGTTGCGTTTTCATCGTTCCAATCGTGGTCAACATGTTCTCTATCCGCCCTGAACTCCGTTTTCGCCTAAAGTCGGCCAAGCGCTTACTCCTGCGCGGCAGACCGGCCCCTTCACCAATAATGCCCTCGGGGCATTATTTTAACGCTCGGTCCTATCCAAAATAAGTGATTATAAATTTTGAATATAATTTAAAACAGTCTCTAAGTTATGTTCCGAAGGAAATGCATAAGAAAAAAGGCATATATTTTTACGTATTCTCTTGTGGCAAGAGAATAGTAGCGGTCATAATAGGTAATAATAAAGGAAAGGTCGGGAACCACCCCGACCTTGTAAAAAAAATGTTTTTTTGTATAAATCGGGTAACCAGCCCACAAAAAAACTTAACCTTAATTAACCTTAATAAAAAAATGAATACCTGATAATAAGTATAACCAGTACTTAATCAGATACACAAAGATACTTAAAGTCAGATAATTACGAACTTTTTTTTTAAAAAAAATCGTGAAAAAAGGAAAACTTATTTTACTGTAGATGATGTAATTAGTCGAAGGAGGGAGTATGTTACTTTTTTTTAAATAAAAAGGTCCGAATCTTTTGATTCGGACCTTGCGGTCTGGACGGGACTCGAACCCGCGACCTCCTGCGTGACAGGCAGGCATTCTAACCAACTGAACTACCAGACCAATATTGTATAAATATAAAAATTCTATAACCCTATTAACTCATCCTTATAGAAGATTAAAAAAAATCCGAATCTTTTGATTCGAACCTTGCGGTCTGGACGGGACTCGAACCCGCGACCTCCTGCGTGACAGGCAGGCATTCTAACCAACTGAACTACCAGACCATACTATTCTAAAACGATGAGTATTTAAATTAATTTAACTGTTTTATTTATAAAAACTGATAAATTAATTCTTTTCAATAAGATTGATTATTTATAATTTTGTTTTGTTCCTTTCGTTTAAGGTGATGCAAAAGTATATTTTTGGATTGTCAAATGCAATATGTACTTGTTAAATAATTTACTTTTTTTTTATTTGTGTATTACACTTCTTAATTCTTGATAGAAATGAAGCAATTTCATTTCTTTAAAGGATATAACTTAATAATATTGTAACCTTAAACAAACGACCATGCTTTTGGATTTTGAGAAACCGATTGTAGCATTAGAGGCTAAATTAGAGGATATGAGGAGGTTGGCCACTGATAGCGACGTAAATGTAAACGAGGCGGTAAAATCGCTGGAAGAAAAGATAAAACACCTAAAGAAGGAAACTTTTCACAATTTGACGCGATGGCAGCGAGTCCAGTTATCCCGTCATCCCGACCGACCTTATGCTCTAGATTATATCTATGAAATGACGGATGATTTCATAGAACTTCATGGAGATAGGACCGTCAAAGATGATAAGGCCATGATTGGAGGTCTCGGTACCATCGATGGACAGACATTTATGATTTTAGGACAGCAAAAGGGAAGGAATACCAAGGACAGACAGATGCGTAATTTCGGAATGCCCAACCCTGAGGGCTATCGCAAAGCCTTGCGTTTGATGAAGATAGCTGAGAAGTTCAATAAACCTATTGTGACGCTCATCGATACGCCGGGTGCTTATCCAGGTCTTGAAGCCGAAGAGCGTGGACAGGCTGAGGCCATCGCCAGAAACCTAAAAGAGATGTTCATGTTGAAGGTACCCGTTATTTGTATCGTAATAGGGGAAGGCGCTTCTGGAGGGGCGTTGGGTATAGCTATCGGTGACAGGGTATTGATGCTCGAAAATACATGGTATTCGGTAATTTCTCCCGAATCCTGCTCTTCCATATTATGGAGAAGCTGGGAATACAAAGAAGAGGCGGCAGAAGCTTTGAAGCTTGCAGCAAAAGATATGTTGGGCTTGAAGTTGATCGATGGAATCATAAAAGAACCTCTGGGAGGGGCACATATCAATATAAAAGAAATGGCCAAAACCGTGAAAGAAACTATTTTAGAAGCTACCGCTCAGCTAAAGGCGCTCAGCGAACAGGAGCGCATTGACCAGCGGATAGAGAAGTTTTCGAAAATGGGTGAAATCGTGGAATAGCTACCTGTTTTTAAGGTTACCCAACTTGCCGTGAAATAAGGGTTTAAATAGAATAATACCCTTATTTAGGTCAGTATTTCAAAAGGAATCAATGAAAATATAAAACAGACTCCGAAAATATCGGAGTCTGTTTTTTTTGTTACCAACAATATTTTGACTCAAATTTACCATTGGTAATTCGGTCTTGAAAGAGGTAAGTGAAATAAAAGCTTGGTTATGGTTCGAAGTCACCACAAGGTTATTGCCTGATTTTAGATTTATACATACTTACCTTTCAAAAGTCGCATATCTTTTTGTTCACTTTGCCTTATCCTGCCTTGAAAATTCTCATGCTAGTGCTGCTATCAAGCGATTTGGACTAGGATAAAATGCCTGTAATATAAACTTAGCTTTCAACTATCGCCTATCTTCCTGTTCATTTTGCTTCACTCTGCGTTGACAATCCTCGGGATAGCGCTGCTATTCCTGCGGTTCTCGCCTTGATTGAAACAAAATGACCAGCGGAATCTTATACGACATTTAAAACCTAAATTTGTATAAAATATTCATGTAACCTTTAAAACATAAATTTGTATTACGATCATGTGATAAACAATTCACTGAAAATTTCGAGTTAAAATAGTTCCAAGTCCTTACAGAGTTTCCCACGATTTACGTATACTTGAAAACGGAGAGACAATCGATGGCTCCGTAGTTAACCACTGAACCGATACCCAATGCAACTACATGTAATAGATACTGGATTTTTCAAACTGGATGGCGGTGCCATGTTCGGTGTAGTTCCTAAAAGTCTTTGGCAACGCACTACACCCGCTGATGATAACAACTTATGCAGCTGGGCCATGCGCTGCCTATTGATAGAGGATGGCGAAAGACTTATCCTTATAGATAATGGTATCGGCGATAAGCAAAACGAAAAATTCTTCGGTCATTATCATCTACATGGTGAAGCGTCTTTAGAAGGCTCTATAAAAAAGGCCGGGTTTTCGCCTTTAGAGATTACGGACATGTTTTTGACACACCTTCATTTCGATCATTGTGGTGGTGGTGTCAGGAAGATCGGTGATAAGCAACCCGAACTCACATTTCCCAATGCCAACTACTGGTCCAACGAGGCTCACTGGGAGTGGGCCACTCATCCGAACCCTAGAGAAAAAGCCAGTTTTTTGTCCGAGAACATATTGCCGATGCAAGAAAGTGGACACTTGAATTATGTGCCTATGGATACTTCTCCATTTGAAGCTTTTGATATCCTAATGGTCGATGGGCACACCGACAAACAAATGCTGCCGAAGATAAAATACAAGGATAAAACCATAGTATTTATGGGCGATCTAATACCATCTACGGCCCATATAGGCTTGCCTTATGTTATGGGATATGATACCAGGCCATTGCTCACAATGGAGGAAAAAAACGAAGTACTGACAAAAGCAGTAGACGAAGGGCATGTCCTGTTTTTCGAACACGACGCTCAACATGAGTGCTGTACTGTTAAACGCACTGAAAAAGGAATTAAACTTGACAACACATTTGCTTTAAGGGAAATTCTTTGATCTGACAACCAAAACATACCTAAACCATGACTGTTCCGTCCAATGATAAGGAAAAATTTGCCGGCCCTTCACCCAAAATAGGACTGGTTTTATCCGGTGGAGGGGCAAGGGGTATAGCACATCTTGGAACTCTCAAAGCACTGGAAGAACTGGGTCTGCCCACTATCTCCCACATTTCCGGTACGAGTGCAGGGGCCATCATAGGTGCCTTGTACTCCTACGGATATAAGGCCGATGAAATTCTCGAAATTATCATAAAAACAGGATTTCTATCAACCGTCCGCCCAACGATGTTCAGGAGAGGATTTTTGAAATTGGACGCACTGGAAAATGTTATCAAGAAATATATCCCCGAAAATAATTTCTCGGCCTTGAAAATACCCGTTACCGTAGCCGCTACGGAGCTGCGAAAAGGTAGGGCCATCTATTTTGATACCGGTGAATTGAGTAAACCGATGGTCGGTTCAGCATGTATTCCCGTTATTTTTGAACCCATCACTTTCAATGAACATACCTTAGTCGATGGAGGGATTATGGACAATCTCCCAGTCGCGCCCATCCGAAAGTATTGTGACATTATCATCGGCTGTCACTCTAACCCTATCGATAATGATTTTGATGTAAGAAATGTAAAAGTAATTATCGAAAGAAGCCTGCTCATGGCCATTAACGGCAACACCAACATCAGTAAACAGGAGTGCGATATCTTAATAGAACCGGAAGGACTGAAAAAATATGGAAGCATGGATCTCGGAAAGGCTAAAGAACTGTTCGATATCGGTTATACGTATACATTGAAAAATGCCCATGTTCTGGGACTGGAGATGTTACTTTCCTGAACCTGTATTCTCCTTGGATACTTTTTTGATCAAGGTAGAATGAGTACTTACCAAATCTTGGTTTTGCCGGATTTCATGTAGCTCGGCTATGGTTACCTCCAATAGTCTGCTCTATAACCGACTTGCAATTAACTGAATACCAAGCGATTTTCTGGCGCAATAGGAAGGTCACATCGTCTCATCTATCTGTTTTTCAGTAACTTGAACTCCATTTTTTTGCTTTCTGCCAAATATTATATGACATACAGCGTTGATATTGCGTATTTTCTATTGGTTGTAATACAAATTTGGGTTTTAAATGTCGTATAAGATTCCGCGGGTCATTTTGGTTTCAATCAAGGCGATAACCGCAGGGATAGCAGCGCTATCGCGAGGATTGTCAACGCAGAGTGAAGCAAAATGAACAGGAAGATAGGTGGTATTTAAAAGCTAAGTTTGTATAAGTCATTTACCTATACTTAAAATAGACCGGCACGCTGTTTGTAAAGCCTAAATCAAAAGAACAAATCAATAGCGTTCTTGGAAACGTAAAATCAAAATCTAATACCATGCATAAGAAACTGATGACCATCATGCTTTTCTCGATACTAGGTATCGGTGTAGCTAACGCACAATTTACGATTGGCCCTAGGTTCGGCCTAAGTTCTTCTGAGATCAGAATCAATAAAGCGGATAATAATTCCTACTCTTTCGAAACAGGAGAAAGAAAAGTGGGACTACATGTCGGTGCCTTCTCGCGTATAACCATGGGTAGTGTGTACATCCAACCGGAAGTATTATTGACCTCTACCGGTGGCAAAATCAATCTAAAAGAAGGAGGTGTCGGTCAAGTGCTTGACTACAAGTTGAACAAGGTGGATATTCCTGTTTTAATGGGCTTGAAAATGGGGAAAGTCTTCCGGATTCAAGGTGGCCCTATCATTAGTTATATCAAGGGCAGTGCCGGGAACAACGACTTCAAAGCCAATATCAAGGACGCTACTGTAGGATACCAAGCTGGAATCGGCTTTGATATAGGAAACATGATGTTGGACCTGAAATATGAAGATAACCTTAGTAAATTAGGCAATAAGATAGGAGGTGTAAAGGTCGATCAAAGAAATCATCAAGTGATAGCCAGTGTGGGATTCCGGTTATTTTAAAATACCATTAAACGAAAAGTGCTAGAACGAAAAACCCTTCGGATGAGATTTCGAAGGGTTTTTTATCTTAAAATGCTATCGATAATACCAATAGTTATCGAAGTGATTTGGACTTTTCGTTGGGCATCGAGAATTTTGGCTTTTTATACCCCGATGAAGGCTTTTTTCCTTTAGATAGTCAAAGCCACGGAGCCTAAAAAAGACAAAATAGGGATGCTAAATGTAAAATTTGCAGGTAAAAGAAAAAGTCTAGATCACTTTATTGGTTCATGTCCATCATTCGACGGTGATAAGGAAATAGTTTTTTTTCCCTCTTTGTGCCAGAAGGTACTTATCCTGTAACAAGCCAAAATCAACGGCTTGGTTAGGGTCTGATATCTTGGTTTTATTGATGCTTACACCACCACCTTTGATCATTTTACGCGCTTCTCCCTTAGAGGAGAATACGATGCCGCCTGTACCCTCGGATAGTAAATCGGTGACATTGGCGAGGCTTGTCAGATCATCTTTGGCAATACTGGCTTGCGGGACTCCTTCAAACACCGAAAGTAAAGTGCTTTCGTCCAAAGAAATCAAGTCTTCGGTAGTTGACCTGCCGAAGAGGATATTGGAAGCTTTGATTGCCGTGGTATAAGCTTCTTCGCCATGTACTCTTATAGTGACGTCTTCGCCCAGAGCTTTTTGCATGATACGCATATTGGGCGCAGTGGCATGCTCTGCTTCCAAAGCCTCTATTTTTTCTTTATCGAAAAGTGTAAAGATGCGTAGGTAATTAGCGGCATCCTCATCGGAAGCGTTGAGCCAGTACTGATAAAACTTATAAGGCGAAGTCCTTTCTTTATCCAGCCATACATTGCCGCCTTCAGTCTTGCCGAACTTGGTACCGTCTGCTTTTTTGACCAAGGGTGTAGTCAAGGCAAAAGCTTCGCCCTGCGCTTTTCTTCTGATCAGCTCGGTTCCTGTCACGATGTTGCCCCATTGATCGGAACCTCCCATCTGCAACTTACAGTTTTTGTTCTGATGTAACCAGTAGAAATCATAACCTTGCACAAGCTGATAACTGAACTCGGTAAAGGACATTCCGGTTTCCAATCTCTTTTTTACAGAGTCCTTTGCCATCATATAATTGACAGAGATGTGTTTGCCCACGTCTCGGATAAAATCCAAAAAGTTAAAATCCTTGAACCAATCGTAGTTATTGACCACTTCGGCCGAGTTATTTCCACAATCAAAATCCAAAAACTGCTTGAGCTGTGCCGTAACACACTGTAGGTTATGCTGTAGCACATCTTCGGATAGCAGGTTTCTTTCTGCTGATTTGCCCGAAGGATCTCCGACCATACCTGTTGCTCCACCTACCAGTACTACAGGTTTGTGTCCTGCTCGTTGAAAATGAACCAAAGTCATGATTTGTACTAAACTACCTATATGTAAGGAATCCGCTGTCGGGTCGAAGCCGATGTAACCCGAGGTCATCTCTTTGTTCAGCTGGTCCCCCGTACCGGGCATCTGATCATGAATCATTCCCCTCCATTCCAGCTCCGCAACAAAATCTTTCATATTTCTATTATTTATGGATTTTAGCTGCAAATATAAAGAAGTGATACGAACTTTTTATTTTGAAGTAGAAATTAAAGGTTTTTTACTCAATGAAGCTTTTTCTGAAGAGAGCAACTAATATCACTTCCTTATAAACAGTCAACGTGGTGGTAAAGTGATTCGATTAATGGTCGGGGAAATTCAAGCCAATCCGGGGACTGTTTCAAAATTATTTTAGAATATGGGCCAAGAGACTGTTTTGGCAGTTATTATTTTAGGAATTGTTATCACATATTTTGAGGTATAGGCGTGAAAACAATATCCTGAGGATTCGGCCAGTGAAGGGGCCAGTCTGCCGCATGGGAAAAGATAGCAGCGTTGTCTGTGAAAATTTCCATGAAATCCTGTGCCAAAAGATTTCGTATAACGATGAACACCTTTGATAAAGCAAAAGAGATACCGTTCAAAACTTCTCTAAATAAATAGGCCTCTTTTTATGAAAATAACTTGTTCCTATCTTCTTGGCTCACTAAGCAGCTACCGCTACAATGAGCAAGGTCCGGTTTCAGCAATTTAATTTACCATTGCGATTTGAAAAGAAGAATATACAAGTACCTTTGTGAGAAAATTTGAACTATGCAACAACCCGATTCGCTCAATCAAGTCGCCCGATTCCATAAGACTTTCAAACACCCCATAGTAACAGAACCTGCTATTCCGGAGGAGAAGAGATGTGCGCTTAGAGTAGCATTGATAGAAGAAGAACTTAAGGAACTCGAAGAGGCTATCAAGGCCAAAGATCTCGTAGAAGTAGCCGATGCCTTGTGCGATATCCAATATGTACTATCAGGAGCCATTCTTGAATTTGGCCTAGGAGATAAGTTCAATGTACTTTTCAATGAAGTTCAGCGCTCCAATATGAGTAAGGCCTGCAAGAGCCTGGAGGAAGCAGAAGCTACTGTTGCACATTATGAAGCAAAAGGAACACCTTGCTACTTTAAGGAATTTGATGGGCTATGGCTCGTGTTCAGAACGGAAGATGATAAAACGCTCAAATCCATTAACTACTCCCCGGCCGACCTTAAAAAACTTTTATGAACCTCTGTTTTTGTTTTGTGAAGAATCCGTCAATACCTATCCGATAAGTCTATAATGGGGCAAACCGAAGGTTCATCAGTTCTATTGGAAAAATAGACCTTAAGCGAAAAGCCGTAGGTGCGACGAATACCTTTAAAATCAATCAATAGTCGGTTGGAACAAGCTGAATTCGAAATAAGAAAAAAGTAGGTGATTATTTTATTGACAAGTAATCATGGTCGGAAGGTTTTGCATCCCTTAGTTCATACATAAATCTCAATCTGAAAGGCCTGATTATTGCCGCTAAGCTGTAGGGGTTTCATAGAGAGTATATGAGCCGTGTTGTATACTTTGATAAATTCGACTCGGGGTATCCGTACCTTGCTTACCCCAGGTTGGATTTTATGATACTGCATTCTTCCCGATTGATTTACCGTAGCGGTATAAATATATCTATATCTGTGTTCGATGGGAGAGGGAACATACTTCATAGCTATAAAATAGTAAAGTGCAAAAATGCACTTATTATTCTTTCCATCAAATCAATAATTAAGTTATTTGTGAATAATTGCACAAATAAGTACTCTGAATGGGTTTTGTAGTATGAATTTTGCACTACTAATTATAAAGTAAGTAAGGATTCGGTTGGGGTGAAAGGTACTTGTGTTTGGGATGACAGGAGCTGACGGAGTCTTGGCCAATGACTAGAATTGCTTTTTTGTTGAATATTGATTCGTTTTTTGGAGGTAGTGAAAGCCTGAGAGATAGATGAAACAATAGCTTTCAGGTTTAACCCGTATCATGCGTTGGAACTTCGTCACGAGGGTTTACATATCCATAAATCAGGGAGTCTTATTGGATTTAGCGTAGCACCGCTATGGTGACTTCAAAAAACGTAGTGCAACGACCGGTTTGCAGCTATTTAGATCCGCAGTAGATTTTTCAATACATGATCCTGGTTTAATTACACACCTAAATAGGTATAGATGGAATGTCCTATCTAAAAAAAGAAGTTGGTTAAGGTCACGGTATGGACGACTCCATGGTGCGGCCTTATACCAACGAGCTTATCAGAGTGGTTGGACACTGGAAAGGTGTATCATGTATGGTAACTGAAACCTAAAATAGAATGCAATCCATGGATTGCATTAATTTATTTTTTGCTTGAAAGGATACATACCACTATTGATCATATGATTCTGTAATGAGGTATATTCCCATAACAAGTGATAGGCAAACTTGGGAATGAAACCAAACTGCTGCTTGAATTCCTTCATTTTCGACTTGAGTTCCTTGATGTAAAATTCGACTTGACTGAGATCTTTACATTGTGTTGGTTCTTCAAAATTCCTGAGGGTAAAATGTTTAAATTCTTTTTCTAGAATACTCTTATCTTGCTCACTCATAATTAATCACTTAATTGACTCCTTTTGGTTAGATTAGGTATCGTTTTGGCCCAGTAAGAGGCCAAAAAATTAAAAAAGGTTTATTGAACACAATAAATTTGCTCAAAACCAATGCCAATTCTGTTATTATACTATTAAATTAATGATTTTTTCGTAAAAATAATAGTAACTTGCTGTAAAACAGGGTTATAGTAGCTGTAATTTTAGTGAAAAAAGATGACTATAGTCTATGGTTTTGCAAAAAAGTGAATGATTTGATACAGGTAAGGCTATTAATTCCCATTTTGGTAATTTTCAAAACTAGTATATGTACCATAATTGATATTTTACACTAGTATAACAGTCGAAGTAAGGATTTCTAAATAGAAAGATTTTGTGTGCAGTCTTCTTAAATATAGAATATCCTTATTTATGGATTTGTCTTCAATAAGATGACCGTAATGATAGCCTTTATTTGTGATGGTAAGGACTCACTCGTTCATCTTTGAGATCTCTTCGGAATTATTTCAGGAAATTTTCATCACCTATTTTGAAGGCAGTATTATCGGCATAGATAACAGTGCTATCTGCGGATTTTCCACGAAAAACACATGAAGTCCTCATTAACCCACTCTGGAGCAAAGCGGGAAGAAGGATTTGAGGCTTCCTTCTGACTATAAAGAGACAAATGCCTTAAGTAAGAAAATTAAAGATGTCTCATAGTTATAGTGAAAAACGGCTATATTTAATAGTATGAACAATTATTTTCTGCGTTATACTTTTTTTGGAATACCTTTTGCGTTTCTGGTTTTTTTTACCTGTTCATCACCGAAAGAGAACTCGGATAAATTACCCGAATCCATGCCAGAAGACCCACAAGGCCAGCAGCTGGATACGGCTCATGGCAAACGTACTTTTGAGGCCCCCGTAGAGCAGGGAAGTGTGGTCGCAGAAAAAAAAGAAGATACGATCATTGAAAACA
This sequence comes from uncultured Cyclobacteriaceae bacterium, assembly GCA_947492745.1. Classification (GTDB taxonomy): domain Bacteria; phylum Bacteroidota; class Bacteroidia; order Cytophagales; family Cyclobacteriaceae; genus Aurantiphycus; species Aurantiphycus algarum. The sequence continues at coordinate 117,289 of CANLOE010000002.1, read as the reverse complement.
TAAAGGAAAAGCCCCAGACCAACAAAAATGACAACCTAGTGGCTGCCTTGGCACAAGACTCGCTCCCTACAAAAAAGTCCACAGCCCTTCCGGGTACTGATGTTGCCGCATCAAAAATGGAGACCAGTAAAGAATCAAAAACAGATATCGTACGTGAACCAGTGGATAGGCATGACCCTTGGGACAGGCTCTTGCAGAAGTATGTTACCGCAGCCGGACAGGTCAATTACACAGGACTCAAAGCCAAAAAGCATACGATTGATAGTTATATTCAATCATTGACATCAGCTCCCCCCATTACTGACCAGTCAAGAGATGAAACTTTAGCCTACTGGATAAACTTGTACAATGCACTCACAGTTAATCTTGTAGTGGAACACTACCCTTTAAAACAGATTACGGATATCAATAATGGTAAGCCTTGGGACCTCTCTTTGATTGAAATTGAAGGAAAGTCACTATCATTGAACGATATCGAGCATGGAATTATTCGCAAACGGTTCAATGAACCGAGAATTCACTTTGCTGTAAACTGTGCTGCCAAATCATGCCCTAAATTGCTGAACAGTGCTTATTCGCCGGCTGCTTTAGAGAAACAACTTTCAGAACAGAGTCGATACTTTATCCAAAATACAAACAAGAACAAAATATCTAAGGACGGCAGTCAGCTTTCCAGGATTTTTGAGTGGTACCAAAAGGATTTTGGGAGTCTTTCACAGTTCATTGGCAGATATCACCCTGAGTTCAATCCGAATGTACCTATTTCCTATTTGGAATACAATTGGGATTTGAATGAGTAGCTAATCAGTACACCTAATTTTTTTACGGGATCATGCGATTAGTTCACTGTCATGTCTTGGTTCCAGTGGAGTTCATGAAACGTACTTCGGTTGGAGCTTTGTCATAAGAGCTAAAATAGTCGTAAATCAGGATGTTTTCTTGGGTTCATCCCTAATTGATCAGTAGGATTTCGTGATGAGGATAGAATTGCCATGAAATCAGTGGTTTAGGTGGAGATGTATAGCTTATGGTTAGGGTGATGAATCTGTATAGCTTTAACCCAGATCATGCAATGGAAAATCTACTGCGGATCTAAATAGCTGCAAACCGGTCGTTGCGCTACGTTTTTTAAATTCACCATAGCGGTGTCCTGCCAAATCCAATAAAACTCCCTGATTTATTGCTTTTTAAACCCTCGTTACGAAGTTCCAACGCATGATCCGGGTTTAAAAACAGCTGATTTTGAAGTAATACAAACTTAGCTTTTAACTATCGCCTATCTTCCTGTTCATTTTGCTTCACTCTGCGTTGACCATCCTCGCGATAGCGCTGCTATCCCTGCGGTTATCGCCTTGATTGAAACCAAAATGACCCGCGGAATCTTATACGACATTTAAAACCCAAATTTGTATAATTTATGCGGGGAATAGGAAGGCTATCGACTATTTTGGGTTCAATAAAAATACCCGACTCCTACTACAAGGAACCGGGTACTATTTCCAATAAGATTTTACTGAACCGAAAATGAATCGGTTCTCTATTGATCATTTTGGGTTAAAGGTCGGTAGTATAACTTACGATAAGCTTTTGGTCACCGATCATAATATCGAAATCCCCTTCTTCGGTGATGCGTTTTCCTTCCGCACCTATAAAAGAAAGGTCATCTTTGTTGACTTCAAAACTAACTTCTTTGGAAGCACCTGCCGGGATGGTTACTTTTTTATATTTACGCAGCCTTTTCTGGTTAGGGGAGATAGAGGCAAAATGATCTCTGCTATACAATTCCACACTCACTTTTCCATCTCTTTTACCGGTGTTGCTGACATTAATGGAGAAGGTCACGGTTTCATCGTTCCCGAAACTGTTCTTACTGCTATTGATAGGCCCATAACTAAATCGGGTATAACTGAGGCCATGTCCAAAAGGCCACTGAGGGTCATATCCCTTTAGGTCGAACTGTCCCGGTGCCGGCTCTCGTATCTTCTCGGATAACTTATGGTCATAAAATACGATATCTCCAGAGGCTTTGGGGTAGCTGATAGGCAGTATTCCGCTAGGATTTTCCTCACCGAATATAAGTTGTGCCAATGCTTCTGCTCCCTTACTTCCCGGGCGGAAGGCCAAGAAAACGGCTTCCACATCCTTGACGATTTCCCCAATAATTCTTGGTCTTCCTTCTGTCATAATGAGAATGACGGATTTTCCAGTGTTTACAGCAGCTTCTATAAGTAGTGCCTGTTCTCTGGGTAGGTCAAGATTACTGATAATACCGGGAGACTCAGCGTAAGCATTTTCTCCCAAGCATAATATGATATGCTCCACCTCTTTGGCATCCTTGATAAGCTGTGTCGTGCTGTAATTGGCAGGAGCCGAATAATCTGCTACCGATCGACAGATTACGTTTTCTTTTCCGATGGACTTTTCTAGAGCCGTTTTTATCGTAGATGTAGATTTAGGGTAGTATTCCTGTTCCTGCCCCTGCCAGGTAAAGGACCAACTTCCATGTAATGAGGAGAGGTTATTTGCTCCAGGACCTGCCAGTAATACTTTTGTGGTTTTGCTCAGTGGTAGAAGGGCTTTTCCGCCAGTGCGACTGTTTTTTGCCAGTACAATACTCTCCAGGGCACTTTCCATAGCAAGTGTAGGATACGCTTTCAGTTGGAAGTTCTCCTTGGCAGCAGGTTCGGGGAAAGCATTGTCAAATAGTCCCAGTTTATGTTTCAGTAAGAGGATGCGTCGTACTGAAGTATCAATGCGTTCCTCGCTTACGGCCCCTTCTTTGACCAGCTCGACCAGAAGGTCATAGAAAGAATAATCTAGAGGGACCATGCTCATATCGATACCTGCTTCTATGGCTAGCCTAACGGCCTCTTTTTGGCTCTTGGCAATTTGATGACGGTCCATGATTCTTTTGATATCCTCCCAGTCGGTGACGACTACGCCTTTGAAACCGAGTTCTTCACGTAAAACATCATGAAGTAAATACTTGCTAGCATGTACGGGCATGCCATTAATCTCTCCTGAGTTAACCATGAGCGTAGAAACTCCTGCATTGATAGCCGCCTGGAATGGGGGTAGAAAGTATTCTCTTAGAATAATTTCGGGAATATGAGCCGGTGTTCTGTCTTTTCCGGAATTGGGTATCGAATAGCCTATATAGTGTTTGATACAAGAAGCGACCGCTGTAGGGGAGGAGAGTCCATCACCTTCATAACCACGGATAGCGGCAGCCCCCATTTTTTTGCTGATATGCACATCTTCGCCAAAAGTCTCTTCGAAACGAGGCCATAGCGGTTGCCTCCCTAAGCCGACAACAGGGTCAAAATTCCAACGGATACCCGATGCACGTACTTCCATGGCCGTTGCTTTGGCGATTTTCTCTACAAGCACATCGTTTCTGGACGCGGCCATGCCGATATTGTGCGGGTACAGTGTTGAATTTAATGTGTAGTTGGCCCCATGTATGGCATCTATACCATAAATGACAGGAATACGGTTCTTTGTTTCCATCACGGCCATGCGCTGGATTTTATTGATGACAGAGTGCCACTGGTTCAGTGAGTAGGCATGTCCGGATACATTCAATATGGATCCGACTTTTTTATCAATGAGAGCTGTCCGTAATTTGTCCATATCGACTTCGGTAGTCTTGCCCTCTTTTAGGATCATATCTATGGTTACTTGAGTCATTTGGCCGACTTTCTCTTCGAGTGTCATCTTGAGAAGTAAGTCATTTACTTTTTCTATCAAAGGGTCTGTTTTTGGGGCACTCTCTCCGGTGCTACAAGAAGTAAACATTACATACAAAAGGTACATTGAAATGGTTGATAGAAAGGTTTTTCGTATTTTCATAATCAGGGAATCTATTAAAAAGTACTTTTCTCCTATTATTTGGAAAATTCGGCAAAAATATGAGCTTGAGTCGAAGTAAATCTCACAAAATAAGGGGGGGGATATTTCACTTTTATGTAATATTAGGTGCTTTTAACATGAACTATTCATTTTGAATGGTCAAAACGACGAGAAAAATGCGCTTTTTTTACCCCATTCTGCACTTAAGGCTGAAAGTGACAATTTTGGCTTTTATTTGTTATGCATCGTTTTCGATAGCTCAACAGAGAACTGTTGGCCATGAAGGGCTTGCTTTCGACGAAGTCAATATGGAACTCTCTCAGAACACTGTCACCTCCATATTACAAGACCATAAAGGCTTTTTGTGGTTCGGTACCCGGAGTGGTCTGAACCGGTTTGACGGTGCCGATATGGATGTATTCGAACATGCCGACGGAGATCCTCTGAGCCTCTCCGAAAACTATGTACAATGCCTCTATGAAGATGCCGATGACAACCTGTGGATAGGAACCCTGAGAGGGTTGAGCTATTATGATAGGAGTAAGAATAGTTTCAAGGTATATAAGCACATAAAAGGAGCTAACGGGGGCTTGAGTGATAATCATGTGACAGCAATACATGAAGATAGAAAAGGAAGACTATGGATAGGCACCATGAACGGTGGTCTCAACTTTTTCGATCGTGAGCATGATATGTTCATTCATTATGGACATAACCCTGATGACTCCAACAGTCTGAGTACGGACCATGTAACCGCTATCGGCGAAGACCACAAAGGTCACCTCCTGATAGGTACTTGGGAGGGGGGGCTGGACCGCTTGGACATCGATGCTCAGCAGTTCCGTCACCATCATCGTAAGGAAGGGTTGAAAAACGGTACCATCACCAAAATCCTCAAAGGAAACGGAAATCATTTTTGGATAGGTACACATGCCGGTGTCAGTATCATGACTGTCGGTGAAAATGACCTATTGGATATTCGCCCTATGAACGATTTCCCTAAAAGTGTCGATGGTGCACAAGTAGTATTGTCACTTTTGGAAGATAGTAAGAACCGATTGTGGATAGGGATAGAAAATCAAGGTCTTTTGATCTATGATATTGCTACCGGTACGTATCAACATTACAAAGACAATGACAAGGGAGGACATTATATCAGTAGCAAATCCATATGGTCCATGTACGAGGATAGGGTAGGTACCATCTGGTTAGGTACCTTTGATAGAGGTGTCCTCAAAAATGACCCTTATCAGCGTAAGTTCAGTCATTATCAGAAAAAAGTCTTTCAGCAAAATGGCTTGAGCCATAGTGTTGTCAGTAGCTTTTCTGAGGACAATGATGGTAATCTATGGATAGGCACTGATGGGGGTGGCCTCAATTTTTGGAATAGAAAAACGGATCGTTTTACCCATTTTCGTAATGAGCCTTCCAATGACAACAGCCTCAGTGCTAATGCTGTCGTATCCTTAATGATGGACCGTTATGGTAAATTATGGGTGGGTACTTGGGAAGGTGGATTGAATGAATATAACCCTCGAACAGGAGAGTTTAAACGTTATCAACATGATGAGAATGACAGTACAAGTATTATAGGGAACAATGTTTTTGCCATTTGTGAAGACAGCCAAAACAGGCTTTGGGTAGGTGCTTATAGAGATGGTCTGGAGTTATTGGACAGGGAGACGGGGCATTTCACCCACTTTGAGGCAGACCATAAGGACAGTACGGGTCTGAGCAGCAACCTTATACGATGTATTTTCGAAGATAAACATCAAAATCTTTGGATAGGCACCGAAGGCCATGGAGTAAACCTGCTGGTTGTTGATGAAGACGACCAAGTATCTTTTAAGCATTTTAAGCACAATAGTGAAGACCCCTACAGTATCAGCAGCAACCAAATACTATCCTTCCTTGAAGATACTCAAGGTAACTTATGGATAGGAACAGCTAATGGTCTCAACAAGTACGATTACCGATCAGGGCGATTCACCGCATATCATAAGAGCGATGGTCTTCCCAATGAGGTCATCTACGGGGTGTTGGAAGACGATTTCAATAACCTCTGGTTGAGTACGAACAAAGGACTATCCAAGTTCAATACAGTCAAAAAGGCTTTTAAGAATTTTGACCCTTCCGATGGCATACAGGCCTATGAGTTTTCAAAGGGAGCTTATCTAAAGAGTTCCTCTGGAGAGCTGCTCTTTGGGGGGATAAATGGCTTTAATGCCTTCTATCCGGGCGCCGTAAAGGAAAACAAAAACATTCCCGATATTTTCATAACAGGTTTTACGCTGTTCGACCAGAAAGTGATGCCGGGAGAGAAAGGCACCCCTCTGAAAAAAGATATTACAGAAGCAAAAGAAATTGTCCTTTCGTATGATGAAAATGTGTTCAGTTTTCAGTTTTCAGCTTTGAACTTTTCTCAAGCAGCCAAGAATCAGTATGCCTATCAGTTAGAAGGTTATGATCAACAGTGGCAATATGTAGGTCGAAGGGACGAGGCCTACTATACCAAGGTACCTCCGGGCAGCTATACCTTTATGGTAAAGGGAGCTAATAATGATGGATACTGGAATGAAGAAGGTACCAGCATAAAACTAAGAATATTACCCCCTTGGTGGAAGACTACTTATGCCTACATATTCTATTTCCTCGTATTGGCAGGGATACTGTTCTGGTACAGAAGGATCATTATCCATCGCGAGCGATTGAAGGTGGACTTGAAGTTGGAACATCTGGAGCTGACCAAGATGCAGGAAATGGATCAAGTGAAGTCAAGGTTCTTTGCCAACATCTCGCATGAGTTCAGGACTCCGCTGACGCTGATCCTCAGTCCACTCAGAGCAATGGCTGCGGGCGATTATGAGGGCAATCCTAAAAAGCAGTTTGCCGTAATGATCCGCAATGCAGAACGGTTGCTACACTTGATCAATCAGCTGCTGGACCTATCCAAACTGGAAATGGGACATATGAAATTGAAAGTGTCGGAGAAGGACTTGGTGGCCAAGATGAAAATCCTCGCCGATAGCTTCAAGGTCCATGCCCAGAAGCAGAAAATCGATTTCAGGTGTACCTATACCCAAAAGAAACTGCCTGTGTACTTTGATGATGAAAAAATCGAACAAATCGTCATTAACCTGCTATCCAATGCATTCAAATATACCCAGGAACAAGGAACGATCCACTTTTTGATAGAAGAGTTAAGGGGTAGGCCCGCACTGAAGGAGTTGGAGAACTTGGACGATGCCCAGGGACTCGTTAGAATAATAGTGGCCGATTCGGGGATGGGCATTCCAGAAGAACAGTTAGCGTATGTATTTGACCGCTTCTACCAAGTGGATAGAGGCGAATCCTTTGGTAAGGTAGGTACCGGAATCGGTTTGGCCATTGCCAAAGAACTTGTAGAGCTGCACCAAGGGGCAATCACCGTAGAAAGCTCCCATGGTATCGGCACAACATTCTCTATTTATCTCCCATTAGGACACTCCCACTTTCTGCCCGAACAGTTGATAGCGAATCTCGATGTTTCCGAGAAGCGCTCAGAGTACAGCATCACTGATACCGATACGGTACTGGCAGAACTGAACAAGGATACGATACAGAATGAAGATAGCGAAGAAATCACGGAAAATCCTAAAGACAAAAAGCCTTTGGTACTTGTAGTAGAAGATAATGAGGACTTGAGAGCCTATATTTGCGATTACCTCAGAAGTAGCTATCAGTGTATTCAGGCGGTCGATGGTGTTCATGGTATGGATCTAGCAGTGAAGTACATACCTGATGTAATCGTTTCGGATGTGATGATGCCAAAATTGACCGGGATAGAGCTTTGTGAGCAAATTAAGCAGGAAGAAAAGACGAGTCATATCCCTGTCATCTTACTGACAGCGAAAGCAGACCACGAAGATAAACTGGAGGGACTTGAATTCGGTGCTGACCACTATATCACTAAGCCCTTTGACCCCAAGGTACTAGAGTTACGCATCAAAAATACTTTGCTGTCAAAACAGCGTTTGAGCAAGAGAATCCTAGAGGGGGAAGTAATGCAGCTGGAACCCACTAAACTGAAGCCGAATTCTGCGGATGCAAATTTCATCAAAAAAGCACTCAGTTGCGTGGAGAAACATATTTCCGATTCGGAGTTCAATGTAGAGAAATTCAATAAAGCTATGGGCCTTAGCCGCATGCAGTCTTACCGAAAACTAAAAGCACTTACGGGACAATCCGTCAATGAATTTATAAGGACGATACGATTAAAACGTGCAGCACAACTTATCGAACAGCAGGAACTGACGATAGCTGAAGTAACGTACGAAGTAGGCTTCAATGACCTCAAATACTTCAGGCATTGTTTCAAGAAACAATTTGGAGTCAATCCTTCCGAGTACAAGCTGGAAAAACAATAATGTAAGCCTAAACAACATATCATTTCAACCCAATGTTTTACGTTGAGTTTTGAGATTAGTTTGCAAAATGGTTATATATCAGCAATTCAATCGCTTTGAATTAGGTATTTGCAATATTTAACCCTCTTTTTTGTGAAATTCACGACCTTGTTGGAAGGTTATAATTACGCAAGTTTGAAAGAAGTAAACTTAACCTAACTTAAAATATCCACAGACTATGGCATATCTATATTTACTTTTTCCCAAAGGAAGAAAGCTATATCTTCTGATACTGTTTTCTATACTTTGTGCATCCCTCCAAGCTCAGCAGAGAGTTATCACAGGTACGATAATGGATGAGAATGGAGAGGTTGTCCCGGGCGCATCCATTGTGGTCAAGGGCACAACCAACGGTACCATCTCGGGTGGTGATGGCACATTCAGTCTATCGGCAGCTTCTCAGGACATATTGGTAGTATCCTTTATTGGATATAATAGTCAAGAGGTAGTGTTATCCGATGGACAAACAACGATAAAGGTTACATTAGTAGAGGACATACAACAGCTCGGTGAGATAATTGTTGTAGGATATGGTGAGGTGGAAAAAAGTTTGGTAACGGGAGCCATTTCCAGTATTAAAGCGGAAGAGTTGGCTACCTATTCTGCGGGTCAGGTGCAACAGTCGATTCAGGGACGTGTTTCAGGAGTAACCATACTTCCTAATTCCGGTTCACCGGGAGCCGGTTTCAAAGTAAGGATAAGAGGGACAGGGTCCAATGGAAACTCTGACCCATTGTATATCGTCGATGGTCTTAGAACAAGCAATATCGATTTTTTGGACCCTTTTGAGATTGCTTCTATAGAAATACTCAAGGATGCGGCTTCTGCTGCCATTTATGGTGCAGAAGGGGCTAATGGAGTCGTGGTCGTCAGCACCAAGTCGGGTGAAAAAGAAGGCTTCAATATCACCTATAATATGCAGTACGGTTCGCAAAGCATCAATTCCAGACTGGAATTGATGAATGCTCAAGAGCATAACAATTATTTGAGAGAGGCCGGCGAAAGTTTCAGAACTGTGGATGGTAATGGGACAGATTGGCTGGAAGAATCATTGACCAATGCCCCTCTACAACGGCATAGTCTGTTCATCAATGGAGGCAATGAGAAATCGACCTATTTTTTTGGTGGAAGCTTTTTCGATCAGGAAGGTATCGTAGGAGGGGACAGGGCAAGTTTCCAGAGGACTAACCTCCGGCTAAACGCTAGCCATAATTTGAATGATTGGCTCAAGGTGGGGCATAATTTCTCCTTTATCGGAACCAAAAAAACTACATTGGCCGAAGACAACGAGTTCGGAGGCATACTTTCCAGTATCCTATTGTTCGATCCTTTAACTCCCGTTACGTATACTGGGGCCATACCGGGCTTTGTACAGGATCTTCTGGACGCTGGCCGACCTTTGATAAGAGACCCGAACGGAGATATTTATGGTCTTTCCGACTTTGTAAACGGTGAAATCGTCAACCCTTTGGCCAATATGGATATCACTAATGGAGAGACGGTGACCAATCGCGTATTCGGAACAATATACACTGAAATTTCTCCCATAGATAAGATCACATTTACTTCTAGGTTAGGCTTGAACGCCAGTTTTGGCAATTTTCACGGATGGTCCCCTACGTTTTACTTCACGCCGACAAGACAGAGTAACGCCTCAAGCGCTACCGATAATAACTTCCGAAGCTTTTTCTGGCAATGGGAAAATTTTGCCACTTATAGCGATGAGATCAATCGCCATAAGTTCAGCGTTCTGTTGGGTACCTCCCTTATCGAAGGGCTTGGCGGGACGACCAGAGCATCTTATGGCCCTCTCTTCAGGGAGCAGGAAGCGCTATCCTATCTTTCGCCCAACGTAATTGACGGTTCTCTATCCGGCGGCTTCAACAGGGGCAATTTACTATCCTATTTTGGTAGGGTTTCCTATGATTTCGATTCCCGTTATCTTTTTAATGCGACCCTACGTTATGACGGTACTTCTATCCTTCCTTCGGACAATCGCTGGGGATTTTTTCCTTCAGTGTCGGCCGGCTGGGTGATATCCAATGAGAGCTTTTTTAATGTCAATGTGATGGATTACCTGAAAGTACGTGCCAGTTGGGGACAGAACGGTAGTCTTTCCAACCTTACACCCGGTCTATTTTCTGCTGGGATATCCGCAGCAGGTATCCAGTATCCGGATGCCAATGGTGTCTTGAGACCGGGAGCAGAACCCTTGAACTTGGCTAACCCCGAGTTGACTTGGGAGACCAGCGAACAAATCGATATAGGTCTGGATTTTGGTTTTTTCAATGATAACCTGAGCTTTACAGTAGATTATTTCAATAAAACGACCAAAGATCTTTTGGTCCCGGGTACACCCCCTGACTTTGTGGGAAACTTCCCTACCATTATCAATGGAGGTACGGTGCGCAATACCGGTGTTGAATTAGAGTTGGCCTATAGAAATTCTACTTCATCGGGTTGGGATTTTGATATTTCGGGAAATGCTACTTTCCTGAAAAATGAAGCCACCTTTGTGGATGGTGATGTGGTAGATGGAGCTAATGTAGGTACAGGAGGCTATACGGCGACCTTTTTTGAGGAAGGCCAGCCTCTATGGTATTTCAGTGGTTATAAAACAGATGGTATTTTTCAGAATCAGGCACAGATCGATCAATACTTATCCAGTGAAGAGATAACGGGTTACACTCCATCACCGGGTGATCCTATAGTCGTTGATGTCAATGGTGACAATACCATCAGTCCTGCCGACCATACCTTTATCGGTAGTCCGCATCCCGATATGCTTTTTGGGATGAGAGGGCGCGTGGAGCATAAAGGTTTCGATTTGACTGTTTTTGTACAAGGCTCTATAGGCAACGATGTGCTTTTGGGCTTTACCCGTATCGATAGGGTTACGGCCAACCGTCCCAAGTTTTTCTATGAAGACCGCTGGATAGGTGAAAACAGTACGAACGAATGGTTCAAAGCCAATACGAGCAGTCCATTTATTTACAACAGTGACTTAATGGTCTTTGATGCCTCCTTTGCAAGGGTAAAACAGATTCAGCTCGGCTACACCATCCCCAAACCGACTATGGAGAGTATCGGATTTACAAACGCGCGTATCTATTTATCTTTGGATGACTTTTTTACCATTACAGGTTATAAAGGGGTAGACCCTGAAGCCGGTAGCGGTAATGATAGAAGTCAGGGTATCGATAGGGGATTGTTTCCTTTGAGTAGAAAAATATTGGGCGGAGTGTCCATTACTTTTTGATTTGAAATGAAGTGATTTTGACTTTTTATCTCAGGGTGAAAATGAAAGATTATTTGCTCTATTGAAATTTTTTCCGGGCGGCATGGCCATGGTTACGCCACGAGTGAAAAGTAAAAATAAGAGTGAAGCCAGTTATATTGTAGCCGAAGAAAAAATCCAGATCACTTCGATAAGAAAAAATATCAAAATTGCATAAACAATAGAGAAATGAAAAAATCTTGGATATATAAAATAGGGACGCTCACTTCCATTGTCTTAATGGTGATAGCCTGTTCCGACTTTCTGGAAGTGGAGAATACGGGCCAGTTGTCAGTAGAGGGTTTTTACGAGACCGATCAGGATGCGGAAGAAGCACTGATATCAGTGTATGACATATTGCAGTGGCATAACAATTCGCAGGGTTGGGCCAGTCCATTATTATTAAAAACGCTTCCTTCCGATGAGGGTACCGCTGGTGGCGCTGATGCGGGCGACCAGCCGGGTTATGTGGCTTTGGACCGTTATACTTTTGATGCTGCAAGCGATAAGGTATTGGGAGTATGGACCATGCAGTACTATGGTGTTTTCAGGGCTAACCTTGTTATCAATAATACAGAAGCCGATACAGAGGTGAAAAAGCAGGCTATCGCCGAAGCTAAAGCGTTAAGAGCCTATTATTACTTCGAGCTGGTATCGCTTTTCGGAGACGTACCTTTGATTTTGGAAGAGCTGGTTCCGAGCGAATACGATCAACCAAGAACTGCTGTAGCAACGGTCTATGGTCAGATAGAAAAAGACCTTATGGAGGCCATTCCTGATTTACCATTGAAGAGCGCATATAGTGCCGCCAATAAATTCAGGATGTCCAAAGGAACGGCACAGGCCTTTTTGGGAAAAGCACACCTTTACCAAGAAGAGTGGGGGGATGCGGCACGATTGTTTGATGAAGTCATCAATTCCGGGGAGTACGCTTTAGAGAGTGATTTTGGCCGTATTTTCTCCGCAGAAGGGGAGTTTGGTGTAGAATCCTTACTAGAGACCTCATATGTGAGCTCTCAAGGCTATGACTGGGGTGCCAATCCTTTTCCATGGGGGTCTACAGCAGCGGAGAGTAATATACATATCCAGTTTATGGGGCCAAGGGAAAATCAGTTTCTTACGGGGGTGGATTCCCTAAATGTAGGATGGGGTGGCAATTACCCTACTAAAGAGATGTTTCAGGCCTTTATCGATGCGGGAGATACGGAAAGAAGACGACACACAGTGATGAGTCAGAGCGAATTCGTCGCTAATGGAGGACAATTCGGTAGCGGAGTGAATCCTGCCGATGATATATTCGATTATGAAGGGTTTGTTAGGAGAAAGTACGGCTCGTATGCGACAGAAACCGATGATGAAATTGTAGCCCAGTTGAACTATGCGACCAATTGGAGGTTATTGCGTTATGCTGATGTTCTTTTGATGGCTGCCGAGGCACATAATAGAAACGGTAATGATGCTCGTGCCATGACCGAGCTGAACAAAGTGAGAAGTCGGGTCGGCCTCTCTCCGGTGACGGCGGGTGGAGATGCCCTGTTCGATGCCATCGTCAAAGAACGAAGATTAGAGCTGGCCTTCGAAGGTTACCGCTTTCTCGATTTGGTCCGATGGAACAGAGCCGATGCGGTATTGGGAACAGAAGGTTTTGTGACGGGCAAACACGAACTGTTTCCTATCCCTGATAGCGAAATCAGAAGGTCTCCCAGTTTGGCCCCAAACAACCCGGGTTGGAATTAGAAAAGTATGATTTTAATGGCTTTATCCTTGTTTCTCATCACAAGGGTAAGGCCACTAAATCTAAATCTACTGTCGAGACTGAACAATGAGCGCACATTTTACCTATTACCTATTGTCAAGCCTATTTGTATTCGGAGCTTGTACAGGTGAGAAGAAAGAAATAATGGTTGACCCTGTCTTGTTTGAACAGAGAAGTGCTATAGATACGGGCATCGACTTTGCTAATCACCTTACTGTAAACGATAGTATGAACTACTTTCAATACGGTTATTTTTACATGGGTGGAGGTGTGGCCGTGGGAGACGTCAATAATGATGGTCTACAGGACCTCTATTTTACCGGTAATCAAGTGGCCAATAGACTGTACTTGAACAAAGGGAACCTAAAATTCGAAGATATCTCTAAGGTATCCGGTGTACTCGCGGATAGCCGTTGGGTAACGGGTTGTGCCATGTCGGATGTCAATGCCGATGGCCTCATGGATATTTATGTGTCTGTCGCAGGGAAGTGGCAATCGCGAAAGAATATACTCTACATCAATCAGGGTCTCGATGATGATGGAGTACCCCATTTTGAAGATCAGGCCGAAGCTTATGGCCTTGCCGACAGCGGTTATAGTATACAGGCCACTTTTCTTGATTATGACAATGATGGAGACAACGATGTCTTTGTGGCCAATTATGAGCCTACGCCTTTCAATGCGGTTACCGATTATTACCGCCAGCGAATGGATAAGGTACGTTGGGAGCAATCCGGCCACTTATATAGGAACAATGGGGACCATACTTTCAGCGATGTCACTGAAGAAGCAGGTTTGCTGGCCTATGGCATGACAGTAGGTGTTATCAGTTCGGACTTTAATAACGATGGTCATGCTGACCTCTACCTTTCCAATGACTTCAATCTTCCCGATTATTTTTATCTCAATAATGGAGACGGTACTTTTAAGGAATCACTACAGGAAACCATGCCCCATACTGCTTTTTACGGAATGGGCGTAGATGCTGCCGACCATAATAATGATGGCCTTCTGGACCTCATGCAGGTAGATATGGCCCCTTTCGATCATTTCAGGGAAAAGGCCAATATGTCCGGTATGAACATTTCCGGGTTTTGGGCCAATGTCAAAGCAGGATTTCACTATCAGTACATGTACAATGTATTACAGGTAAATAAAGGTATTCGGGATAACGGTAAACCCTTTTTTGGAGACCATGCAAAAATCAGCGGTATGGACAGGACAGACTGGAGCTGGGCACCATTGATGGCAGATTTTGATAATGACGGACTAAAGGATCTCTTCATCAGTAATGGCACACGAAGGGATATCAATAATAGGGATTTTTTCCGATGGATAGAGCGCATGGATATCAGCTTAAAGCTAAAGTACAATGAACTATCCTTTGTGGAGGCGAGTGATAGGATGCCCTCTAAAAAGATGGACAATTTTATTTTCAAAAACAACGGACAGCGTTTTGAAAAGGTCAATAAGCAATGGAATCTGAAATTTGAAGGGTTTTCAAACGGAGCTGCTTATGCCGATCTGGACAATGATGGTGATTTGGAAATCATCATCAATAATATAGACTCCGTAGCCACTGTTTTTGAAAACAGAGCTACTGATTTTAACCGGATGCATTACCTTCAGGTAAAGCTGAAAGGACCGAAAGACAACCCAAATGGCTTGGGGACCAAGGTCTATCTGAAAACCAAGGCCGGCATGCAATACCAAGAGCATACTACCGTCAGAGGATATCAATCTTCCGTAGGAAATGTGCTTCATTTTGGTCTTGGAAATCAAAAAGAAGTATTGGAACTGAAAGTACAGTGGCCTGATGGTAAGGCAGTGGTAAAGAATGATATTAAAGCAGGTCAGTGCATCGGTATAGCTTACGGTGATGCAGTCGATATACCTGATGCTAAAGCACAACCGTTTGTCGGCACCAAGTATCCTGTGTTTTCGGCAGTAGGTAAAAAACTCAGAGAACTGTACCTTCATGAAGATAGCCACTACAATGACTTTGAAAAAGAACTATTGTTGCCCCACAAATTATCCCAATTAGGTCCGGCACTCGCGGTAGCAGATATAGATAATGATGGTAGAGAGGATTTTTACATTGGAGGAGCTATAGGTAGCATCGGGTACGTATTCAGACAATTGTCTACGGGCGAGTTCGAGGCGACCCCATTGCCGTTGGAAAACATGGAAAAACTCCATGAGGATATCGATGCTATCTTCGTAGATATGGATAATGATGGTGACCAAGACCTATATGTCGTCAGTGGTAGTAATGAGTACGAAGAAGGGTCGGTACACTACCAAGACCGTGTTTACAGTAACGATGGAAAAGGTCGATTTCGGTACGAGAAGCAAGCCTTGCCCCAGCACATCACTAGTAGTGGCAGTTGTGTACGTCCTATTGATTATGATGCGGATGGTGATATCGATCTGTTGGTGGGAGGACGGTATATTCCCGGTCGCTATCCGATGCCCGCCTCTAGCCAGTTATTGGAAAACAAGAGCAAGACAGATAAAATTGTCTTTAAAGATGTCACTGACCACAAGGCTCCCGATTTGAAAAATATAGGCATGGTCAGTGACGCGCTCTGGCAAGATTTCGATGAGGATGGGGATATGGATATGATTCTGGTAGGAGAATGGATGCCCATTACTGTCCTGGAAAACCGTAATGGCAACTGGCGGTTAAAGTCGGATGGTCTGGGCATAGCTAAAAGCACCGGTTGGTGGAACTGTATCGAGGCCGCTGACTTTGATAATGATGGTGATGAGGATTTTGTTCTGGGCAATTTGGGCCTGAACTATAAGTATAAAGCTGATAAAGAGTCCTCCTTTGATATCTATGCGCATGATTTTGATGGCAATGGAAATCTGGATATCGTCCTGGGCTATTATGAAGGCGAAGAGCAGTTTCCTGTAAGGGGAAAACAGTGCTCTTCGGAGCAAATGCCTACTATTGCTAAAAAATTCAAGGACTACAATTCATTTGCCAGTGCCGATCTAGAACAGATATACACCCCGGACGCACTGGAAAAGGCCATCCATTACCAAGCTTGGAATTTCGCCAGTGTATACATTGAGAATCAAGGAAAGGGCCGATTTAAAATGAAAACACTGCCCGATGCAGTGCAGGTCTCTTCTGTCAATGATATCGTCGTAATGGATTATGACCAAGATGGGCATCAGGATATGGTCATGGGAGGTAACTTGTACGTCTCTGAAGTCGAGACCCCCAGAAACGATGCGGGATACGGATTTCTTTTGAAGGGTAAGGGCAATGGGGAGTTCAAAGTATTGTCTTATAGAGAAAGCGGCTTTTATATACCCTTTGATACCAAAAAAATAGCACCGATACAATCGGTATTGGGCCAGTTGATGGCGTTTGCCAATAACGATGGGCCTTTGATATTATACAAGAAAAATGAGCGAAAAAGTCAAAGAGGCATGATTACTTCTCCTTAATTTTTGCTCATGAACAAATGATGATTAGAACCAATTTAAAAGAAAATACACATGAATATTCATACCAAGAAAACAAACCTCAGGTGGAGCTATTGCCTTGCTCTGATAATGACTGTTTTTACACTTTCCTGTTCGGATGACGAGTCGGTATCCGGTTCGGGTTCAGTAGAGATTGCCGGTACTCCCGATGGCTTCGTTGAAGAGGGAGATGAAGCCAAGTTCATCATCCGATACATAGGCGATGCAGGGGTGGATGTGACCGTTGATTATGAGCTGGAGGGTTTGGCCGGTCCCGTTAGGGGTACGGTGGTCATTCCCAATGATGATAGGCAAGTAGAGCTGGTCATCCCCATGCCTGACGATAAAATATTGGAAAGGGACACCATGGACCTTACCTTTTCCCTGATAGGAGCGGACAACGGTGTGACCATCAGCGATGGAAGCAACCAGAAAGTCACTTCGTTCAAGACCATTGATGATATAAAGACCATAAACCTTACAAGCGACACGGATTTTGCCGAAGACGTAAACAGTGAAGGAGATACCGTGTTCATACCCATCACTATATCTTCCCCTTTGGATGGGGATGTGTCGGTAGGCTATTCCCTTTCGGGAAGCGCTACAGAAGGAATAGATTATAAAGTACTTTCCCCAAATCCAGTACTGCTCAAAGCGGGAGATCAGGACACGCTCCTGTATGTCCGGATACTGGATGATAAGCTGTTTGAGGATAATGGAAAATTTACAATTACGCTGGATAATGTTGTTGTGGAGGATGGCAGTGATAATGAGACTGTCTTGGGCAACAGTACATCAACATTTACTATTATAGACGATTTGAAGATAATCGCTTTTGAAAGACGAGCATCGGATACATTGAAAATCGAGAAACCCGGGGATTATTCATTGAAAGTTACCTTGAGCAAAGCTATGGATTTCACCGTTGGGGCGGGCTTCTCTTTTTCGGATATGGATGGGATTACTCTAAAAGACGCTGTCATATTCAACAAGGGTGAAGTGGAACGTTCTTTTCCCTTCACTATAGAAGAAGAGGCATTCAAGACAGACCCTACTTTTGTGACCGTTTCCTTATCAGAGTTGGGGATACTGGTACCCGATGAGATGGATGATGAACTGCAATTGTCCGATGTCAATAATAAAGTCGTTCTTCGTCTGGAAAAGGAAGATGATTGAAAAAATATGGTATCCTTGACCCGAAGGGTGCTTGAGTATTGTCATTGAGCCCAAAATGTCCATTGGAAAATCTATTCCGGACTTAACTAACTTCAAATCAGTAAATGAATGCGTTTTTTGAATTCACCGTAGCGGTGCTACGCTGAACCCAAGAAAACGCACTGATTCATTGCCATTTAAGTCCTCATGACGAAGTTCCAACGAACATTTTGGGTTGAAGTGATTTTGGCTTTTGTGTCCTGATGGAGGTTTTTTCCATCGCATAGCTAAAGCTACAGAACTTGAAAAAGACAAAATAAGGGTGCTAAATGTGAAATTTGTAGGTAAAAGAAAAAGTCTAATACAAATTTAGGTTTTAAATGTCGTATAAGATTCCGCGGGTCATTTTGTTTCAATCAAGGCGATAACCGCAGGAATAGCAGCGCTATCCCGAGGATTGTCCACGCAGAGTGAAGCAAAATGAACAGGAAGATAGGCGATATTTGAAAGCTAAGTTTGTATAAATCACTTCTTGATCAATTTTCTTTGGACAGTTAGGGCTTTGACCCAAAATGATCAATAGAGAACCTATTCCGCGCATAAATAGCTTCCTACCGGAAGCTTTTCCTACCAGTCTTCATTCACCATAGCGGTGCTATGCCGAACGAATCCAAATGGCCGGTATTTTGCTATTTATACGCTCATCACGATTTCTATCGATCAATTTGGGTTAAAGTCAGAATTCCGGTGGTGTGCAACCTTGCAGTATCATCGGAATTTTTCAATCAAAATAGTGATATACCTAAACGCAATTGATTTGGGACAAGATAAGTTGTAAACTTAGGTGCCACTATTTTCTAAAGCTCCCTAATAACACGTCTACCCGTAACGGTTCAACACTATACGGATTTTTCTCTTTGGCCATTGCCTATAAGGTTTCCCATTTCATTTTTTCTTGAGTATAATATCCGCTTTTTGAAAAGCACCTATCATGAAAACGTATAACTATTTCATATCCCTCTTGGCTATCCTCCTTTTTTCGCTTTGTTCCTGCTCCACGGCACCTTCAAAAGAAGAGTACCGCAGCGAATCGACAGTGGAGATGGCAAACTACCTGTCCTCTTTGAGCGATAGTGCCCAGAGGGATGCCCGTAGCCTCTATCCCTATTTTACAACGGCCATTCTCCGAAAATATAAAAGAGACCTCCAATATACTCCACCGCAGCTGGTCAAGGATAAGGAATTGGACTATGCATTACTGCTGCTAATGAAAGGAGATAACAGCACTTGTATCGAGCGGTTGGAAGCCTTTCTGAATGGACGGGAACCCGTAACGAAAAACAATGTAAGGCACTACAAAATACTTGCTCTGGCCTATTTGAGACAGGCAGAGCAAACCAACTGCATTGACAACCATCACCCACAATCCTGTATTGTTCCCATACAACCCGGAGGAGTGCATAGGGACAGTAGCGCTATAGCAAAGGCCGTTTTGACCTACGAACGCCTGATCGATCATGACAGTACCGATCTGCAATCGCTATGGTTTCTCAATATTGCCTATATGGCAGCGGGAAAATATCCGAATCGAGTGCCCGAAGCATACTTGATTTCGCCCGATATTTTTGCTTCCGATACTGCATTTCTCGTATTTCATGATATCGCGATGCAAGCTGGTGTAGCTACGGGCAATCATGCTGGAGGGAGCAATCTGGAAGATTTCAATAATGATGGTTTACTGGATATTTTTACCACAGGATATAGCCTCGAAGACCAATGCCGGCTTTATCTCAATAACGGGGACGCTACTTTCAGAGAGACTACTGAGGAAAGTGGTCTGTTGGGATTGACGGCAGGACTCAATACGGTGCATGCAGATTTCGATAACAATGGCCTCACCGATATTTTTGTGGGGAGAGGAGCTTGGTTGCAGGAGTTTGGGCGCATGCCCAATTCACTGCTGATGAATTTGGGGGAGGGCAGGTTTACGGATGCTACCCGCGCAGCGGGTCTTTTCTCACTGTTGCCCACGGGTACTGTAGCAGTAGCAGATTTTAACTTGGATGGTCATCTGGATATTTTTGTAGGTAATGAGAGCGGTGCAAAGAAAAAACCTTCAGCACTTTATGTCAACAATGGTGACGGCACCTTCACCGACATGGCTCCCCATCTGGACATGGAAATCAATCAATTCATCAAAGGAGCAAACTGGGGGGATATCGATAACGATGGACTGCCCGATCTCTACCTGTCCGTATATGGAGGCCGCAACCTATTGTTCCACAATAAAGGAGGTCATAGTAGGAACAGCTGGGAGTTCGAGGAGATAGCAGATAGTGCCGGAGTGGCCGCACCTGCCTACAGTTTTCCCACTTGGTTCTGGGATGTCAACAATGATGGGTGGCAGGATATTCTTGTTTTTGGCTACAATAATGCGCGCTCCTACACCATCGCCCAAGAGGTACTCAAAGACTATCGAGGGCAGACTTTTGATGGGGATACTCCTAGGTTGTACCTGAACAATGGTGACCTTACCTTTACGGATGCTACGGAGCGTATGGGGCTGAATGCCTTGTTGTACACCATGGGAGCAAATTTCGGTGATTTGGAAAACGATGGTTATCCCGATTTTTATGCCGGCACGGGAGAGTTCAACTTATGGGCGGTAGTGCCCAATCGCATGTACCGTAACCATAAGGGGAAATATTTTCAGGACATAACAACGGCTGGTGGTTTCGGGCAGATACAAAAAGGCCATGGAGTAGCTTTTGGGGATATCGATAATGATGGTGATCAGGACATCTACCATCAAGTGGGAGGGGCGGTAGAAAGTGATGTCTATCCGAACATGCTGTTTGAAAACCCCGGCTTTGGCAATCATTGGATAACACTAAGACTGGAAGGAACCACTTCGAATAGGTCTGCGATTGGGGCCGTTATAAAGGTTAGTTTACGAGAAGGGGAGAAAGTAAGGGATATCTATCATCAGGTAGGTACCGGAGGTTCTTTTGGTGCCAATAGTCTGCAAGCGGAACTTGGATTGGGCCAAGCGGGTTCCATAAGAGAGATACAGGTACAATGGCCTAATGCACAGCGCAGTAAGGAGGTGTTCAAGGAGGTGCCTATGGACCGGCGCTATTGGATAAAAGAAGGCAAGGGTGAGCTATCTCCGTTTTGAACCGTCGAGTCATTGGTCGCTATATTTCTCAGTGATGCTGAACTCAAAATAAGTGATAACAGATTCTTGAATAATAGCTGCCAAAACATTTCCAAGAAGCCACTATTTATTCTCTATTTGAAACAAAATCATCTCCTAAATGGTTTTTTCTTACTCTAACCAAACTACTATGCACTTTAGCACTTATGTTTCCATGGTCCTTTGCTCTTTGTTGTCTTTGGCCTGTAAACCATCTTCTGACGATACTACTGACCCGATAATACCCAAAGATGGAAAACATGCGGACGTCATTTCTGTGAGTGTACAGGGCGGTCCGATGCAATATTCGTTTTCGGTAGGTATCAGCAGTCCTGATTTGGGCTGTAATCAATATGCCGACTGGTGGGAGGTAGTATCAACGGATGGTGCCTTGCTATACCGAAGGGTATTGGCACATAGCCATGTCAATGAGCAACCTTTTGTACGTTCTGGGGGAGCCGTGAACATAGGGTCTCAGGATACCGTATGGGTCAGGGCACATATGAACACGGTAGGTTATGGAGGCATATCATTTAAAGGTACAGTAGAATCCGGTTTTTCCGAAGTAGCACTGGATAGCAGCTTCGCCGAAGAGGTGGAAGACACACCACCACTTCCAGGTACCTGTGCTTTTTGATAGCAGACCGCTTAGCGTTTTCCTATTCAGAAAAAATGAATCTCTAAGTAATTATGATGCTATAAAACACATTTACACCATTACTGAAACAGGTCGAATTGGCCATTTTTGGTTTTCTTTTTGGGCAGTACTACGGCACGGGCCATACCTTTTGTGATTCTACCCTTATACAAGAGTGAGTTGGCTCTTTCTTTTGAAATGATGACATCGAAATTAGTATTGGGCATGAAATATTTTTCCATTCGCTGTGAAACTTTGGAAAGATTCTTCAATGCGGTCAATTAATCGGATTTTCCCAGTTTAGCCCTGTCTTTTCTGCCAGCCTAAAAAGTTCTTCCGGTATTTTCAATGAATGATTTCCTCGGCCACCACAAACGTATACCCTAGTTCATATAAAATTGGATTGATAGCACGCTTGAGTGCCCCATTACGGAAGTAGTTTTCCCGGACGAGTGCCGGTCCATACCCAATACACAGCCTAATGACTGAAGCCAGCAGGGGTCACTCAATCTCCTCAATACCTCCGACCGACCATAATGCAATACGATAGCCTCGATAACGGCCCTACCTAAAGTAGCCATTCGCTGTGCTGGCCAGTAGGCTACTTTGTCATAATGTAATGACAGATCAGTATATCCTGATTGTTTCATAGTTGAAGATGATACTACTCCTCACAAAAAAACTAATTAAATTAGTTTTTTTGTGAGGTCAGCTTAAATTTGAGTGAATGTTTTGGTTCGTGTAGGACCATGAGCAGTGTTTTTGAATTTATCACGAAAGAAGATTGGCATATAGGGACAGGTCTATAATGTGTCCTGTACGGGTGAAGTCATCTTGTGCAAATCACTACAAAGTTATTAATTGTGATTATTTTAATTTTATCAGTGATTATTATTTTTTTTGTTAAAATGATATAAAAATAGTATCTAAAATAATTAAAAATAAAATCAATCACTCGACTCATTTCAAACGTTTGCAAGGGTTTTTAAGTTAGTAAGACTTGAAATAGGCTCAGGGTTCTCGGTTTTTTATCCTTATTTTCAAAGTACTGCAAAGCCATATTTGTCATTATTCAAACGGCAGTCATAAAGGATTTTAGTAAAATAAGGCTTTGTTTTTTGTGTTTTAAGTTGAACCATAAGTATGAACCTATGAAAAACCTCAAAACGATAAATTCAAAAACAGCTAAAATAATTAGTTTTTTATGTTTTCTTTTTTCTTTTTACTTTCCTTATCAAACTCATGGACAAGTTGACTTTAGGGAAGAAACTATCTATTTTCTCTTGACTACTCGCTTTTTTGATGGAGACCCTAGCAATAATAGGCCTACGGAATGGTCCTCGTATGACACTGATCCGGAGAGAAACCCGACCATTACCGATCCAGGGGATGTGACTTGGCGCGGAGACTTCAAAGGCTTGATTCAAAAGCTTGATTATATCAAAGACCTGGGGTTTACAGCTATTTGGATTACCCCCATCGTACAGAACCGTAGCCCATTGGACTACCATGGTTATCACGCTTGGGATTTCACGAAAGTCGACCCGCGATTGATATCGTCCGGAGCTACTTTTCAGGACCTGATCAATGAAGTTCACGCTAGGGATATGAAAATCGTTTTGGATGTTGTCACCAATCATTCCGGTAGATTTGGTATCAAGGATAAGGCGGAAATCAAATACAATACCGATCCTAACGCTGATTGGTTTGCTGCTGATAACCCTGACTGGGAGTACGACGGACTGACCCCTAATCCTGAAGATGGCCTGCTTTGGAGTCGTGCGAATGTGGCCAAATTACCACCTCCTTACGATGAAAATTTACAAGCCTATAATTTTCCCAATACAATAAGCTATGTAAATACCACCGATAACGAATGGTTTCATCATTCTGGAAATGGCTTTGCCCAAGGTTTCGATGATACGGAAAACCTACAGAACAGGGCATTGGCAGGGGATACCCCTGACCTGAATACAGGTAGTCAAAAGGTGAGAGATTATCTAGTAGCTGCTTATGGACGGTTCATTAGAATGGGAGTGGATGCTTTTCGGTGGGATACCATGAAGCACATGAGTAAAGAAGATGCCCTTTACTTTCTGGATGCTTTCAAGGCTATCAACCCCGATCTGTTTGTTTTTGCCGAAGTAGCGCAGTTGCGCTTTGAACTCCATCCTGTGGAGGAGATAAATCCTCATTACTATACTTGGAGGGGCGAGGTGGGCAACTCACCTCCTGCGGACATGGCCGTGATCGATTTTTATGGAGAAGCGACCTTTCATAATACCTTCGAAGAAGGGCAGTCTTTCTCTTCGGTAAGAGCAGCGGCAAGGTACGATAACCTCTACAGTGATCCCTCTACTTTGGTAACCTGGTTGGATAATCATGATTTTGGTCCGAACAACGATTGGAATCAACGCTTCGGAGGCTCTGATGAGAACTTGGCTTCCTGTATGAACTTCATGTTTACCTGGCGGGGCATCCCTACGGTATACTATGGTACCGAGATGCGTTTTCAGGCTGGAGTGTTCAACGATATCAAAGATGCTTCCGGTATTGAAAAATCCATCAATGAGACAGGAAGAGCTTATTACGGAGATGTTATGGATCAAGCACCAAGTTTTAAGATCTACCAACACATCAAAAAACTAAATGCAATCCGAAAAGTAGTACCTGCACTTCAAAAAGGTACTTGGAACTGGGTAGACAGTCCTAATAATGCTGTCGCTTATCGCAGGGTCTATAATGGTCCTTCTACTTACAGCGAGGTGGCCGTAGGCCTTGCTAAAGATGGAGATGCTACTATAGCGTTTGATGACATGAGCAATGGGGTATACCGTGATGCTGTGACGGGCGCAGAGGTCCTGGTAACCAATGGTGAACTTCGCTTTTCTGTCAAATCAGGGTCTGCGGGAATATATGTACTCAATGGACCGGGCATGATAGGGGATTGTGGTGCTGGATACTTTCAGGCTTGTGTCAACGCTCCCGGTAGGCCCTTTGTGAACATAATACCTGAAAACAACCGTTCTGAAGACCCCGTGGATATCGATATCCGCGCGCAAGCCGGTGCGGGAGGGCCTTACAGCATCTACTATACCCTTGACGGAAGTACCCCCGATCGAAATAGCACTTTTTATGAAGGGAGTTTTACAGTGACCGAAACTACTACGGTAAAAGCCATTGCCTACGATAGGGACAACAAACCTTCTGTAGTAGTTGCCCGCACTTACACTATAGGCGAACTCGATGGGCTACGCGTATATTTTTATAGACCCGTCAGTTGGTCACAGGTCAATATCCACTATTGGAATGCCTCTCCCGATGTACTGCCCATTAGCAATTGGCCTGGACCAAGAATGACAGCTATGGGAGATTCGCAGTGGTATACCTATGTTTTCGAAAATGTGGAAGCCGTACAAATGGTATTCAACGATGGTGGTAGGGGGAAGACAGGTGACCTTTCCAGAAACAGAACAGGATGGTTCAAGGATGGGATTTGGTATGATGTCGAACCCGATAGTGATATAAATACATCACCGACGGTCACCGCTAGCCCTGAGGGAGGTGTATTTGACTTGGGCGAAACGGTCAGCGTACTATTGAATGCCGAGGATGATAAAGACATACCTCAGATATACTATACCTTGGATGGGAGTGAACCCGATGCTACTTCACTACGGTACCTTTCGGGGATTGAAGTCGATAGTACTACTGTCCTAAAGGTCATTGCTTATGATAATGATGGCAAGGACTCAGGAGTGAAGTCCTATACCTATAATTTCAGTGTCCGACCATCCGGTATGACGCTATACTTCAAAGGAGGGTTAAGTATGCCTTCTCTATATTTTTGGAATACTGCCCCGGCCCGGCTTACTACAACATGGCCAGGGGAGATCATGGAAGAGGCGGCGGACGGTTGGTTCGGCTATACACTTTCAGGGGTAAACTGCACTAACTTAATATTTAGCGATGATGGAAGGGACCAAACTCCCGATTTGAATAGATGTGGGACAGGGTGGTATGTCGGAGGTGTATGGTACGATACCCGCCCAGAGGGAACTGGCATAAACTCGCGCTTTGACCCCGAAGGCCATACCCCCGAGCTGCAACTGGCATTATTTCCCAATCCTACCACTCATGGTAGAGAAGCTTTCCGTTTGGCAAATCCCAAGGCAGAAAGCATAAATGTAATTATCATTGCTGCTACAGGGCAATACATGGCCCGTTTCTCGACAAATGAGAAAGAAATCCGCTTTGGCGAGGAACTGCCTTCGGGGATGTATACAGTGCAGGTTTATCTGGAAGATGGACGTCAAAAATACCTACGGGCCATCAAGAGGTAAGCGATAGTTGCTACAGGGAGGGTACAACGATTCTAGTCCAGTAGTTGACGATGTGTAGTAATGCTCATACTGATTCAGGCTCTTGTGTTGAACTTGGATTACGCTTCGGAAAATATATTATACAAATTTAGGTTTTAAATGTCGTATAAGATTCCGCGGGTCATTTTGTTTCAATCAAGGCGATAACCGCAGGGATAGCAGCGCTATCCCGAGGATTGTCAACGCAGAGTGAAGCAAAATGAACAGGAAGATATGCGATATTTGAAAGCTAAGTTTGTATTACTCCCTTAAGTGGATGTAAATTAGTAAAGTGAATGCGTTTATCGATCTATACTCAGGAGAATATGAAATTCAACAAATCACAGAAAAGCCTTGTATTGGTACAATAACCATTTGTTGATGGGGCATTAGAGTCGTTCTGGGTGGAATAGTGCTTTCGCGATAATCTTCAGTAGATCCCAAAACAATTGCGTTTGGATATAATCGTAGCAGTGTTATGTTGAATCCAACAAAACACCGCTATTTGTGGCTATTTAAGCTTTCATGACAAGGTTATTGTACGTAATACAGTAAACTGCTTTGATGGTGTTGTTAGAGGATAACATTATCGTTGGGGATACTCCGAAAGTATAGATAAACGATATAATCATGGCTGCATTTTTAGTATAGTACAGGAAAATAGTACAGCTGTAAAAGCCCTCTAATCATGTCTTGAGTCCACTCAACACATAATCCTCCGATCTTAGGGTTTTGTTTGAGTCTTGCTGAACATATTCATCTTCAAATAAATTAAATTAGCAGACCTTGAACAATAGAATTTACTATGAATCGCGTATTATCATTGCTGCTACTATTGCTGCTATCCTGTACACTTTCTGCTCAACAAAAGAAACCGACTTACAAAAAGCGCTCTGTCACTACACTGCTGAAGGGTAAGGTTACGGGTGCTTTCGCTGATGAAGAAAGTGGTGAGCGTCTTCCCTTTGTATCGATTATTTTAAAAAATATACAAAGCGATAAGACCATTAATGGTGCTATCAGTGATGATAAGGGCATGTTCAGATTGATTGATGTTCCTGTTGGAGAGTATGAGTTACTGGCTTCCTTTGTTGGCTATGAGTCCATTTCGAAGAAAGTTTCTCTAACAGCAAGAAAGCCCGATTCTGCTCTCGGAACCCTGTTGTTGACGCCGAATGTCACCTCCTTGGACGAGGTCGTCGTAACTGCTGAGAAAGCCATGGTCGAAAACAAAATCGACAAAGTCGTCTATAATGCCGAACTGGACGTGGCCAATGCCGGGGGAGACGCTACGGATGTACTGCGTAGAGCGCCCATGTTGAACGTAGACTTGGAAGGTAATGTATCCCTTAGAGGGAATTCGAATATACAGATACTGATCAATGGAAAACCATCCTCTGTATTTTCCGGGAATATAGCAGATGCTTTGCGGGTCATCCCTGCTGATGAGGTCAAAAGCATAGAAGTGATCACCTCACCTTCGGCAAAATACGATGGAGAAGGTACTGCGGGCATTATCAATATCATCACTAAAAAGAAGAACATCGAGGGCATATCCGGAAATGTCAATGCTTCTGTAGGTACCCGCTCCAATAATGCCGTGCTGGGACTCAACATGGGTAAAGGGCGGTTTGGCTTTAATGTGAACGGCAGTAGTTACTTTGGCTGGCCCAGAGTCTCTGAGAGTGAATTCTACAGGGAAGATTTTGTGGGTGATGAAAAGCGTATATTGGAAGAAGAAGGTAGTCAAGACCGACGCCGGCTAGGCTTTTCGGGAACGGCCGGAGCATTTTACGATTTCAATGCCTTTCATGGTCTGACCAGTTCTTTCCGCTTGCGAGGCTTTACCAGTAGTCGCGATGGCGTGTTCAATACCGATTTCAGTAGGGCCAACGATGACTTTCTACAACGTTACCAAAGGCGCAGCGATGATGAGAACCTTGTCAATGGCTATGAGTGGTCCCTCGATTATGGAGTCAAGTTCCCTGAACAGGAGGGAAGAGAACTGATTCTGGCCTATAAAATAGATGGTAATGTCCGTGACAGAAGCTTTGCTATAGTGCAGAATGATTTGATAGGGGACGATACTTCCCTTTTTCGCGATGAACGCAATAGTAACGATAGTGATAATTCCGAAAGTACCCTTCAGCTGGACTATGTTCACCCGATAGGAAAAAAGCTAAAACTGGAAACGGGAGTGAAAAACGTATGGCGTGCCGTCAATAGTGAGTATCAATACGATGTTTTTGACCCGTCCCTCGACCTTTATGTAGTCGATCGGATAAGAACCGATGATTTTGACTATCGGCAAGGCATTACTTCCGGTTATGTATCTGGAAATATGGGTTTTGGTAAAGATTGGGGGCTGATTGCAGGACTGAGATACGAGCATACAGCCATAAATGGAGGCCTCAGCAGTACAGAAAACGATAGATTTACCATGTCCTATGACAATTGGTTGCCCAGTGTTACCTTGAGTCGAAAAGTAGGAAAGTCAACTACCTTGAAGGCTACCTATAATCGACGGATACAAAGACCAGGGCTGCGGTTCATCAACCCTTATGTAGTATCGGACAATAACCGAAATATTCAGTTCGGTAATCCAAACCTAGACCCTGAAATAAACAACCAATACGAACTGGGAGTGAATACCTTTGTAAAGAAAATATCCTTCAATGCTGCTATTTATTACCGTAAGACAAGCGATATCATCGAAAGCTTTCTTACGGTAGATGATGAGGGCGTATCCGTTACGACCTATAGAAATATCGGTGTTAATAATGCCTTTGGGACCAACATCTTTACCTCTGCCACCCTATTTGGCCTATGGACACTGAGGGGCGGTATCAATGTCTATAGTTATGATGTCTCCGGTCGAGTGGACGGACTTCTCGTATCCAACACAGCCCTGCTCTCCAGTGGTAACCTCAACTCAAGTATAAAATTAAAGAACGATTGGATAATAGACCTATTTGGCTTCTATCGGGCACGGCGTCAGACTTTGCAAGGGTTCAACCCTTCCTTCTCGATTTTCAGTATGGGCATTAAAAAAAATATTTGGGAAAAGAAAGGAAGTATAGGGCTGCGTATGGTAGAACCTTTTTTCGAAAACAAGGTTTTCGGTAGTGAGCTTCGAGGCATCGGTTATTTTCAGTCCAGTGAGACACGAATACCGTTTCGTTCTTTCGGTATCAACTTCAGTTACCGGTTCGGCAAAACGGAATTTAAGCGAAGGAGGAGTAGAAGCCGTATCAAAAATGATGATGTAAAGGGAGGTGGAGATGGACAACGGCAGTTTTGATATTGCGCCTAGTTGTATAGGGTATTCACCTTACCTGAGCAATTCAAAGAACTGCTTACCGTATGAGAAACTCCTATATTCAATAGGAAAGTTTTAGGCTTCTCTGTTGCGATTGACTATAGTTAGACCGCATCCTTACCTCGTAGCTTGGCATCAAAGCTGTCAAAATCCTCGTTGACGACTAAGGGTTCGGCTATACCTTTCAATACTATCTTTGTAAATCGTCCTCTGTGAGGGTAGTAGTAGGCTATAGACTCCATATTTATTTTTACCGTTTTGATACCCCCATCGTTAGGGTCTCTTAGGTCATCAAATTGACTCGGGATAAATTCCATTCTGTACAGATTTAATACAAATTTGCTTTTTAAATGTCGTGTAAGATTTCGCAGATCATTTTGGGCTAAACAAGGCGAAAACCACAGGGATAGCAGCGCTATCGTGAGGATTTTCAACGCAGGGTAGCGCAAAATGAACAGGAAGATAGGCGACATTTGAAATGTAAGTTTGTATAACTCGGATCATGCGTTGGAACTTCGTCACGAGGGTTTAAATAGCAATATATCAGGGAGTTTTATTGGATTTAGCAGGACACCGCTATGGTGAGTTCAATAAACGTAGTGCAACGACCGATTTGCAGCTATTTAGGTCCGCAGTAGATTTTTCAATGCATGATCCAGGTATAAGTTTTGGCTATCATATATTGCTTTGAGGATTATCTCTTGGATAAAACCCTTGGATTAATATTACAAAAAATATACATGATATCCTTGCTGAAATTGTAGACACTGTACCCGGTAACATTTGTTATCAAACTCGATGTCAATTTTGTAGGGAAAGTATTACGCCCGAACTGTTAAAGGTTCGGGCGATAGACCGGAAACAAAACGGTAACCGGTAGATATCCGATAGTATCGTTCATTCAACTTGGAATGTGCATTATAGCCTCGTTATAAGGTTTTAAAATGCATTAAACCTGGTAATATTATGTTTCATGAACATCTATGGAGATATATAGTATAGTGAACTAAATGCGCAATTTGGATGAAGTCCGGTATCATCGAAGATAGGAAGTTCTATTGAACCCAAATTGATCAATAGGATTTCGTGATGAGCGTATAAAGTGCAATAAAATCAGTGGTTTAGGAGAGGAGGCTTAATTGATGATTAAGGTGTAAAACCTGCGTAGCGTAAAACCACTGATTTTGAAGCAATTTATGTTCGGAATAGAAAGGCTATCGATCATTTTGGGTTGAATCTTTCCCGAGTAAATGACCTCCTATACGAAATTAAGAATCTATACTTTATAAATGGAAGAAGTTTACTGAACGGGTCTAACTGGCTCCAAAGAATACGGTATTTCCTATCGTTCTCCATTACTATGGAAAACCGTTATGGATGGGATTGTATCACTAAGGCCTAATTGCACAAACGTCCACTTTCTAAGCCGTACAATAGTCTCAAAGCTATCTCATCACTTTCTGATAGGCCCTCAAGGTTTTCCAAAGAACCCTCTGCTCCTACGGGTTTTCCGGCCTCCATGATAGAGAGCGGATCATCCAAAGGAGTGCCTTCCATTTGCGTACCTAAAAAACCCTCGTTCATGTGCAAGAATCCCAGACAGTGTCCCAACTCATGTGCCATTATATTTCCCCACTGAAATTCGGTGATGGCATCATCCTCGAAAAAAGTACGCACTTCGGCATCTATAGCGATAAAGGGACCTACTTTACCTTGTGCTGGAAAGGCAGCTCTGGCAGGGTTGAGTTTTTTACCGGGAATACCATCTCTCAGATCTGCTCTGATAATAGTAATATCAGCATCACCACTATTGATAAGCCTGAAACAAACGTAAGTACCTTTGACATTGTTCCATAATTCTAGACCGCGTTTGACAGACCTGCCTTCGGGAGTATCGCCCAGTTCGTGCCTAACAGTGATATCCCTGACATTTTTGCAATCAGCTATAGTAGCCAGAACATGCTCGGTCTGTGGTAGCTTACTCTCTTTCAATAGGCTCTCTGGGTAAATGATATCACCCTCTATCAATAGGCCTTCTTCGATATATATCGGGGGCTGGGTGTGAATGTCCACTCCTCGGCTCTCTAGTATTTTAAGGATGCTTTCAGGTACAGGACGTACTACTTCGGTTTGCGCTATTACGGATTCATCCTGTCCACATGAGTTCAGTAAAACGATGATAAATACGATTAGAATATTAATTTTACAGGTTTTCATTTTGTTTATGGGTTAAATGTAATGTAAGTGACTTAGTGCTTGGCCGAAAGCCACTCCGTTGCCACCTCGAATCACTACATCTCAACTCAATAAATGTAACCATGTATAACAGTGTACTATACTTTTCAATCTCTTAATCGAAGAGGCTCTATCAAAAGCTAGCTACTTCTTTTTTCTCACAAATATGATTTAGGAGAAGGTCCATTTAAAATGGCGAATGGTTTGAAAATAATCAAAAAAATCTCAAAACAGTTTCTAAAGTGGTTTTCCGTCCATTCCGTTATGAGTTATATATTGTTTAGTGTTGAAAAAGACTGTGCCACTTTCGAGACATCCTTTTTATCGGTGAAGTGGTCTGTACTTCTTGTTTCAGTTACAAATTTAGCTTGGTTCAGCCTAATTTTGACTTTTTCTCCGAACCATTCATTTAATTTACTATTCTATCGATATCCATAGATGTTCATGAAATTCAAATCCGCGGATTCCATAAAAGACAATAATCCATATTGACAAACGTGAGTTCAACAACACCTTCAAGAGTAAACCCCAGGTTCAAAGGTGCTAGATATTTCATGATATGAGCAACATGCGAGATGGAAACAACAAAAGATTCGGCTTTCTTTCACTATAGCATAAATAAAGTCCGAAATGGTTTTCCGGTTGTAGACCGAGCTTTATGATACATAATAAATAATAGGGTAACACTTCTTGATAGGACCGTTATTATACGACTTGGGTGCTTCCGGTTTCATATACCATACCCCTAGGAGGAGAATTACGGTACATTTCAGGAAATGCTATCGGTACTAGAGATATGGTAAAACCAATAATTCGTTTTTTCGCAAAAAGAGTATAGACTGTTTCTCGGTTTTTTTCATTAATCGTCAATTTTACCGATTGATAAAGAGTTATTGACCTGCTTGTGCCGTATTCCCAAACGAATGCCGTACTCTTACGATATTGATTTCTTTGCAGTTATGGCGCGGTTTTTTCTCTTTATTGCCAGTGTCTGATACCGTTTTCTTACTGTTCTGGATGTTTTTTTTCGTTGTTAATGATTTTTTGATAGCTGTTTCGGAGGGATTGAGCTCTTCATCGAAGGCCTGCCCTTCGAGGCTAGCTGTTGTATTTTCTGAAACGAAGGATGCCGTTCCGAGAGGATGTTCGGGGAGGTCGCTTTTTTCACATGAAGCCAAGAGTACCACGTGAAATATAAAGATGTAATTAGCCGTTAGATGTTTCATTAGAATGTAGGTGTTCAAAAATTAATATCAAAAGTATTGTGAGCCGAGCTATTGGTATACCAATTAATCCAAAATCGATTTGGAAACGATATCTGTCAATCTAAGTTTTAGAGTGTCATTGACATGGTGCATTTTATTTTGGGTTTAAAAAAATGTCTTATCCTTAATACATTCTTCCTCTTAATAAGTAACTGCTTTTTGGAAGATTTTTGCGATGATTGGAATATATTTTTTACATCGCATTAAAATTACCGACACAGTAATCGTCAAGAGCTGTCTCTGCTTAAGTAGGGATATTATAAACAATATATAAGGTGTATATTGATTATGTAGTCCATTATTGGATACATAGACCTGATCATTTCAATAATCAAATACTGTCATCACAAGTAGTTATGAATAAATTTGTATACTGAACACAAAGAAATCGCCTGCAGAGATAAGAAGTATGGCAATCGAGGTCTCAGAGGCGGAATTTGATAAAAATATCTCTAAATTATCGAAAAGGTACAATGGTGCTTTTTATGTATTAAAAAATCAGAACCAATTCTTTTCTTTTTTATTTACATAAATAACAATGCTGACCATAGCTAGGTTCAAGAAATACGATTTTTTCCTTAAAAGAATTATGAGAGATTGTTCTATAGAACGGGGTATCTTCTTTTTTTGTTTTATAGCGAAAAATTAAGCTGAGGAAGCTCTTTTTGAGTGGCATAGTCAAGGTTACATCTCGATTAGAAAGTCAAAGTCAGGTTGAAAAAAGCTATATCCGAAGTGGAAAAGAGCCGTTTAGGCCACTTCAACTTTCACGAATTATGCGCTAGAGCTTCATTGAGAGGGCTTAAAATACAATAAATCAGAGTTTTTTCTTGGATTCAGCGTTTTACCGCTATGACTAATTCTAAAGACGCGTTCGCTTCACTGATCTGAAGTTTATTAGGTAGTGTATTGGAAGTGCCAATGAAGAATTTGGGCTAAAAGAAGTCTTTACCAACAGATGAGTAGCTGGGATAGTGGTATTTGAGCTATTTTATAACGTGGATCTAATTGATGTTCTCTTGAGTTGAATAGACTGTCGAACCAATCGCATGTTTGCTGTTATCCTTACGGACAGGCCAAAAGACTTTTTTTAAAAGTATCTTTTTAACCCGGATTATGCGTTGGAACTTCGTAACGAGGGTTTAAACCCAAATTGATCAACAGGATTTCGTGATGAGGGCATAACGTGCAATAAAATCAGCGGTTTAGGTGAGGAGGCCCAATTGATGGTTAAGGTGTAAAACCTGCGCAGCGTAAAACCGCTGATTTTGAAGTAATTTATGCTCGTAATAGGAAAAATATTGATTATTTTAGGTTAAATAGCAATAAATACGGGGTTTTTATTGGATTTGGCATAGCACCGCTATGGTGAATTCAAAAAACTTAGTGTAACGACTGATTTTTAGTTATTTAAGGTCGCAGTGGATTTTCCAATGCATGCCCCAGGTTTAACCCAGAATGTTCGTTGGAACTTCGTCATGAGGACTTAAATGGCAATACATCAGGGCGTTTTCTTGGATTCAGCGTAGCACCGCTACGGTGAATTCAAAAAACGCATTCATTTACTGATTTGAAGCCAGTTAAGTCCGGAATAGATTTTCTAATGGACATTTTGGGTTTAATGTTTTCTCTTGGGAAATACTAGTATCTTTTATGTTCGGAAGGAACCCCCAAACTCTTTGTTCATGCTTTTTTATGAAATGGTAGTGGGCATGTGTATAGTACCGATTTTAAATGAACACATCGAATTTGTAAGAGAACGGTATTTATCTCAGGCTTTTACTTTCTATGTCATACTCATTGCTGTATGTGATTTTGGTATCTAATGTCTTTGACGATTCGCAGGTAGTGCTGCTATCTTTGTCTATTGATTTTTCTTAAAAATAAAAGACAGTATCTCCTTTGAAGTAGTATCATTATCGGATAATCTGCAAAAAATGCCTACTGATAGACCTTATTTGTCACTACCTGTTATTAAGACAGTTCAGTATTACCAAAGTTAACGTCCCAGAAGTGAAGAAAAGTCTGCGAGTTCTATATTGACACCCGCTAGAAAGCCAGCACCTCCAGCCCCATAACTAAGTCCAAATACGATTTTTTCCAGTAATAGTACGGAACCCGCTAATCGAATTTCGATCTGATCACCTTCTCCGACAAGAATGGCATTCATACCATAACCTATAAAGCGCGTATTGGGGTTCTCAAAATTTTCCGGCATGTAGTAAAATCCAAAATTGATGCCATCCAGCACTTTTGCCTGATTTTCATTTTGGTCGCTGTCCTTAAAGCGATAATCAATGGCAGATAGCCCAGCGGTAATAATCCATTTATCCAGTTCCCGCCTTTTGATATAGCCTCGGTACGTCTTGGAGTCATCGTTTGGATTCGTTACAAGTATATCGAACTCCTCTCCTGGGTTCAGTCCGATTTGGGTATTCAGCGTAGTACTCAGTTGGTTTTTATTATCAGGTAAAAAAGCACGTTTACTTCCTATGGGGGTGCCGTTCTTTTTGTACAACTGTGCATAGAACTTGGACTCAGGGGTAATTTTAGAGTGATTTGTAGGGATATGCAGTCGTAATTGTTCCCGCTTATGGTCAAGGACAATGGTATTGCCCTTGAGGAGATTATTGGTATTGACAATGTCCTTTGGCTTTAGGGAAGCCGGAGTAGGGTAGTGAACTGTTTTGATGGCTATTCGTTCTATATCATGATCAAGCAGTTTGACGACCAATACAAAGTCTTCACACCGTTCATCGACTTTGAGTGTAAATGTTTTCAGTGAATTGTTTTCGGGCTGTGAGAGACTAATGGAAGCAGAGGGCTTTTCTAATTGAAGGAGGACATCCTTGGCATTATCTATTGAGATCATAGTCGTTCCACCTTTGAATATAGTACGAGGGCCGGTTTTTAACCTAGGTTTCTTTCTGATTCCTTTAATTTCTCCATGCCAGAGCCTACCATTATTTTCCAGTTCGAACCGAAGAGTACCCGAGGGTAGGTTCTCCGGGAACAGTACCGAGGCGATAAAGGAATTGGCCGTTTCTCTCTTTCCCACTATTGGAATAGGGTCGAAATTATCAAATCTCAAAGTATACTGCTGATTTTCTTCTGTGTTCAAAAGTGGGCCATTCAGTCTGACGAACCGGAGTTGGTTACGCATGCCCGATACCAATGGCTTTCTAGGCTCAAGAGGAGCCGTTTTGACAGAAGTGGATTTTTTGGAAAAACGAATGGTTTTTGTACCACTGATCTTTCCATCCTCATTTTGTAGGGCTATTAAGAAAGAACCGAAATCATTGCGGACGGGTTCAAAGATAACGTCAAAAGAGACAGTACCTTCGATTTCGTCAATTTTACCTGTCCTCCAGCCTGCACTTTTGAGAAAGTTCGGTGAAGTTGAAGTGTTTTTGAGTAAAATCTTGGCGTTTTTGTACAGATTGGCCGCTTGTAGTGTGACTTTTTTCTTCGACTGTCCTTCTTCTACTTGAAATTCTAACGCACTGCCCAGTATCTCGGGTCTAGGTGCTGTGAGGAATATGGGCTTTGAGGTGGGGAGTACAGCAGCTTGTCTTGTAAACACAATGGAGGAGGGGCCTAGCCTCAAGGTCTTGGACCTATCGGAGTCCCAAAGTTCATCATAGTAATATACCGAAAGCTCGTTGAGATCCTGTCTCATGGCGAGACCTTGTATGGAGACTGTCCGAAAAAGCTGATTGATGTAGTCACCGTTGAGCTTTACCTTCAAACCGTTCCAGGCCTGTCCCTTGGATACGAACAGTGTGTCTACTTTGTGGCCCCCTTGGGCATTTTGAAAGTGAAGCGCCAAGTTCTCCGGTTCATCGTTGACTATTCTGAACTCCCTTGTATGCAGCACTTTTTCTGTGGAGTCCCGTACCTGTACTACGTAATTTCCCACCTTGATTTGATCATAACGAAGAGAAAAACCCATAGGGTATCCCAACTCGTTTTTTTGCGGGACATCCGCAGCGACGGAGATGTCCTGTTCCAAAACGCGGCCATCAGGGCAGGAGGGACCATGACAAAGCTTACTGGGAAAAATAACATTTCCTTGAGCATCGAAAAAAGTGAAGTGCTCTTGACCATTATAGCGAAGGCTAGGGTGTGCCAGTTCACGAAAGACCATCGCATTGTCAAACTCCGAGCGGCGGATTTCCGGATTGGCCAACTCGTAAGTTGCTATTTTTTGTTGCGCCTTCGAAAAACTACACAGACAGCAAAGTAGTAATACCCATAGGACAGGTGCTTTCCTGCTGAGGAAAAGTAAGTGCCGGAGGATAGTCATCAGTAATTTCGTAACTCGATCGGATAGGTAGTGAAATGTGGTCATCGAAAGTTAATAGTTAATGGTCGAAGGAAATCGTATTTGTATGAAAAATAGTATGTACTTGACAATTGTATTTCAGTGGGGTATGGATAGCAAGAGCTGATACTATTTCAACACTCGATTTTAATCTACCCGCAAAGAAAAGCCTTAAGGCCATCCATACAAAAAAAGTATATAGACCAAAACGAAGTAAAAAAGTATGGATTTTGTCTATCATAAGAGCCGGAAAATACAATATTCTTCATAGAAACCTATTTGCGAAGGATCTGACTGTAATTTATCAAAAAAATGTTAGCCGTCAACTCAAAGATACTGAACATTTTCAGAGACTATCATAGGTTACTGGCGCAGCGTAAGTTAAACCCAGATTGATCGATAGAAATCGTGATGAGCGTATAATACAAACTTAGCTTTCAACTATCGCCTATCTTCCTGTTCATTTTGCTTCACTCTGCGTTGACAATCCTCGGGATAGCGCTGCTATCCCTGCGGTTATCGCCTTGATTGAAACAAAATGACCAGCGGAATCTTATACGACATTTAAAACCTAAATTTGTATAAATAGCAAAATACCGGCCATTTGGATTCGTTCGGCATAGCACTGCTATGGTGAATGAAGACCGGTGGGCAAAGCTTCCGGTATGAAGCTATTTACGCGCGGAATAGGTTCTCTATTCATCATTTTGGGTTAAATCCTAATAACAATGTCACAATGGAAAGATAGATATACTTGACCTCCTTGCTATGTTTTTTGCCGGGCATGACGATGGACGGTCTATCATGAACTCACAGCGCAAGAAACATTACTTTCTCATCACGGTCTTGATATGCTTTAGAGCAACCCTATCACCTTAGTAAGGTATGAAGGGGATAGATAAGCATACTTTGCTTAGTTTTATATCAAGAGTAAAATACATGAATAGAGAAAAATGATACATACCATTGAAAACGAGAGTTTAAGTATTTCTATAGCGCAAAAGGGCGCTGAAATATGTAGTATAAAATCAAAGGCAACGGATAGGGAGTATATATGGCAGGCCCTACCCGAAGTATGGGGCAGTTCCGCACCTGTTTTATTCCCTATCATCGGCACCTTGAAAAACCAAACCTATCACTATCAAGATCAGTCTTATACCTTACCCAAACATGGGCTTGTAAGAAACAACGAGCAACTTCGGGTGGTTTCTTTCAGCAAAGATAAGCTGGAACTACAACTGAGCTATAGTGAGGAGTCATTGAAACAGTACCCTTTTCGCTTCCTTTTCAGTATTGTTTTTCAACTGAAGGGCGGACAATTGGAAGTTCTCCATCGGGTGGAAAACCTAGGAGAAGGGGAGATGCTCTTTTCTCTGGGGGGACATCCGGCTTTTCGATGCCCTTGGGATAGCAATGAAGAATATGAAGATTATTTCATTGAATTCGAAGAAGAGGAACATGCGGCTACTTATCCCATATCGAAAGAAGGCTTGACTACAGGTGACACTAAGTTAGTACTGGACAATACCAAAAAGCTACCACTGACCAAGACACTATTCGATGAAGATGCACTGATTTTCAAAAACCTGAAGTCAAAACTGGTCAGTCTTCATAACAGTCATACCCATCAGAAAATTTCCATACGGTTTGATGATTTTGATTATTTGGGCATATGGGCAAAGCCAGGAGCTCCTTTTGTCTGCCTAGAACCATGGTTAGGGATAACGGACGATGTAAACAGTACAGGTAATATCACAGAAAAGGAGGGTATGCAATCATTGGCTGCAAAAGAAGTTTTTCGAGCGCAGTATACTGTTGTATTACCGGAAAAGGGATAGCGACGGTTTTGATACCGGATTCAATGGTCGTGTGGGATTCTCGGGTACAAATTTGTCTCAAATTTGAATGCCCTCTCTATCAGTCTCATTGCTAAATGATCTTCCAGAGGGCAGTGTCGTAGAGGTTTCCACTGGTAGCGGCACTGCCATCCTTGTCAATTTCTTACGCAATAGACTGGCCCTTTTACCGGCTAAATCTTCAAGGAAATTATCTCTACGCTCAGTCCTGCTCAAGATCAGTGTATAATCTTCAATGTAACCTATAGCTAAGGTTAAAAGAACAGGCGGAAGTCTTTTGAGAAGGAAGAGGCAGTGAGTGCTTACTTTATTACAGTGGCACTTTCTTCTGTAAGTGCATGTTTTTCGATATAATTGATGAATCGCTTACTGTTATATTTGGCCATACCCACTTTCTTGGAAATGATTTTACCTTCAGGAGATATAACGAAAGTAGTAGGTATTGAACGGCTGCGAAATACTTTTGGGATACGGCCCGACGCCATATAAACGGGGAAGGTGTATTTTTTCTTTTGTATGAATTTCCTTGGTTTATCGTTCGTGTCATCCATAGATAACATGACAAAGACGATATTCGGATTACCCTTTACCTTATTGTATAAATTCTGTATACTGGGCATTTCAGCAATGCAGGGAGGACACCATGTGGCCCATTCATTCAAAAATATCAATTTACCCTTATGGTCGGATAGTCGACTGATATTGCCCTCCATATCCATCAGTTCAAGATTGAAATCAGCTTCTTCGGGATTGATAATAGCGCTGATGTCCGGTGATATAAGTCCTGTATGGAGTACCAAACGCTGGGCGAAAGCAGCTACTGTAGTGTGCGTTCCGGTAAAATAAAGTACAGCGAATATAACTGCTATTATGGCAAAACCTCTAAATTCTTTTTTCATTATCTTTGATAACAGTAAATAAATATACTTGAGTTATTAGCGTTCAAGAAAAAGAGCGGTACCACCGGACCATAGCATTATAAGAAAGCCATGAAGCATTAAAGTAGCATTGGACTTACCATTTCCATCTTAAATTACTTACCGCTGTAGTAGCTTTGCATTTTAAATAATGCATTTGAGTTGTTCTGATTAAGTGATTGATAATAGGGTAATTATGGTTTTGTATTGCAATGCTTACATTATCTTTCTATTGAATTGTTATAGAAATCCACTCATCAAAGGGCAACTTGAACGCTACTGTTTCTTTCAATACGGAACATATATGGGTAAAGTTCACTTCAATTGAAATTTCTTGGGACCACGCTCTACAAACTTTCGATGCTTTTCCTATTTTTGTCGCCATCTTTACTTCACGAGATTACCTTACCTATGTGAAGGAGGGGCGTTGCCCTAGTAGTTTAGTGGTGTTGATGACATCGTATGTGAGTTGTGCGACGATTAGTTTTATTCTAAAAGAAAGGATTTATAATGGATCAGTTGAATATCGGTAAAATAACCAAAGAGCTTGGCCTCAAACTAGAGCAGGTCAAAGCTGCGGTAGAATTATTGGATGCGGGGGGAACAGTACCCTTTATTTCGAGGTATAGAAAGGAGATGACAGGAAGTTTGGATGAAGTGGCCATCACTGATATTCGGGATAGAATCCTACAACTACGTGAACTGGATAAGAGAAGAGAGGCGATATTAAAATCTTTGGAGACCCATGAAAAACTAACACCGGAATTGGAAAAAGCCGTCAAGGAAGCGGAGACAATGGCACTTCTGGAAGATTTGTACCTTCCTTATAAGCCGAAGCGAAAAACAAGAGCTTCTATGGCGAGAGAGAAAGGACTGGAACCTTTGGCAACTTTGCTCTTTGAGCAAAAGAATACTGATGTAGAGAGTGAAGCCCGTCAGTTTATCGATGAAGAAAAAGGAGTTGCCAAAGAAGAAGAAGCACTACAGGGCGCTCGTGATATCATAGCGGAGTGGGTGAACGAACATCAGGAAGCACGTGGTAAAATCCGGGAACTGTTTTTCCAGAAAGCCGTACTCAAATCCAAAGTAATCAGCGGTAAGGAAACCGAAGCACAAAAGTACAAGGATTATTTTGAATGGGAAGAACCCATTAAAGATGCTCCTTCCCACCGTGTATTGGCCATGCGCAGGGGTGAAAAAGAAATGTTCCTTATGCTGGACCTACTTCCGGACGAAGATGAAGCGGTATATCTTTTGGAAAATCAATTCATCACCGACAGTAATGCAGCTTCTGAACAGGTAAAGTTAGCTATTAAAGATAGCTACAAACGCTTGTTAAGACCATCTATGGAAACCGAGACCCGTCTAAGTACTAAAAATGGTGCAGACGAGGAGGCTATCAAGGTATTTGCCGATAATCTGAAACAATTATTATTGGCAGCTCCTCTCGGACAGAAGGTAACAATGGCCATTGATCCAGGCTTCAGAACGGGGTGTAAATTGGTCTGTCTTGATAAGCAAGGTAAACTACTGCACTTCGAAGCTATCTATCCCAATGAACCTCAGAAACGACAAGCAGAGGCAGGCATGACCATCAAAGGGCTTTGTGAAAAATTTGGTATTGAGGCCATTGCTATCGGAAATGGTACGGCCGGTAGGGAAACGGAAGCTTTTGTGAAGAGCCTAGGACTCGACAAGGGCATCATCACCGTTATGGTCAATGAGAGTGGGGCATCTATTTATTCTGCTTCGACAGTGGCTAGAGAAGAGTTTCCCGATGAAGATATTACGGTCCGTGGAGCGGTCTCCATCGGAAGAAGGCTAATGGATCCTTTGGCCGAGCTGGTGAAAATCGACCCCAAGTCCATCGGTGTAGGACAATACCAGCATGATGTAGATCAAAGTGCCTTGAAAAAAGGATTGGATGATGTGGTCATGAGTTGTGTCAACTCGGTGGGAGTAGAGGTAAATACAGCGAGCAAGGAATTGCTTTCCTATGTATCCGGTCTAGGACCACAATTGGCCAAAGGTATTGTGGACTATAGAAATGAACACGGTCCTTTCAAGAATAGAGAAGCACTGAAATCAGTATCACGTTTAGGTGCCAAAGCTTTTGAGCAAGCTGCTGGGTTTTTACGGATAGGAGATGCCGCAAATCCTTTGGACACCTCATCGGTACATCCTGAAAGCTACCATATCGTAGAGAAGATGGCGCAGGACTTGAGTACCTCTGTAGAAGACCTGATCAAAAACGCTTCTCTACGTAGTAAGGTGTCCTTGAAGAGCTATGTATCCGAACAGGTGGGCCTACCTACATTGAGCGATATCATGACGGAGCTGGACAAACCGGGCAGAGACCCTAGGGAACGCTTCGAATACTTCACTTTTCAGGATGGTGTCAATCATATGGAAGACCTAAAGGTCGGTATGAAGCTTCCTGGCGTAGTGACCAATATTACCAACTTTGGAGCATTTGTGGACGTCGGCGTACATCAAGATGGTCTGGTTCATATCAGTCATATGTCAGATAAGTTCGTGCAGAACCCCGCAGAAATACTTAGTGTACAACAAAAAGTACAAGCTACCGTTATTGAAATTGATTTGCCCCGAAAAAGAATAGCACTTTCACTGAAGAGCGACCCATTTGGAGATAAACCGAAGCCATCAAAAGGGAAAGAGAAACGTAACCGATCGAAGGAAGGTAGCCAAGGTAAAAAGCGTAGTGGCGGGCCTGAAGATTTGCAGGCAAGTCTTGCAAAGCTAAAGGATAAATTCCGTAAAGGATAAGCGGGTCGTACTACTCGACCGGACAAGCCGTCGTATGATGATTATAGTACGTACTGTTACTGTAAAGGAGATGTTCTTGTAATGTACTGTAGGTGAGTTTTTTGTATATTTGATGGTCAGCCGGTATTGAACCGACCAATAGAGGTGGTGATACCGTGGACGAATCTCAGTGACAGTACTGCTGTCACTGAGGTGTTAATCTGAATTGTGTATCAGAGCTTCGTGATGAAGGCTTAAAATAAAATACATCTTCGATCTACTGGATTCAGTGTAGTACAGCTACGGTAGATTCAATTTAGTGAAAAGTGGAAAGAATGCGAAGAAAAGTGCTGACAGTGATTTTATTGATTATACTTTTCATATCCTGTGAGTTGGGTAATGAAGCACCATTATCAAGACCCTTACTGAAAAGGCCTATATCTTCGGAGGTAAAGACAATGATTCCATTGGTTTCGGCTTTCGAAAAGCATTTTGAAGATAGTTTTGATCGCTATGATTGTTTAGGGGCGGCCGTTGTTATTGTAAAAGACAAATCCATTGTCTATGCCAAGGGTTTTGGGGTACGCGATGCTGCGAAAGAAGAAACTATAGATACCAAATCCTTATTTCGTATTGCCAGCCTTTCAAAGGGGTTTTCATCGATACTGACCGGTATCTTCGTTAATAGAGGTCATTTTGACTGGGAGGATACTGTTAGCGAATGTTTACCTCAGTATCAACTCGGTATGCCATTAAGCGAAGGCCCTGCTCTAAAGATAAAAAATCTACTTTCCCATACGACCGGCTTGCCCAGACAAGCTTATTCCAATTTGATAGAGAGCGATATGCCCTTGGAAGGAATACTGGAGCAGCTCTCTGATGTGCCACTGGTTTCTGCGGTCGGTAGTCAGTACAATTATCAGAACGCTGCATTCGCTGCCATTGAGAAAATCATTGAAAGCAGTGCTTCAGAAGGACAGGATAGTTTTGAGACCATTTTGAAAAGAGAGCTGTTCGACCCCTTGGGCATGGAACAGGCCTCTGCCAACTATTACGACATCGTAACCGCTGCCAATGTTGCTTTCCCACATCGCTTCAATTATAGAAAAGGCTCCTATCTACGTAGAGCAATTACCAAGAGATATTACAATACAAAGTCCGCAGGTGGTATTAATGCTTCTATTGAGGATATGGGCCAATGGCTAAAACTGCTTATGGGTAACTACCCATGGATAATCGCAGAAGGTAGTCTTGATTATATCTTTGCCCCACAGACAAGTACACAACATGAAAGAACTTCTTATAATCGATGGGAGGGAGTGAAGGATTCCAATTACGCCTTAGGTTGGAGGGTCATCGAATTTGAGAATCGTCAACTGATATACCATGGAGGATATGTCAACGATTATAAAGGGCAGATAGCCTTTGACCGAAAAGAGAAACTGGGCATATGTGTACTCTTTAATTCGGCCTGTGGCTATGCCAGTACTGTTATCCCATCTTTCTTTGAGCTTTCAAAAGAATACCCTCCTTTTTGCCATGAGTGAAGCAGTATTTTTCTGTTCGTCCGATATTGGATTCATGTAGATTATCCTGGATATGCGTTAGAGCTTAGTTATGAGGGTTTAAAAAGCAATAAATCAGGGCG
Organism: uncultured Cyclobacteriaceae bacterium; assembly: GCA_947492745.1. Classification (GTDB taxonomy): domain Bacteria; phylum Bacteroidota; class Bacteroidia; order Cytophagales; family Cyclobacteriaceae; genus Aurantiphycus; species Aurantiphycus algarum. Next base: position 72,800 of record CANLOE010000002.1, on the reverse strand, counting down.
TTTTATCAGGTTCAGCATAGCACCGCTACGGTGAATTCGAAAAACGCATTCAATTTACTGATTTACAGCTATTTAAGACTGCAATAGAAGGGCTAATGCATGATCTGGGATTATGAAATTTAGCATTACTTCGATAATGGGATGTACCTGAATTATGCATTGGAGCTGGTGAAGACCTAAAATGTGATAAATCTGTGGATTTTCTTGCATTCAGTGTAGCATCGCACAGTTGATTCAAAACATGTACATTTCACTGATTTGAAACCGTTTATTCCGTAGTAGAAAGCGCAAACCGAAGATCCTGTGAATGCCTTTGACACCGCAGGTTCATGAACACCATTAAAAATCAATCCAATGAGCGAACTAAATCAATCGATATGATTAGTCAAATCGAAGATTCACCACAGTTCTACTGGAAAAATAGACCTGAAATGAAAAAAAACGAAGATTAACGATGCTTTATTTGTCCTTTAAGAGAGTCATCAAACTACCGTTTGACGATAAAAATATTGCCTTTTATGGGATGGTAAAAATTATTTACAAATGCTTTGTCTGTTTCCTCAAATGGAATCAGCGAAAACCGTTTTATGAACACCTATGGAAATCAACGGAATAGTTGGAAAATACATAACTTAAGGGATAATAATTTCAGTCAAAAAAAATAAAATCTACTCGAAAAGGACACTTGAGTGTTTAACACTCTCGGGATATGGGAAAAGATACTATCTGCAACTTTCAAAGGTGTTCTTTCCGGGAAGAGTGATTACAGTACAGAAAAGTTCAATGGAATCAGTATCAACTGATGAGCTTTTTCCAATCCTGAAAGCGCATATCTATCCTAAGGGCTATCTTATCGAAATTTTCCCAACTATCGTTGACATGATAGATAGAGGGAAGCTTTTTTACCAATAGCTCATCATAATCATTACGATAAAGGCCACCTCCATAATAATAATAGGTAAACATATTACCTCTCTTGTTAAAAAGCTCGTGGCCCAAGTACCCATCCCAGATTTCGCTGAGTATAGTACAGGAAATCTCCCTTCTTTTAAACCTGAAAATCTGTATTTCGGCTTCTTCTTCAAAGTATTCCGAATAAAGGTCATTTTGAATAATCCATCCTAAAAACATACCAATATGAACATAGGCTTGTTCTATGGGCAGATTGTCAGGGAAGTTTCCTAAAAAATGACTTTTTGCACTGTCGTAAATTGTTTTGTGAATATCTGGTTTTTTGGATGACATAATATTAAAAAATTAAAGCACTTAATAAATATACTACTTAATTCGAAGAATCAATAAAAATGAATGGCAATCAGCTCTATTAATGAAAAAAAAGATAGCCGACGAAAATGGCGGTAATAATACCTGCTAGATCAGCTATCAACCCAACGGTTATTGCATACCGGGTTTTCCTGATATTGACCGCCCCAAAATAAACGGCGATGATATAGAAAGTGGTTTCTGTTGCTCCTCTGAACATGCTGGCCATTCTTCCTACAAAAGAATCTGCTCCACCGGCTTCTTCCTGTGCCTTGATGACCTCTATCATCATACCTCTAGCGCCACTGCCACTGAGTGGCTTCATCAAAGCAGTAGGTAGGGCAGGAACAAAATCCGTATTGATATGAATGCTTTCCAGTAAAAATACGATTGCCTGAATCACTAAATCCATAGCTCCCGAGGCTCGGAATACTCCTATAGCTACTAAAATGGCGATAAGGTAAGGTACGATTTTAATCGCAATTTCAAAACCTCCCTTGGCCCCTTCTATGAAAATTTCGTAAATATTGATTTTTTTCACGAGTCCAAGCACCAAGAAACTAATGATAATCGTAAATATGATAACGCTACTGGATAGTTTAGAGACCTCTTCCACCTCTTCTGGAGACAGTCGCGAAAAGTAAAGAACGATCAAACCCATAAACAGGGTAAGGCCTCCCAGATACGCAAATATAACCCTATCGAAGAGGTTGATTTTCTGGTAGATGGATACTGCGATGATACCTATTACTGTTGAAGAAAAAGTGGTCAATAATATAGGGATAAAAACATCCGAGGGATTATTTGCACCTAATAAAGAGCGGTCCAGCATGATGGAAAGTGGAATAATGGACAGACCAGAGGTGTTGAGCACCAAAAACATGATCTGTGCATTTGTTGCGGTATCTTTCTGATCGTTAATACTCTGGAGTTCATCCATGGCTTTTAGCCCTAGTGGAGTAGCGGCATTGTCCAAACCTAACAGGTTGGCAGAGAAGTTCATTATCATCGATCCGATAGCAGGATGGTCTCTTGGTATCTCAGGAAATAACCGTGCAAAAAAAGGTCCTACCAAGCGTGCCATTACTGTGACCATGCCTCCCTTTTCTCCTATTTTCATAATTCCGAGCCAAAAGGCCATCAACCCGGTAAGCCCTATGGACAACTCAAATCCCGTCTTCGACATATCGAAGGTGGCTTGAAGCATCGCTGAAAAAACAGCTGTATCTTGAGTGAACAAAAGCTTGATCAAGGCCACAATAAAAGCGATAATCAAAAAACCCGCCCAAATGTAATTTAATACCATAAACCTAAGAAAGGTAATAAAGCTAAGATTAGCATTGTTTTAAACTTAAAAAAACAATAAAAACGGATTGAATAGTTCGTAGGGTTGATGAAAACTTCAATCATTGATCAAATTAAGGATATGACAAGCTGCCATGGCAGCCGTTTCGGTACGGAGTCTGCTTTTTCCCAGACTTACCTTGACGAATCCTTGTGCCTTTGCCATGTGCAGTTCTTCTTTAGAGAAGTCTCCTTCGGGCCCTATGAGTACACAATAGTTGCGCTCTCGTATGGCCTCCCGGAAAAGAAGCTTTGGGTTTTCCTGATCGACATAGGCTATGAATCTATCCATGGGGGAGGATACGGAGTTATCCAGAAAATCGGTAAACGGAACTAAGGGGTTGATTTTCGGGAGCCTAAGTTTGAGAGACTGCTTCATGGCACTGATAGCCTTTCGCTGAATGCGTTCGGTTTTGAACACTCGACGTTCAGACTGCTGACATAAAATAAAGCTCAGTTCGTCTACACCTAATTCAACAGCTTTCTCCACAAACCACTCCATTCGATCGGTATTTTTGGTCGGCGCTACTACTACATGAATGTAATGCTTACTATCCTTCTCTTGTTTGTGCTGAAGAATTTCAAATTCGCAGATTTTAGGATGTGCCTTTACGATTTTAGCTTCATACCATGCCCCCTTTCCATTGATAATTTCAATAGTATTTCCCACCTCATGTCGAAGTACTTTTATACAGTGTTTCGATTCCTCTTCACTGAGGTACAATCTATCTGAACTGATATTTGGCTCGTAAAAAATGCTCAAAGTCTGAGATTGAATGGGTAGTATTGGGATTCTTGATACTGATTTGTGAAAATCGGTGACTTGCTTTGCCCGAGTAGTCCAAAGAAAACTTGAAGAAATAAACTTATTGTCTTGAGAATAGCTCTTCTACTAAAGTGACATAGGCTTGCATGGCCTCTTCCTTGGATTTACCTTTTATTTTTGCCCAAGCGTCATGCTTGGCAATGCCTTTAAAATCGAATCCTGTCGGCCTTTCCCCTTGGTTATCTCCTTCGGTAGCCTGTTTATAATAAGCATAGAGCTTTAACAGGTCTTCATTGGAAGGCTTTTCTTCTAGCGTTTTGGATTTTTTTATGGCATCTTCAAAAGCAGCAGTACTCATGATTACTAAATTTGAGGATAAAGAAATTGTATTAGTATAATAAAAAGGTTGAACTATAAATATGGTTCAACCTTTCTTTGAATATCATTTTTATCTTTTGGCTATATCTACATAATCCCTGAGATTATGCCCGGTATAAATTTGCCTTGGTCTACCTATGGGTTCGTTGTTCTCTCTCATTTCTTTCCACTGAGCTATCCAGCCCGGAAGCCTGCCCAAAGCAAACATGACAGTGAACATATCTACTGGTATACCTAGGGCGCGATAGATAATCCCAGAGTAGAAGTCTACATTAGGGTATAATTTTCTTTCCACGAAATAGTCATCGTTCAGTGCTACTTCTTCCAGTCCTTTGGCGATGTCAAGTACAGGGTCTTGAACTCCTAGCTTACTGAGTACTTCATCTGCTGCTTTTTTGATGATTTTTGCCCTTGGATCAAAGTTTTTATATACTCGATGCCCAAATCCCATTAAACGGAAGGGGTCGGATTTGTCTTTTGCCTTGGCCATCCATTTGGCAGTATCGCCTCCATCTTTTTTGATGTTCTCCAACATTTCGATTACCGCCTGATTGGCTCCTCCGTGAAGTGGCCCCCAGAGTGCATTGATACCTCCCGAAATAGAAGCATAAAGGCTGGCATGTGAGGAACCTACTATTCTGACAGTAGAAGTAGAACAGTTCTGCTCATGGTCGGCATGCAATATCAATAGTTTGTTCAAAGCACTGGATACCACGGGGTCAACATCATAATTTACAGCGGGAAGTGCAAACATCATCTTCAGAAAATTGGAACAATAGTCCAGCTTATTGTCAGGGTAATTGACGGGATGTCCCACTTCGTTTTTATAGGCCCAAGCGGCGAAGGTAGGCACTTTGGCCAACATTCTAATGATGCTGAGGTCTACCTGTTCCATAGATCGATTCGGGTCGAGTGACTCCGGATAAAAAGCGGTCAGAGAGCAGACCAAAGAGGAAAGTACTCCCATAGGATGGGCATTGGATGGAAACCCATCAAGTATTTTCTTATAATCTTCATGGACTAAAGTATGCACCCTGATGTCATTCTCGAAACTCTCTAACTTCGTTTTCTCGGGCAACTCTCCATATATCAATAGATAGGCGACTTCTAAAAAACTGGATTTTTCTGCAAGCTCTTCGATAGAATACCCCCTGTAACGTAATATCCCTTTCTCGCCATCGAGGAAGGTGATAGCACTTTTGGTAGAACCCGTATTTTTAAACCCAGGGTCTATGGTAACAATACCGCTCTGTCCTCTAAGTTTCGCAATATCTATCGCTTGTTCCTGTTCAGTCCCCTCGATGATTGGTAATTCGTAGGTGTTGCCGTCAATCTTAAGTTCAGCCGTTTTTGACATACGTTTTATGAATGTTTAGGTATAAAATGGTCCTTGATGAATTGCCAGCGAAAATAGTTAAAAATTGCCTTAAATAAAATAATTCGCTGAGTATGCCTTGTTTTTTTAGTTATTTCCAAGAATAAGCGGAAGCCCACCTCCGCCACTACCGATAATGACTGTTTTGGCATTACCCGATTTGGAAAGCTCTAGAGTGGCTTCTATTCCTCTCATTTTCAGTAATTTATCGCTTAAGCTACTATTTACGATATTGTTAGCGGCAGCTTCACCTTCGGCAGCGATACGTTTTCTTTCTGCTTCACTTTTTTCTTTTTGAAGTCTAAACTGATAGGCCAGAGCCTCTTGTTCCTGCTCCAATTTGTTCTCAATGGCTTTCTTGATCTGTGGAGGCAGGTTGATAGAGCGTATCAATAAAGTTTTCATAATGATGTTGTTCTCACTCAATACTTTTTCCGTTTCGGATTTGATGGAGGTCTCCACTTGCGCTCTTTTGGTAGAGTAGATTTCCTCGGCGGAGTACCTGCCCATAACCTGTCTTACCGAAGAGCGTACCTCAGGGATTACCAGGTTGTTATCATAACTACGGCCAAAATTTTCATGCAAGTAACCAATGCGTTCGTACACGGGATGAAAACGTACAGTGACATCCACGTTAATAGAAAGTCCATTCTTATCCAATACATCCATACCTTCATCCTTCGTTTTTTCCCGTACATCATAAATATACACATCGTTCCATGGGGCTTTGGTACGTAGGCCCTGTCCGATCACATTCTCCTTATCCAAACCATTCGCAAACTTATAGAAGACGATGGCCTTATGCCCCGCATCCACTGTATAGAATATACTTGAAGAGAAAGCAAAAAGAATGACGATAACGATAACACCGATAAGTATGAAAGGCAGGTATTTTCTATTGTCCATAATTTTTTAATGTTGATTGAAAGCCTAAATTAGTAAATGAACACTAACTTATTGGTAAAATTTGTGCAAGTTAGAAAAATCTTTATAAAATCCTAGATCATTGGCCTCTTCCCAGTCCGGACAAGCTCTTACCTTATCGTTGGAAGCTGCCTTACTATTATCTACTTTTTGCAGGATAAGCATCCGCATGCTTCATAAAGGATGATGGCCATATTGAAATTCTCAATAGCCTTGACGAAATCCTCGGGATGATGAAGGTCAAACCCTCTTTTGTGAAAGCATCCATACTGGTTGAATCTATATCCAAGCATGAAGAATAAGTGACAATCGCAGATAAATAGTGTTTTAGTTTTAAGAGAGCATCTCCATTATGAAAATGATAGCCTTAGAACAAAGGGTTGCCTCTGATTGTTTTATCGATTTCACTGAGACACTGTTTCGAAATGTATCTTTTTCTTTCTTACGTACTTCTTTTGGTGCCTAATTTCGTTGAAATTTCCGCTAGCTAGCGCGATAGGCTATTTTTGTCAATGGCTCACGCGGCAGATCGGCCCCTTCACTGATAATGCCCTCGGGGCGTTATTTTAACGCTCGGTCCTATCCAAAATAAGTGATAACAAATTCTAAAATAATATCTTCAAAACAGTCTCTAAATAGCTGCAAACCGGTCGTTGCACTACGTTTATTGGATTCACCATAGCGGTGCTATGCTAAATCCAATAAAACTCCCTGATGTATTGATATTTAAACCCTCGTTACGAAGTTCCAACGCCTGATCCGGGTTAAAGTGTTTGCCTTTTATGGTCGGAGGGAACCCTCAAATCCTTTTTCATGTCTTGTAGTGACATGGATACATGCGGTTTTTACGTGGACAGTGTTGATTTCTAATAGTCACAGTGAACTTGCAAATATGGGGCAATTTTCCATCATGCTCATGGCTATAGGTAATCCTTCAGCAGGGAACAGATAGCGCAGCTTTTTTCCGATTGATACCTCACTCAAAATAAACAACAACAAATCCTAAAATAATGTCAATACAATCCCCTGATTTCGATGATCGTATTCATGATGTATATTCTTTAATGCTATGTTTCAATGCGTATGTAATGTTGCCGCAATAATTAATATAATAAGTAGTAAAATTATATTTAAATTTGATATTATTTATGGCATGTAGTTAATGCTGACCAATTCCCGTAAAGGGAAATTCTACCTTACTGTGAATTAGTCCTTTGGGATGTGGTATGATATAAGATAATACCTGTCACTTCGTGTCTGCTTTGACATGTATCTTTTATCGTCATGAGGAGGGGCTTTGCTTTTATAGGGTCACATGGAATTTGTAGGTACATTATATATCTCAAGTTGAATACTTTCCCCGTTATGCTCATTGCTGTATGTAATCTTTTAAGTTCAGGATTTCGATAAAATTTTGCAGACAGCACTGCTATCCTTGTCGATGATTCTGTAGTCAGAATAGGTAATAGCAGATTTGAAATCAGGTATTTGACACAAGGTATTCCGAGAATTCTGTATTGGACCCACTCAAACTTCTATATGATTTATGGCAAGGCCTCAGTTAATGAGCTGCCTATGATCTGATTATTCCGGAAGCCAACATGTATTGTATGGAATGGATGAACTTTTTCTTGATAAGGAATTGCACCTAGCTGAACATCGAGTAGTGAACAGGTACTTTTTGTATATATAACACATGATTGACCTATGCATTTAAAAAAGCTTTTAAGAAATGAACAAGATATAGAAAGTAAAAGCAGGAGATGAACGTCATTCCCCTGCAAATTCTGGAAGTCAACAGGTAGATGTAACAGCAAATGATACCCCTCAAAACAATCTCTTAATGACATTTCCGAGTTTGTTTCAAGGATAGTAATGTTGATAACAGTTAGGATAAAGGATATCGAAATAACCATTTGTTTTCAATTCCATGACAAGCCCATTTTTTGACATGGATTATGCACAAGGGCTTAAAATTTCAATAGATCGGCAGGAATTCATGGCTTTCGGGGAGTACCGCTATGGTGGATTCAAAAAAGCAGCTTCATTTTACCGACTGAGGAAGTTTATTTCTCAATCGATGGGTAAATTGAAGGTTGTCTTTTACGAAATCAGTGAACTTACGTTTACCGATGCTTTGTCTGTTTTCTCAAATGGGATTAACAAATTATTTTTATCGATGTTGAATCGATTTTTATGGGCATCCATGAACTTACGTTTTATGAAAGCCCTCGAAAATCAACAAAATAGTAAACAAATGCATGATTCGGGTTTAACTTGTGGCATACTGTATGAAAGATAAGGTTGAAGTTATCATAATAGAGGATAATACCCTTGTTCGGGAAGGCTTTGAAGTGGTTCTCAATTATTCACGAAAGTATAAGGTCATCGGATCATATCCTAATTGTGAAGGTATACCGGATTATGTGACGAAGAATCTGCCAAAAGTAATGCTAATGAATACCGACAGGGCAGGTGTGGAAATGATAGGATTTATTAGAGCTATCAAAAGAGAATTCCCATCATTATATCTAATGTTGGTTACACTGAAAGGGGAAAGCAGAACAATTCATCAGGCATTAGAAGCTGGGGCAGATGCCTATATCGCCAATGATATCAACCCTGAGCGCTTGATCGAATCTTTGGATAACATGATTCAGGGGAGGGTACGTATAAGTGCCGATATGGCCCAAAGGCTAGAGGTAACATTTGATAAACTACCCAAAGCCTTTCTTTCCGCAAAGGCCAGGAAAGCATTGCGTTTGCGTGCCAATGGGAAATGTGAAAATTACATAGCAAACTCACTTTCCATCTCTCCTGAAGAGGTTATGGCTATTGTTGGTGACATCTTCAAAAAAATGCACCTATTATTCGATATGGAACTTCTCATAATCAAAGATAAAAAGTACTCCAACCCCTAGCTTATGGGAATAGGAGAGGTACTATGGTGGCTCAGACATTATAAAAATGAACCGTTAGGTCAAGTTATACCTAAACGCAATTGATTTGGGACAAGTTGATTTGTTGACTTAAGTGCCACTATTTTCTAAAGCCCCTAATGACAAGTCTACCGGTAACGGTTTAACATTGTACGGATTTTTCCCCATGGCCATTGCCTATGAGGTTTCCCATTTTATTTTTTCTTGGATATAAGTTAAACGTTATTGTGACAATTTTGATTCAGAGTATTGTGAAGTCCTTTAATAAACGTAATTTTGCAAAACTCCTCCACAAAGTTATCATCCCCTGATTATGAAATATAAAGATTATCGTATATCGCCTGCTATCAAGCGGAGTCTGGAAGAGTTGGATTTTAAACGTCCTACGGATATTCAGTTCAAGGCCATTCCACATATATTGAAAAATGAGGATGTACTGGGTATCGCTCAGACCGGTACGGGAAAGACAGCGGCTTTTGTTATTCCTGTACTGCATAATTTAGAAGAAAACAAAAGGAAGAGAGATATTCAAGGGATACAGTGTCTGGTAATGGTACCTACTCGGGAATTAGCGCTACAGATCACGGAAGTCTTCCAAAGCTTAGGCAAGTATACCAAACTAAAGGCCCTTACCGTTTATGGCGGTGTGGAACAAGAATCTCAGATATCCAAACTGGAGCAGGGTATAGACATCATGGTCACGACACCTGGAAGGATGTTCGATTTGGTCAGTCAAGGGTATATACATCTTAGACATGTAAATACACTCATACTTGATGAAGCCGATCATATGCTGGCCCTCGGCTTCATCGACGATATAAAGGATGCGCTGCGTTATATCCCCAAAAAGAGACAGACCCTTTTCTTCTCTGCGACCATCGATGAGAAGATAAAAAAACTTGCCTACAGTCTGGTCAGTAAGCCCATCCGTATTCAGATATCTCCGAAAGACCCCGTAGCCAAAAATATAGATCATTCGGTGGCGCATATCCATATGGATGATAAACGTTTCTTTCTGGAGCGATTGATAAAGGAAAACGAAGATGCCAAAATACTGGTGTTCACCAGAACCAAAGTGAGGGCCGAACGTGTGGTGAAAGCCATGGAAAGGGTAGCGTTGAACGCAGTGGCTATCCATGGTGATAAGTCCCAGAGCGAGCGGATAAAAGCATTGCAGGATTTTAAAGAGGACCAGGTCAAGGTATTGGTAGCTACCGATGTCGGAGCACGGGGTATCGACATCCCGGGAGTTTCCTATGTGGTCAATTATGATTTGCCGGAACAAACAGAGTACTATGTACACCGTGTTGGCCGTACAGGAAGGGCAAAGGAAAGGGGTATTGCTGTTTCTTTTTGCAGTCCCGAAGAAAAACCACTATTGGAAAAAATAGAGGATTTCTTGGATAAGAGTATCAAGGTAATGAGCATCAAAAAAGATGAGTATGAAGAAACTTTGGATTTCTCTCAGGACAATCCCAATGATTGGAAGTCGGTCATGAAAGAAATCGATGAGTGGAATAATCGCCCAAAGAAGAAGAAAAAAAAGAAATAAACAAAAAAGGATAGGATAACCTAAAGATACTCATCTAGCCCATCGGTCACTTTTTAGCGTACCTTCCATTTTTCTTCTTTTGCCATCCCATCAGTGTAGGTCACGCTATAGACATGGTGCTGCTCATCCAAAGTGATGATCTCTTTGGCTACGCCGTTCTCAAAATACATTCCTGCCAAATCATCCGAGGCATAGCCCGGTAACAATAGACCTTTTTCAATATGAGAAAGGTACATGGGCCTACGTCCCGACTCTGAGCTATAATGTGGGCAATGACTCCCTTTGAGTAAACCGAGACAGGCAACTTTTGAGATGGATACGGGACGTGCATCGGATAGACCTTCTTCAAACCAGCATATCGACCCAGCACTTCCTCCCGCGAATAATATGCCCATCGACAGTGCCCTATGCAAAACATTGTCCAAACCATGGGCCTTTCGGATGGCCAGCATATTTAACCCGAATCATGCATTGAAAATCTACTGCGGATCTAAATAGCTGCAAACCGGTCGTTGCACTACGTTTTTTGAATTCACCATAGCGGTGCTATGCTAAATCCAATAAAACTCCCTGATCTATGGATATGTAAACCCTCGTTACGAAGTTCCAACGTATGATCCGGGATAAATCATCCCTTCTCAAGTAGGGCTATGGAGAGAAAAAGGCCATTGTGAAGCGCATGCATAAAATATCCCCAAATCAAGCCAAAGCGGACACGGAGATAAGTCAGAAAAAAACCAATAACGATCTGGGGCAAAATAATTATGGGACTGAACAAGATTATTTCTGTCGTCAACGTATAATTACCAAGATGCACAAAGCCAAATAGAATAATGGAAAAACCGACTAAAAAACCGAACCTTCTGGTCCATAATTTTTCTAAATGTGGCCCGACCTTTTCCATCATTACGAACCCAATCCCCAAAAGTAGGAGAGAGGGTAGCGCAACTATCCATGGAATTGACTTGATCTCAAAGGGATTTGACCGAACAATAACCCATAAAAGTGCAATACTTAGCGTCAGAAAAAAGAACATTATATAATGTCGGTGCGGTTTCAGCCATAAGCGAAACACAATTTCTTCCACTAATGGCATAATGGCCACGGTCAATAATACGATTTGCCATAGAGGGTAGCTTTCCATCATTGCCTTTAACTTATGCTCATCGATATGGATTAGCCCGGATTGTTCCAATGCACCGATAAAAACGGAAAGCATCAACATAATAGGGATATCAATGGTCAACAATGAGAAAAGTTGTCCTATTTTATTCGCCCAGCTCTGGTCCAAGTGCGGGGTAGCATCCTTATTTCGAAGAAAGGTCTGTAGCTCTAGGATGATATGACCGATATTATAATACATAATCGCCGCTGTTGAAATGTATATCAGACTTTATGCTCAAAGGTGCAGGCCATTTTCATCGAATGTGACATCTGTCCACTGATTGTTCAGTAATACGCGTACTTCTTCATATCCGCAATTCATCAGAACAACGGCGGTCTGTTCGAAGTCAGCGTCTACTTCTTCGGGTTTGTGGGCATCGGAACTAAGTGTAACAGGTATATTCAGTGTTCGCATGGCATCCAGTATCCACAAGCTCGGATAGGGTTCATCACAGATGGTTTTATACAGCCCTCTGGTATTGACTTCGATGATAGCTTTGGACTTGGCAATCACGGATAGTGTATCCAATACTTCTGCTTTGTACCAGTCATCACTCTCCGAAAAGTGGATACTGTCTTTATTCTGCATTTTTATTTTGTCCAGATGACCTATCACATCAGGACAGGACTGTTCCACCATATCTCTCGTTCTGGCATAATAGTGATGGATCACCTGTTGTATGTCTCCATTATAAATATGTTCCAGACCTTCTAAAAATACATCATAGTTTCCATCTACTTCCCAGTACCTTCCATCTTCGAACTGACCCACAAAGTGTATGGACCCTATCGTATAATCAATATCCCATCCCTCTCGCATAAAATCTTCGGGTCCCATTATCTGAGGGATAAAATCGGTCTCCAGACCAGCGTAGATTTCGATATGATTCGAATAAGCCTCTTTTATGCTTTTAATATTTTTGAAATAGGCTTTTAAGCGAGCCTTTTTCATTGTCCATTGACACCCAAAGGGTACTGGTGCATGAGAGCTATATCCATAAGCTGCCATTTTACGCTCCAAAGCCGCCCGAGCATATTCTTCGGGGTGTGAGTTGCCATCGCAGAAATAACAATGACTATGGTAGTTTGTCCACATATATGATTTGAGCCAACTATTGTACGGGAACACGGATGTTCCTTTCAATATGAAAAAAAATAAGGATAGTGGGAATTACGTTCAATTTATCCTCTTAGTAATTAATTAATGCTACAATATAAGGATAATTTTTGCTCTTTCGGAGTTGTGTGCTGCTTTTTTGAAGTTTTAAATACAAGAAAAAGCAGATAGTGGGGTTTCCACTGTCACCTTTCTCTTTCTTATATTTTGGATAGAATAGAGGCAATAGAGGTTTCGGCAAACATTGGTCAGTAGACTTCATCCATCCATCTCTCGATACTGTATTTCAGGATTTTGTGTGTTAGGATCTATTGTCCTGATCGCTTTGTTTTAGTGAAGCGGTAACCTTGTTGAGCTGCTTGATTTTTTCTCCAAAATCACCTTTCAAAGAGTCACGAATCTTTTTCAGATTTTGTAAAAGATCATCGGTGTCCTCGGGCAGTACCTCTTCTAGTACCTCTCTGAATCTTTTGGCAAAGGTGGGGGATTTACCATTAGTGGAGATGCCGACCTTCAGATTACCTTTTTTTACGGTAGAACCGAGATAAAAGTCACATAAATCAGGGGTATCTGCTACATTTACCAAAATATTCTTCTTTTTGGCCAGTTTTCTGATGCGCAAATTGGTCTTTTGTGAGTCGGTAGCCAATAGCGCCACTTCTATGTTACGAAGATCTTTCTTTTTAAAAGACCGCTCCTTATAGCGAAAGTTAGGGTATTTCTTTATTAACGCTTTGATATCGCTGCTGACAGTAGTACCTACGAGGTACACTTGAGCATTAGGATTGTTTTTGAAGAGTGCCGTGATTTTCTCCAGACCTACATAGCCACCACCTACGACCAATAGTTGCAATTGATCGATTTTTAAAAAAACGGGAAATAGAGGATTTCCGGAAACTGCTATTTTACTTTTTGACACAATTGTTCTTTTAATACTGAAAAAGGTTGAGGACCGTTATGATTAAATCCGGGTCATGCATTGAAAAATCTACTGCGGATCTAACTATCTGCAAACCGGTCGTTGCACTACGTTTTTTGAATTCACCATAGCGGTACTATACTAAATCCAATAAAACTCCCTGATGTATTGACATTTAAATCCTCGTTACGAAGTTCCAATGCATGATCTGGGTTAAACGGCGGATGATGTTGCGCCTAATGCCCAAACAGAACGCACTTGAAGTCCGATTGTTCAAATAAACGAACTATAAAGCTTTAAATCCCAAATGATCAATAGAGAACCTATTCCGAGCATAAATTACTTTCAAATCAGCGGTTTTACGCTACGCAGGTTCATCATCTTAATAATCCATTGATTCATTATATCGATTGATTTAGTTCGCTCATTGGATTGATTTTTTTATGGTGCTCATGAACCTACGGTTTCAAAGGCATTCATCGAACCTTCGGTTTAGTTTACTGTTGTGTTTGTCTTTTTTGAGGGTGTTCATGAATCTCCGATTTAAGCCTCCTCACCTAAACCGTTGATTTTATTGCACTTTTCATCACAAAATCCTATTGATTATTTTGGGTTAAAACCGCAGGTTCACGAACACTATCAAAGTTAAACTATACCCAAATGAAATTGTTTTGGGACATACTGAGATAATCAAGAAAACACTGTTTTGCCCGGAACGGTCCTAATGACCTGTCAACAAATGCAGGATTTGTCCAAGACCTACGGAAATCAAATTTCCCATTTCATTTTTTGTTGAGTATAAGTAGCGAACTAAGAGCATTGTACAGGTCAAACAATACATTTTAAAATAATCTCTACTGTTACTTTACCATAGCTCAACGCTTGTCGATGGTACCGATTGTTTTTTTGACCTTTTCGTAAAAGTACTCATGAGTACCCACAGCCTCTCCGATAACGATGAGTGCCGGTGCCTCTATAGCATGCTTTTCCTTGATTTTGTGCAAAGTATTCACTGTTCCAAGATAAAGTTGGCCTTCTGTTAGTGAACCCTTAGAGATAATAGCGGCAGGCGTACTTCCCTTGGAGAGTTTTTGATAAGAGGCAGCGATAGACTGTATTTTGCCCAAGCCCATGAAGAATACTACCGTGGCCGAAGAGCGTGCCGCAAGTGCCACATCTTCGGATATCTTTCCGCTTCGAGTGGTTGCCGTCACCACCCAGAAGCTTTCATTGATGCCACGTCGAGTAAGTGGAATGCCGTATTGTCCGGGGAGGTTAATACTGGATACACCGATAATAGCCTCCGTAGCGATACCAAAGGTTTCCGCATATTCCAGTTCTTCCTTTCCCCTCCCAAAGATGAACGGGTCTCCCCCTTTAAGGCGTACCACATGCCCTTCTGCAAAGGCATATGATACGATCAGTTCGTTGATTTCCTGTTGGGTATGGCTATGCTTTCCCGCCCTTTTTCCTACATAGACCACTTTGGTTCCGGGCTTGGCATGAGCCAATAGACTTGGGTGTACCAGTGCATCATACAATAGGACATTGGCAATCTTAATTGCCTTAAGCCCCTTTACTGTAATCAAATCGGGGTCTCCAGGACCCGCTCCGACAAGTGTTACTTTTCTTTCCATTCTCACAGTATCGTTTTACAGGTCACCTATCTTATGCTTTATAGAAATTCTGAATAACCAGCTTATCTTTTTCGGACCCGTTTTGCTCTAGCTGGGCTGCTCTTATTTTTTTCACCTCTTCAAAAAACGCCTTTGCGCTAGCGATATATTGTCCGGCGAACTCCTCAGTAGGCTCCTGCTGTTTCATTTTCAGAACAGTGTCTTCGAATCCAAGTCCTCCGGAAATATTGGTCTTATTGGTATCGACAAATAATTTATCGAAATCACTCATGATTCCCTTGTGCGTATTACAGTGTGCATCTACGCTCAGTAACAGGGCTTTGGCACCCACCACAAAAGCACCATAAGCATAATAAATGGCATCGGCATATCTACCTTGTCCTAATGATTTGTCCGCATTGGCCAGTTTTTCTTCAGAATCGGCGATAATAGTACCTACTACGTCAAAGCTTACACCGGCACATTCTCCAACTCCTATTTCAGGTACGAAGGATTCCGTGTGTCCCCAATCAATATAATCTGTAGGTGACAAAGCACCCAAGTCGGCAAACGGCTTTAATAGATTATAAAAGTATCGTTTGCCCTGTCGTGTATAATAGTCGTTGAAGTACTCGTTTTCGGGAGAATTCTCTTGGTAGTCACGAAGGAGTACCGATAGGGCAGAAGGTATTTTCTTTGATGGGAGCTTGATGACCTTATCTGCAATGAAGCCTTTGCCCTCAGGACTCACTCCACCCCCGATGACCACTTGTAATGCCGGTACGACCATCTCTCCGTGCTTGATGGAACTGCCGTGAAAACCGATATTGGCTGCCATGTGCTGGCCACAGGAGTTCATACAACCGCTGATCTTGATCTGAATATCATCATCTAAAACCAAAGGTTTAAAATCTTCGTTGATCATTCGCTCCAGTTCTACGGATATAGCCGTGCTATTGGTAACTGCTAGATTACAGGTATCCGTTCCAGGGCAAGCTGTAATATCGGCTATGGTCTCTGCACCGGGACTGGCCAGCCCCAGTTTGTTTAGACTATCGTATAGGTAGGGCAGTACTTCCTTGGTAGCAAATCGTAACAAAAGACCTTGCGTGACCGTAATGCGGATATCATCTGCCACATAACCTTTAATGGTAGCGACCAGCTTTCGGGCAGTTTCCGCATGGATATCACCCAATTGTAACTTTATCTTTACACCGAAGTATCCTTTTTGTTTTTGCTCGAAAACATTGGTCTTTAACCAGAAATCATACTTTTCCCTATCATCGATAACTACTTCCGGAACAGTGTCCACAATGGGGATTTCTGCCTGTGGTACTAGGTTCCTATCGATACTGACCTTCTGCTGGGGCAGTGCTGTTCGCTCTTCCTCTACCAGTTTCATGAACTGCTCCAGGCCCATACCTTTTTTATCTTCTATCAAGAACTTCATTCTAGCCTTGAACCGCTTCTCACGCTCACCATAGCGGTCAAAAACACGAATGGCAGCCTCTACAAATGGAATCAACTCACCCTCAGGTAAAAACTCATAGGCGACAGGGGCGATAAATGCCTGAGCACCCAGACCGCCACCTACCAATACCTTGAAACCTCTGACCTCTTCTCCGTTTTCAGTCCTTACGCGTGGAATCATCCCAAAATCATGAAAATAAGCAAAGGCAGAATCTTTATCACTGGAAGAAAAGGCTATCTTGACCTTTCTGCCCATTTCTTGGCAGATGGGATTACGCAGGAAATACTCGAAAATGGCCTGCGTATAAGGGGCAACATCAAACAGCTCTTCCGGGTCGATTCCTGCCGTAGCGGAGGCGGTAACATTCCGTACCGTATTACCACAAGCTTCTTTAGAAGTAACACCTACCTCCTCCAATTGAGCCCATAGAGCGGGGCTATCTTCTAATTTGACATGGTGCAGCTGTATGTTCTGACGTGTAGTCGTATGCAGGTTTCCATTAGTAAAATGCTCGGAAACATCGGCCAAGCGCAACAGTTGTTCACCCGTCAACTTTCCGAAGGGGATTTTTGTGCGGTACATATGCACTCCAAGTTGACGTTGGCCATATACACCCCGTGTCAGGCGGAAAGACTTGAACCTCTCCTCGTCGATGCCACCTGCTTTGAATTTTTCTATTTTTGCTTCCAGGTCCAATAAGTCCTCTTGGGCAGCGGTGCTGATACGGTCATTAAGTACTAAGCTCATTATTCTAGGATTTATATCTTGATTTTTTTTCGTTTGTTCACTTTCTGCTGCCTCTGGGTGGGATAACAGCAAAAAGCCTCAACGGGTACATTCCGTAGAGGCTTTAGGTTTACTTTTATGTCTTATGGAAAACCACTTAATTACCTGTATTGGAAATGCCTATCTGCCTGTTTGCAACAACAGTCACAACATCTACAATGACAACAACAGTTTTCAGTAAAGTAGTTCAATTTCATCATGCTTTTGATCTATATGTTATAACTACTGACTTGCAGGAATAGTTACGTGTTTTTTTGTCGCTTCTAATGCATTTTCTATATCTTTTAGGATATCCTCTATATGCTCCAATCCCACAGAAACCCTTACCAGACCGGGAAGTATGCCTACTTCTGCTCGTTCGGCATCTGATAGCTTAGAATGTGTCGTAGAGGCAGGGTGGGTGACAGTAGTCCTTGTATCTCCCAGATTAGCTGTAAGTGAGAGTAATTTCAAATGGTTGAGGAAAGCACGCCCTCGTTCAAGTCCTCCTTTTACTGAAAAGGTAATCAGTGCACCACCGGCCTTCATCTGTCGTTTGGCAAGATCATATGCCGGGTGCGAAGGTAAAAAAGGGTATTTCACAAAGTCCAGTTCCTCATGCCCCTCCAAGTGCTGTGCCAGTTGAAAGGCACTATCGCAGTGTCGGTCCATACGTACCTGCAATGTTTCCAAACTCTTGGATAGTACCCAAGCGTTGAAAGGTGAAAGTGATGGTCCCGTATGCCTTGCAAAGAACCTGATTTTCTCCATTAAAGATTGTTCCCCCAAAATGGCGCCTGCAATGGTCCGACCCTGACCGTCGATGAACTTAGTGGCCGAGTGGGTAACAATATGTGCACCAAAGCGTGCCGGCTGCTGTAAGTAGGGAGTCGCAAAGCAGTTGTCAACATTGAGTATCAGCTGATGTTTTTTGGCCAAAATACCCAACCAGGATAGGTCAATAAGGTCTAGCCCTGGATTAGAAGGTGTCTCAACAAAAATCATTTTAGTATTATCCTGTATGGCCGCTTCCCAGTCTTCGGGCTTGTCAATATCGACATACGTATGCTGAATGCCCCATTTAGGGAAAACCTGGGTCAACAGCTGATGTGTAGAGCCAAATACAGAGCGAGAAGCCAGTATATGATCGCCATGCTCTAACAGTGCCGCTATACTGGAAAACATGGCTGACATCCCGGAGGATGTAGCTATTCCGTCTTCGGTACCTTCCAGTAAGCATAGCTTTTCTATAAATTCGGAAGTGTTAGGATTGGAGAAGCGCGTATAAATATTTCCCTCCTGTTCATCGGCAAATAGAGAACGGGCATGCTCCGCATCCTCGAAAGTGAAACTGGAAGTCATGTATATAGGAGTAGAATGCTCGCGAAAGAGACTGTTCGCATTCTGTGTCCTAATGGCTTTGGTTTCGAAGTGATGTTCTTGACTCATACGGCTTTTGATTGATCAATTTATAAGTTCGGATTAAGCATCGTGCAACCAACTCTGTTTAGTCAACAGTTCTTCTTCGGTCTCTTCATAATCGGGATCCGGTACACAGCAGTCTACAGGGCAGACAGCCGCACACTGAGGCTCCTCATGAAAACCCATACATTCGGTACATTTACCCGATACAATATAGTAAAATTCATCGGAATAAGGTTCTTGGGACTCAGAAGCATCTACGGAACTGCCGTCTTCCAGCTCTACTTCCTTGAGGTCCGTGCCGCCTTCCCAGGTCCATTCTGCGCCGCCTTCGTAGATGGCGGTATTGGGGCATTCAGGTTCACAAGCTCCGCAGTTAATGCATTCATCGGTTATAATTATGGCCATGATTGTAATATTTATTATCGAACGTGCCGATTGATTTTCGGTATTAAATTTTGGATTGAGAATTGTCCAAGAAAAAAGTAATCACTTTTCTAATGAAAATCTCATCAAAAAAAATACTTATATTTTATACTAGAAAATTTGTAGGGAGATAAAACTAATAGCAACAACAACAACAAACCTGTAAAGAAGAGTCGAAATCAATAAACTTTGATTCAAAAACGGTTGAAGAAATATGTTGTAAATTGTTTTTCATTGCCAGTATATTCATAGTATCCAATATTGGATCAGGAATTGGCACCTTATCATAAGAAAAGTGTTATGATGGGTTGCCAGAGGGTTATAGAGCCTGCCTCTCACCTCATTCTATATAAATAATTGTCACAATGATAAAATGGAATCCAATAATAAGCAAGAAATTTAGATTTTTTTTCCTTGGAAAAAGAGGAATCGATTATCTATTTTACCACGGTATTTTTGATTGGATATTTTTAGGGACTATTTGAAAACGTGCTTTTTAGCGACTATTTTGGCAGCTATCATTTTAGAAATTTGTTATAGTTTATCCCAGAGAGGGAGAGGTACGGGCGTGAAAACAATATCCTGAGGATTTTGCCAGTGAAGAGACAGGCCTGCCATATGGGCCATTGACAAAAGATAGCAGCGCTATCTGTGGAAATTTCAACAAAACCCTGTGCTGAAAAGTACACGAAAAATGAAAGCGGTACAGTTCAAAACAGCCCCTTAATTTGTATGAATTTTTTTTCGAAGGGAACAAGGACTTCGCAGAAGAATGGTATTCATCTCCTACTATTTATTTCTCCAATGAAAACCATTTCCCACATACCTTCTCTTTATGGCATGAGCTGTTTTGACGACTCCAAATATCAAAAGTAAGCAACCGAAACATTGAATGTGATTGAGAAGCAGTCTTCCATTATCTTGAGCAAGTCGAATAATCTAGTGATAAGTAATTGATTTTCTAGTGATTGAATATCAATGATTAAAACCTACCCTCGTTTTATTTTTAAATCCCAAAAAAAAGATGCACTTTACTTAAGTAAATAATTTATTGAGGTTTTTTCAAAAAGAATATCGATTTCTTGAAAAATAAACAAACAGCAAGAAAATCGTTATTGAAAACTTGTAAAATATTGAAAATCAACAAATTGTATAATTGCATTTTATCAATTTGATTGAAGTATTTTTAGTTTAAACCTTGCTTTATGGGGGTTTAAACATGTATCTTCGTGAAAATCTATTCATCTCAAATGAATATGCGGCTTTAGATTTTTTCACAGAATAAAAAGTAAGATTAAGCCTAACTCCAAAAAGTAATTTTAATTTTATGAACAACAATTTACTAAGGAAGCCTTTTGTTATGAAAGGGTTTTTCATTGTCCTGCTATTAGTAGGTCTTGGTACTACTCCGTTACTGAGTTATGCCATGAGTGCCGAAGAAAAATCATACCGAAAGGCAGAGATTATTGTGGACGGTAAAGTAGTGGATGAAAACAATGAACCCCTACCGGGAGTAAGTATTATCCTCAAGGGGACGAGCATTGGGACCACTACTGATGTAGATGGGAGGTATAGAATTGACGTGCCGAGTGCCGAGAGTATATTGATTTTTTCCTTTATCGGGTACAATCTCGAAGAAATTATCGTAGGTGATCAAAAGACCATCAATGTATTCCTGATACCCGATATTGCTGAACTTAGTGAAGTAATCGTTACGGGATATCGGGATGTGAAGAAGGATCTTTTTACCGGTGCATCGGCAACGGTACAGGCTTCCGAGACAAAAATCGATGGTGTGGTAGAAGTGGGGCGTCTCTTGGAAGGCCGCGCTGCCGGGGTATCCGTCCAATCGGTTTCAGGGACTTTCGGTACTTCTCCCAAGATAAGAGTAAGGGGAGCTTCTTCGATTTTTGGGGATTCCAGGCCTTTATGGGTAGTCGATGGGATTGTACTAGAGGAAATCGTCAACGTATCTCCGGACGATCTGTCTTCGGGAGATGCGGCAACACTGATCAGCTCATCGATAGCGGGAGTCAACGCAGATGATATCGAGAAGTATGAGGTTTTGAAGGATGCCTCTGCTACGGCACTCTATGGAGCACGGGCGATGAACGGTGTCATCGTCATTACTACAAAGAAGGGAAAGAGTGGAAGCACATCCATTAACTATACTGGAGAGTTTACCATTCGACAAAAACCATCTTACAATAATTTTGACCTGATGACCTCCCAAGAGCAGATCAGTGTCTATAAAGAGATGGAGGAAAAGGGGCTATTGAACCATGCTACGATATCCAGTCAGGCCAACGGGGGTATTTACCGAAGGATGTACGACCTTATCAATACGGCCGACCCTCTTACGGGTGCCTTTCTAGTTGAAAATACCCCTGAAGGGAGAAATGCATTTTTACAACAATACGAGCTTGCCAATACAGATTGGTTTGATGTGCTCTTTCGCAACTCACTGACACAGAACCATTCCCTGAGCATGTCGGGAGGAGGGGAGAATTCGAACTACTATAGCTCACTGAGCTACTATAGAGATGAAGGTTGGTCCATTGCCGATCAGGCAGAGCGTATCACCGCTAATATCAAGGGTTCTTTTAATCTGAACAAGAAAGTGACACTGACCCTGTCCTCTGCCATTAATACCCGCCAGCAGCGTGCTCCCGGATCACTGGACAGAAGACAGAACGTGGTCGATGGTACCTTCGAAAGGGATTTTGATATCAACCCATTCAGTTATGTGCTCAATTCCAGTCGTGCACTTAGACCTTATGATGAAAACGGAGACCTGGAATTCTATACCTTGAACTACGCTCCTTTCAATATCATACAGGAAAACAACGCTAACTTTCTGGATATCGACGTACTGGACCTACAGGTACAGGCCAGGTTGAACTATGATATATTTAATGATCTCAGTTATGACTTTACTGGCTCTATTCGGTATGCCAAGACCACTCAGGAGCACAACATTCTCGAAGAGGGCAACTTACCATCAGCTTATCGGGCCAACGGTACACAGATAATAGAGGATAACAACAGGTTTCTTTTCAATGATATCAACGACCCTAATGGCAGACCACAAGTGGTACTGCCGCAAGGAGGTTTTTACAATAGGACAGACAATCAGTTGAACAATTACTATTTTAGAAATACGCTCAACTGGACAAAGGACATCGATAACCTACACTCTGTTAATATCTTTGCAGGACAGGAATTGCGCCTGACCGACAGGGAGGAGTTTCAGTTCACGGGAGCGGGCTACCAGTTCAGTAAAGGAGGACAGCCTTTTGTCGACCCCAGATTCATCGAAAGACTGGTACAGGGTGGTTTCGATTATTATAGTTTCAGTCCTCAGTTCGATAGGTTCCTAGCTTATTTTGCGACGGGTTCTTACAGCTATAAGAGCAAGTACACCTTGAACCTAACGGGCCGTTATGACGGATCCAATTTGCTGGGAAGCTCTAGAAGTGCGCGATGGTTGCCCACCTGGAACGTGAGTGGTGGCTGGAATATCGCAAACGAACCCTTTCTTATCAATTCCAGGACAGTATCCAATCTGAACTTACGGGCCACTTATGGGCTTACAGCCAGCATGGGCCCTGCGACCAATGCGACCGCTGTATTCAGAAATCAGATTACCAGCCGCCCATTACTCTCGGATAGAGAGAACAGGATTTTTATCGAATCCTTGGAGAACTCGGACCTGACCTGGGAGAAACAATTCGAATTCAACTTAGGGGTCGATCTAGGGCTGGCGGAGAACAAACTACAGCTGACTACAGATGTTTATCAGAGAGATGGTTTTGATCTTATCAGTTTCGTTAGAACCTCAGGTGTTGGTGGCGAGAGCGTCAAGTTTGCCAATGCTGCCGATATGGTGACGCGAGGTGTAGAATTTACGCTGAACACGAAAAATATCAGTAGAGAAAAGTTCAACTGGTCCACGACACTGACCTTCTCCCATAATACCAACGAAATCACGGAACTCAAAAACGAGCCCGATGTATTCGATCTGGTCCGGTCGGAAGGAGGCCCACGCCAAGGTTCACCTGTCAGAGGGCTTTATTCTTTTCAGTTCGATGGTCTGGATAACGATGGGCTACCTACTTTCAAGGATGCTACAGGGGATGAAGGTGCCAAGCTGACGAATATCAATTTCCAGACAAACGAAGAGGAATACCTTAAAAACCTCAAGTACGAAGGGTCCATCGATCCTACAGGGACGGGTGGTATTGCCAATGTTCTCAACTATGGAAACTTCAGGTTGAATTTGTTCGTAACGTATCAGTTCGGTAATAAAATCAGATTGGACCCCACGTTCAATGCGAGGTATAACGATTTGAGTATTTCTTCTAAAGATTTTGTGGACAGGTGGTTGGTGCCCGGTGACGAGGAGTTTACCGATATCCCCACTATTCCCGGTCAAAGACTCATCGATGAGAACCCAAATATCACGCAGTTGTTCAATGCCTACAATTACTCTGATGTCAGAGTAGCTGATGGTGGTTTTGCTCGATTGAAAGAAATTTCACTGACCTATAGCTTGCCACAGCGTTTCACTGAAAATATAGGTGTAAAGAGTGCTTCGGTAAGAGTACAGGCAACCAACCTTTTGTTGCTCTACTCGGACAGCAAGCTGAATGGACAAGACCCTGAATTTTTTGGTAGTGGTGGTGTGGCCCTCCCCGTACCTAGACAATACACTGCGACACTGAGGGTAGGCTTATAATTTGGTACAAAGAGATATGAAGACAATGAAAACAAAAATAACAGTTATGAACAGGATAGGTCTCTTAGTGATGCTTATGCTTTGGGTGAGTGCCTGTGAGTTTTTAGATCAAGAGCAAGATAATCGGACCATCATCGATAGCACGGAGAAAATCGGTGAGCTATTGGTCTCTGCTTATCCTGATGCCAACTACGCCCAGTTCTGCGAAGTGATGAGCGATAATGCAGATGATAAAGGCCCTGGTAGTCGGGAAGACGTTAGGAATAGGGAAGCTTACGAGTGGAAAGAAATTTTCAGTTTGGACGACCAGGATACCCCGGAGTTTTATTGGAACAATGCCTACGAGGCGATTGCAGCTGCCAATCAAGCGCTGGCCTCTATTGAGGAGTTAGGTTCGCCACAAGAGGCTCAGCCACTTAGGGGAGAGGCGCTGATAGCGCGCGCCTATGCACACTACATGCTGGTCAGTTTGTGGTCAAAACAATACAACCCGGCTACCTCCGCAAGTGATCTGGGGATTCCCTATCTGACAGAACCCGAGACGGAACTCTTGAAAGAGTATGAGCGTGGCACTGTGAAAGGGGTCTACGATAATATACAGCGTGACCTCGAAGAAGGACTGCCATTGTTGAACGACAATGTATACGAAGTACCCAAGTTTCACTTTAACACAGATGCCGCCAATGCCTTCGCCACTCGTTTCTATTTGAATAAAGGGGAGTGGGGCAAAGTTATAGAACATGCCGATGAAGTGCTGGGCGATAACCCGGCATCCGAACTGAGGGATACCAATGGAGCTTTCCTGACGGCCTCTTTTGGTGAGTTGAGGGCAAGTTTTGCTGATACGCAGTCCGAATACAACAAGTTGATGGCCTCCACCTTTTCCAGGTGGGCCAGATTTCATGCTAGTTACCGATTCTCCCTCAATGATGACATCACCAGTGGTACTGTCAATGCGGCAAATCCAAGTAGTGGAGATTGGGCCCATAGAGTACTGGGTTCTGAGGATTTCAGGAATGTCCCGAAATTCGAAGAGTTTTTTCAGTTGTCGGGTCTGAATGGTAATACGGGCTTCGCTTTTGTCATGGTACCTTTGTTCACTACGGAAGAGGTACTGCTCAACAGGGCCGAAGCCTACATTATGAATGGAGACGAGACCGAAGGGCTTGTTGATATCAATACTTTTTACAGTAAAAAAATCAGAGCATATGACCCTGCTGAACATACCGTGGACAAAGCAAGTCTTACTGCTTTCTACTCGAGCAGTTCCGATTTGCCCGTACTCAGGCCATTTTACACTATTGATAGCGATAAATTGCCTATCATTAGAGCTATATTAGGGCAAAGAAGGGTAGAGTTTATACACGAAGGACTGAGATGGTTCGACATTCGTCGATTCGGTCTGGAAGTGAAGCATGAAAAAGTCGGTGTCGGTAACGTAGTAGAGGGAGAGGATATTCTTACTTTCGATGATCCCAGAAAACAACTTCAGGTACCTATACAGGCACAAGGTTTCGGTATAGTAGCCAATCCACGATAAAAGAAAACAACGATTATGAAAATATATAGCATTATATTATTGGTTTTTGTTGCGGGTCTCATGGCCTGCACCCCGGAAGAAGAAGTAGGGACGTCCATTTTGGATACAAGTAATCCACAAAGGGAAGGTTTGGATAAATTCATCTATGATAATTATACCTTGCCTTATAATATGGAAATCAAATACAGATGGGACGATTCGGAAGTGGACAATTCCAGGTTTCTGACTCCGATAGATACGCAGTTTGTCCGCCCTTTTCTAAACGCTGTGACCGATGTGTGGATAGAACCCTTTGAAAGTAATAGCAGTGCCATTTTTGCCAAGCAGAACATGCCCAAGCTGTTGTACCTAGTGGGTAGTAAGAATTTCAATGAGGACGGTACGGTCACACTGGGCTTTGCCGAGGGGGGAAGAAAAGTGGTGGTCTTTGACCTGAATGCATGGGATAGTAGTAATAGAGCCTTTATTCTACAGACATTCAGACTTTTGCATCATGAGTTTACACATATCCTCAATCAGAAGAAAAACTTTCCCCAGGAATTTGAGACGATTACTCCAGGGGGGTTCACCTCTACTTGGTTCAATTCTACAGATGGAGAGGCCAATGCTCTGGGGTTTGTCACGGCCTATTCTCGGGCCAGTGCACGTGAAGATTTTGCAGAAATGGTAGCCTCCATGTTTACTTTAGGTCAAGATGGGTTTGAAGCTTTGGTAGATGAGCAAAGTGCCGAGGCACAAGAGGCTCTGAAAGAAAAAGAGGAACTGGTCGTCACTTATTACAAACAAGAATGGGACATCGATTTCTATAAGTTGCAATCCGACATCATCTCAAGAATAGATGCTTTGGTCGGAGGTTAAGCTTGGCTTTTATTCCACCCAAATTTTTTGATGGGATTTTGTTAGTGAAACCTAGATGCACTCATTGGATGGTGAAATTAAGCCTATAAGATGAAAAAAATCGATGCTGAGGTAATTTATCCTTGGAATTGGTAGAAGTGTTGACGATTTCAGGTTCAAATCAAAATCCAAAGAACTTCAATTAAGAACAAATGAAAAAGATACTCTATATAACGATAATATCTCTGCTCATAGGAGCTTGCGACGATGAAGAGCGCGTGTTTGATACTACGCCCGATGAGCGGAGGGCTGCTGCTATCAGTAGTTTCGAAGAAGCATTGACATCGGCTCCCAATGGTTGGGAAATACAGTACTTCCCCAGCGGCGAAGATGGTGGTGGGTATACATTCCACGCACGGTTCTCTAAAGAAGGACAAGTCACTTTAAAATCAGATAGATTCCCTTCCTTTGCTACTGATGCCGCTGCTGCTACCAGTGCCTATAGTCTACAGTTACTACAAGGAGTGGTATTGGTATTCGAGACGGATAATGCACAATGGCATCCGCTAGCTGAAGGTGGCAATGCTTTCTTTGCTAGCGCTGAAAACGAAATCATATTGGAAAAGATAGAGGGAGATGTCATTTTTGGACGCGGCAAGGTCAACGGGAATGAAGTAAAGTTCATCAAAGCATCTTCAGAATTCGAAGCAAATCTGGAGAATTTCTTCGAAGCAGAAAGTATACTATCAGCAGGCGAATCCGTCTTTCAGCTCATAGAAGTGGAGGGAAGTACCGATGCGGGTATCTGGCTTGACTATAATGCCGTTTTGACAAGTATCTCCCTAAAAACAATTAATGTACACAGCGCTGAGGGTACTGAGGAGCGAGGTATCTATTATAGAGAGGGAGGTGGTATCTGTTTTTCAAAACCCATCGATTTTGACGGTATAGAGGTGCAGTGCTTTTCTGTGGATGAAACGAATATGGAGTTGGTAGCCGAAGAAGACAATAGGGTAAGGATAGTATCCTCTAAAGAACCCCCCTTTGTGCTTAGTCGCTCACTGGGTATACTGAACGAGGGCAGCTCCGATCGGCTCAATTTTTGGGTAGGAGGGACATTTGACAATATGCTACAACAATCTTCATCCCGTTTTAGAGACTTTTTCTTTTCCACTGTGGGTGCTACGGGATTTCAGCCAACGAGTATTGTGCTGGATAGTTTAAGAGGTGCCAGCGATAAAAAAAATCTTATTTTCGAAACATTGAATCTATCCGATGAGTCAACTGACCAAGCCACATTTAGGGTAGTCCAAACGATAAATAATGGTAAGATCTTTTACAAACTCGACGATACCTTTGCCGGACAGCCCGACCTAGCAGTCTGGGAAGCTCGACTTGGAGGCTTTTTGGACTTTTTCTTAAGTGAAGAAGGGCTGTACCTACAGGCCACAACGGACTTGGGTTATGTCAATCCCAACTTTTCTTTTGCAAATACCTACTGGCTCATCAGTGCGGAAAATCCAAGTTTAGCTATGGACCTATTTTATACTTTCTCTGAATAGGTAACAATATTCTTTGTATAAAAAAGGCTGTCCCCTTTCTTAAGGGCAGCCTTTTTTAGTTTTCAGAGGTCAATATTTCGGCAAATTCGAGACTTTTGGTTCGGGCTGAAAACAGGACTGACAGTGATAGAAATGTAATGCCGTTCCCGAAATGATACACATTGATTTCATAACATAAAATCAGCTACAATAAGCCTTAGTGCCAAATACAAGGTTTTTCCTTGGCCAATTCCCAGCTCTTTTCTCCTTGAGTATTAGTAATTCATTGACGCAGGATTGGATGATATGAAATGATTTCAACGGGTTTTAGGAGCGCTATCCGGTGGGCGCGTTTTATACCAACTTGGCTTTTGACTATCGCCTATCTTCCTGTTTATTTTGCTTTACTCAGCGTTGACAATCCTAGGGATAGCAGCGCTATCCCTGCGGTTCTCGCCTTGATTGAAACTAAAATGACCCACGGAATCTTATACGACAGTTGAAACCCAAATTTGTATTAATCCCTATTCCAACGCTTTCACAATGAGATGATTGAAAATAATAGCCAAATTATGTATGGTATTTTTTAAAAATAATGATGTAAAATTGTTTTTTTATGATTGTTGGTAAAATTTAGAGGTAGTGTGTTGCAAAATTAGGTAATAATGTACTTCTTTGTTTAAGTTATGAAAACGCAAGTCGTCAATACCGTCTCTATTATTACTGTCACCGTCATTCTGGACGGATGTTGATAGGGATTGTAGTATAGAAATATAAAAGCCTTCCCCTATCAGGAAGGCTTTTTTTATGAACGATAAACCCAAATTGATCGATAGAAATCGTGATGAGCGTATAAATAGCAAAATATCAGCCATTTGGATTCGTTCGGCATAGCACCGCTATGGTGAATGAAGACCGGTGGGCAAAGCTTCCGGTATGAAGCTATTTATGCGCGGAATAGGTTCTCTATTGATTATTTTGGGTTAAAGGAAGAAAAGGACAAACCCCATGAATAGGAATGGAAAAATGTTCACTGATGGGCAAAGGGTTACTTGGTTTGCAATGAACAGCCTCTTTTGTGGATGTTGTAACTATATTGTTTGTAAATAATTGTATATCAATGACTTGTGTATTT
This sequence comes from uncultured Cyclobacteriaceae bacterium, assembly GCA_947492745.1. Taxonomy (GTDB): domain Bacteria; phylum Bacteroidota; class Bacteroidia; order Cytophagales; family Cyclobacteriaceae; genus Aurantiphycus; species Aurantiphycus algarum. The sequence continues at coordinate 43,568 of CANLOE010000002.1, read as the reverse complement.
TTAATGGTAATTAAAGATTGTAATTATCGAAAAGGATAATCACAAATAATGATATTTTAAAGATAGTTTTAACAAAATCGTAATACGGTCATGTACTTCAATAAGGACACACAGGTTTATCTAAATGGTCAATGGACCAAGGCTGCGGAAGCCACTACAGGTTTGTACACACAGACAATGCATTATGGCTCAGGTGTCTTTGAAGGCATCCGGTCCTATGCCACTGATGAAGGCACACAAATATTCAAGGCAGAAGAGCATTTCGAACGGTTGAAATATTCGGCAGGGAAAATGCACATAGACCTTGACCTGACCATCGATCAAATGGTCGAGATATCCTATGAGCTGTTGGATAGGAATCAACTGAGTGATGCCTATATCCGACCACTGATCTACACAGGGGCAAACATGGCTCTAATGCCCACAGAGGAGGTCAATATATTTTTCTGCGCATGGAAGTGGGGACGTTACCTAGGGGAAAAACTGCTCGATGTTATGATATCCTCCTATCAAAGGCCCAACCCAAAATCCTGTTATGTAGAAGCAAAAGTAGTCGGCCACTATACCAATTCTATTTTAGCTACTACCGAAGCAAAGCAAAAAGGCTTCGATGAAGCACTACTGTTGGACATGAACGGTTATGTAGCCGAAGGGCCGGGAGCCAATTTCTTTTATGAAAACAAAGGCAAAATATATACCTGTCCCAAGGGAGGCATACTATCCGGCATCACCAGAGATACGATACTGGAGTTGGCACAGGCACTGGAGATACCCGTAGAAGAACGTTTTTTCAAGCCAGAGGAGGTAAAAGGGGCCGATGGTGCTTTTTTTACGGGAACGGCAGCAGAGGTGGCTGGATTACGTTCACTGGATGGAGAGTCCTTTAAGATGGACTGGGAAGACACCTTGGGACATCAACTCTCCATGGCCTACAACCGATTGGTTATAGGAAAGACATATAATGATTTTTCACTGGTTTAACCACCTTTATCAATAATATAGACCCATTTTGCGAATAGCGGAATGTACAGCACTCATAAAACCTATTCATGAACAACAACGATTTGTCCAATACGAAAGCGCAAGAACAAGGTACCCAAGAACAGACCTTGAACAAATATAGCCAACGACTGACCCAAGACCCCAGCCAACCGGCTTCACAGGCTGTACTTTATGGCGTCGGATTGAAACAATCCGATATGAAAAAGGCACAGGTAGGTATTGTCAGTACCGGCTATGATGGCAATACCTGTAATATGCACCTTAATGACCTTGCCTATAAAGCGAAGGACAGTGTGAACAGTAGCGAATTGGTCGGACTGGTATTTCATACAATAGGAGTGAGCGATGCCATAGCCAATGGTACAGAAGGGATGCGCTACTCACTGGCCAGTAGGGATTTGATTGCAGATTCGGTAGAGACGGTAGTAGGAGCGCATTATTACGATGCTATTGTCGGTGTCGTAGGCTGTGATAAGAACATGCCGGGAGCATTGATGGCCATCGGTAGGATGAACCGCCCTGCGGTGATTCTTTATGGTGGTACGATTGCCTCGGGAAAGTATAAAGGTCGCTCATTGAACATCGTCTCCGCATTTGAAGCATTGGGCGAACGTTTTGCAGGAAAGATCTCCGAAGAAGATTACCAAGGAGTGATACAGCATGCCTGTCCCGGAGCGGGAGCTTGTGGGGGTATGTATACGGCCAATACCATGGCATCTGCTATCGAGGCACTAGGGATGTCCTTGCCCTACAGTTCCTCCAATCCGGCAACCAGTAAGGAAAAACATATCGAGTGCAGCTTGGTCGGAGATGCCATCAAGGGATTACTGGAGCAAGACCTAAAGCCCAAGGATATCATGACCAAATCAGCTTTTGAAAATGCCGCTGTTCTGGTGGCTGCTCTTGGCGGTTCCACCAATGCTGTCATGCACCTCATCGCTATAGCAAAAAGTGTTGACGTTGACTTCGGACTGGACGACATACAAAAGGCCAGTGACAAAACCCCTCTATTGGCAGACCTGAAACCCAGCGGTCGATTCCTGATGGAAGACCTGCATGCCATCGGTGGAGTCCCTGCAGTGATGAAGTACCTGTTGGAACTGGATATGCTCGATGGCGATTGTATGACCGTGACGGGAAAAACGATGCGCGAGAACCTAGAAGCCCTTCCGGGACTTCCCAAAGATCAAGAACTCATCAAAAGCCCCGATGAAGCCATCAAACCTACAGGCCACCTACAGATCCTGTATGGTAATCTTGCTGAAGAAGGTGCCGTAGCCAAGATTACGGGGAAGGAAGGAGAGCGCTTTGAGGGTACAGCAGTTGTTTTTGACGATGAGTTCAAGGCAATAGAGGGTATCGGTTCGGGGAGGGTCAAGAAAGGAAATGTTGTGGTGATCCGATATGAAGGGCCAAAAGGAGGTCCGGGCATGCCCGAAATGCTTAAACCTACCTCGGCTATCATGGGGGCTGGATTGGGCAAGGAGGTCGCAATGATTACCGATGGCCGATTTTCGGGAGGAAGTCATGGCTTTGTCGTGGGGCATGTAACCCCGGAAGCACAAGTCGGAGGGCTGATAGCCCTATTGCAGGATGGAGACAGGATCATCATCGATGCCAAGAAAAACATCATCCATGCCGAACTCAGTGATTCGGAAATCAGCAAAAGAAAATCGGAATGGAAAGCCCCGAAACTGAAAGCACAGAACGGGGCATTGTATAAATATGCAAAAACAGTATCCTCAGCTTCTGAAGGATGCGTTACGGACGAATTTTAAAATTGAACTCATGGAGTTAGTAAAAAACACTACCAAAACGGAGGGACCCGACCCAATGAACAAGGCGGCAAGTAACTCCAAGAAAACCGGTATAGAAAGAATATCAGGTGCCGAGGCCGTCATCAAATGCCTCTTAGAAGAACAGGTGAAAACTATATTTGGATATCCGGGAGGAGCTATCATGCCGATATACGATAAGTTATATAGTTATCAAAAAGAGGTACATCACGTTTTGGCCAGGCACGAGCAGGGAGCAATCCATGCAGCACAGGGTTTTGCCAGGGTGTCCGGGGAGGTTGGTGTTGTATTTGCCACTTCGGGTCCTGGAGCGACCAATCTTATCACGGGTATCGCTGATGCCAAAATCGATTCTACCCCCTTGGTATGCATTACTGGTCAGGTGGGAAGTCACCTTTTGGGAACAGATGCTTTTCAGGAAACGGATGTCGTGGGCATCTCCATGCCCGTCACCAAGTGGAACCAACAAGTGACCAAGGCTGAAGATATCCCTGAAGCGATTGCCAAAGCATTTTATATCGCCCGTACGGGACGCCCTGGCCCCGTATTATTGGATATTACCAAAGATGCACAATTTGCTGAGTTGGATTTTCACTACGAAAGTTGCCAAAAGGTCAGGAGCTACATCCCCAACCCAGAGCTGGAAGAAGAACAGATAAAAGCAGCGGTAGAACTCATTGATAATGCCAAGCGACCTTATGTGCTTTTTGGACAAGGAGTTATCCTCGGAGAAGCAGAAGAAGAGCTGAAAGCTTTTGTGGAGAAGACAGGGATACCCGCAGCCTGGACCATATTGGGACTCTCCGCCATGCCCACGGACCATCCATTGAATGTAGGTATGCTGGGCATGCATGGAAACTATGGACCCAATGTACTGACCAACGAATGTGACGTGCTTATCGCCGTGGGCATGCGCTTCGATGACCGAGTTACGGGCAATGTCGCCAAGTATGCCAAACAGGCCAAGGTCATCCATTTGGAAATCGACAAATCCGAAATCGATAAAATAGTAAAGGCCGATGTGCCTGTTCTTGGAAATGCAAAACGCTCCCTGAGCGCTCTGATAGCTGCTGTCAAACCCAATGAACATAAAGATTGGCTGCAGCGCTTTCATGACCTAGCGGCAATAGAAAAAGAAAAAGTCATCGATACAGATCTATACCCTACAAAAGAAGGGCTTACCATGGGGGAGGTCATAAGGAGGGTCAATGAGCATTCGAAAGGTGATGCGGTCATTGTTACCGATGTCGGTCAGCATCAAATGATAGCCTGTCGCTATGCCAAGTTCAATAGTTCCAAGAGCAATATCACTTCAGGTGGACTGGGTACTATGGGCTTCTGTTTGCCCGCAGCTTTAGGGGCAAAACTGGCCAAACCCGAGCGCCAAGTTGTGGCTGTCATTGGTGACGGAGGCTTTCAGATGACCTTTCAGGAACTGGGCATGGCCCTACAGACGGGAGCAGCGGTAAAAATCATTGTTCTGAACAATGAGTTCCTCGGAATGGTACGGCAATGGCAGCAGATGTTTTTCGATAGACGCTATTCTTCTACCGAGATGGTCAATCCCGATTTCGTGGCCTTGGCAAAAAGCTTTAGTATAGCTGCTGTCAAAGTGGAAGATAGAGATGCATTGGACAAGGCCATAAAGACCATGATGGAGTACGATGGGCCTTATTTTCTGGAAGTTAGGGTGGAGAAAGAAGATAATGTATTTCCTATGATCCCAACAGGTTCTGCCGTAGATGAAATCCGTCTGGACTGAACAAGAAATGAATCGCGAGGAAAAACCATGATCGCTCAACCCGTACAACAATACTAACACTGGCAAATGCGCAGAATATAACCATGGAAGAAAAAAAGAAAAACGTATATACCATATCCGTTCTCTCTGAGAACAGGGTAGGACTCCTTCATCGGATAACCATAGGTTTTACCCGAAGGGGAATCAATATTGAAAGTCTTACCGTATCCAATTCTGAAGAAGAAGGAGTACACCGCTATACTATAGTTGTCAATGATACCGAAGAAAATGTCCGTAAATTGGTACTCAGTATCGAGGCACAGGTAGAGGTCATCAGTGCATTGTATCACTCTGATGATGAAACGGTGTTTCAGGAAATAGCATTGTATAAAGTACCCGTAAATGCAAGACACAATGGCCGGGGTATAGAAGAAATCGTGCGAAACAACCATGCCCGTATATTGGCACTGGAGAGTGATCTGATGATTATCGAAAAGACCGGCCACAAAGAGGAAACGCATGAACTTTACGAAAAACTCAAGCCATTCGGTGTGCTGGAGTTCGTGCGTTCTGGAAGGGTATCCATTGTAAAGAATACCAAGAAATTTGTAGAATACATCGAAGAAAAAGAAGCTCTTTCAGGTACCTAGTAAGGTAAGAAGCACAATAGGTAAGTACTGAAGTAAAGTACTTGTCCGATACATGTGAAGAGCAAAACAGTAGAAAAAATCAGATAAACGAATACACAGAATATTTTACCAAACAATAAAAACAAAAATAAAAATGGCAGTAATTAATTTTGGAGGGGTTGAGGAAAACGTTGTCACCAGAGAAGAGTTCCCACTGGAAAAAGCCAGGGAAGTGATGAAGGAAGAAACCATCGCCATCATCGGATATGGTGTACAAGGTCCTGGCCAGTCACTGAACCTGAAAGACAACGGTTTCAACGTCATCATAGGTCAGCGAAAAGATTCCAAAACCTGGGATAAAGCAATTGCTGACGGATGGGAACCCGGCAAGACACTATTCCCCATCGAAGAGGCTTGTGAAAAAGCGACCACTATACAGTACCTATTATCCGATGCTGGGCAGATAGCCGTGTGGCCTACTGTCAAAAAATACCTGACCAAGGGCAAAGCACTATACTTCTCTCATGGGTTCGGAGTTACTTATAAAGAAAGAACCGGGATTGTTCCCCCAGAAGATGTAGACGTCATCTTAGTCGCACCAAAAGGGTCGGGGACCTCCCTAAGAAGAATGTTTCTGGAGGGAAGGGGACTCAACTCATCCTATGCCATCTTCCAAGATGCTACGGGACGTGCAAAAGAAAGGGCGGTTGCCTTGGGAATCGGCGTAGGCTCAGGCTATCTTTTCGAAACCACATTTAAAAAAGAAGTCACCTCTGACCTTACCGGAGAACGAGGAACACTTATGGGGGCTATTCAAGGTATCTTTGCCGCTCAATACGAAGTACTTCGGGCCAATGGCCATTCCCCATCGGAGGCTTTCAATGAAACCGTTGAAGAACTGACACAGAGCCTGATGCCTCTTGTCGCTGAAAATGGAATGGACTGGATGTATGCCAACTGTTCTACAACTGCACAAAGAGGTGCCCTTGACTGGTGGAAACCATTCCGCGATGCTTCCAAGCCTGTGTTTGAGAAGCTCTATGCTCAAGTAGCTGCGGGTGAAGAAGCACAACGCTCTATAGATTCCAATAGTAAGAGTGATTACCGTGAGAAACTTGAAGAGGAACTGGATGAACTGAAGTCCTCCGAAATGTGGCAGGCGGGTGCTGCGGTGAGAAAATTAAGACCTGAGAATGAGTAGTATTTGACCATGGGGTCATCACTCCGCCTAATTAAGGATACTCTTGCGCTATTGTCCAATTCGTACAGTACAGTGTGCGGATTGGACAAATATGCTTTATCCATAGGACAGTACGGATAAGAGAGAAAGCATAGCGTGCATTGAAAACAAGAAAAAGAACGGTAAAAGTATGGACACGATTACTCAATACCTCCCAAAGATAGCAGACATTAAACTGGCGCAACAGAGGATTCAAGAGATAGCTTTGCGGACACCCGTTATGCACAATTTCAATTTGAGCAATGCCTTCGGTGCCAATGTCTACCTGAAAAGAGAAGATATGCAGCCTGTACGATCGTACAAGCTGAGAGGTGCTTATAATAAGATGAGCAGCCTGAGTCCCGAAGAACTCCGCAATGGAGTAGTCTGTGCGAGTGCGGGCAATCATGCCCAAGGAGTAGCGATGTCCTGTCATAAGATGGGGGTCAAGGGTACCGTATTCATGCCTGTCCCTACACCCAAACAGAAAATAAACCAAGTGAAGATGTTCGGTAAGTCCGAAGTGGAAGTCGTTCTGATAGGGGATACCTTTGATGATGCTTATGCCGAAGCAATGAGGTACTGTCTCCAACATCAGGGTGTTTTTGTGCATCCCTTTGATGATGAAAAGGTCATCGAAGGACAAGGAACCATAGGTTTGGAAATCTACGAAGATACCAATACCACTATTGACTACCTATTTCTTCCTGTTGGTGGTGGAGGTCTGGCCTCGGGAGTATCTACGGTGTTCAAAAACTTGAGTCCCAAGACCAAAGTCATAGGTGTAGAACCTGCCGGTGCACCTGCGATGCACACTTCTTTCAAGGCGGGTGAAAATGTGACCCTTGAGAAAATCGATAAATTCGTAGATGGTGCTGCTGTAAAGAGGGTCGGAGACAAAACATTGGCCATCTGCAAGGAGAACTTGGAGAGCATTGCACTGGTAGAAGAAGGCGAAATCTGCTCGACCATTATTCAACTTTACAATGAAGATGCCATTGTTGTGGAACCGGCGGGAGCATTGACCATAGCTGTGCTGAAGCAGTTCGAAGAGGAAATCAAAGGTAAAAATGTTGTTTGCCTGGTCTCCGGAAGCAATAATGATATTACCAGAACCGAAGAAATCAGAGAAAGATCACTGCTGCACCAAGGTCTGAAGCACTATTTTATTGTGCGTTTTCCGCAAAGGGCAGGTGCACTCAAAGAATTTGTCGCAGAAATACTGGGCCAAGATGATGATATTGTACATTTTGAATACACAAAAAAAGTAAGCCGCGAAAAAGGCCCCGCCCTAGTGGGCGTGGAGCTGAAAAAGAAAGAAGATCTGGAACCTTTGCTCAAAAGAATGAAAGAGAAGAATTTTTTTGGTGAATATCTCAATATCAAACCTGACCTTTATCTCTACATGGTATAGGTCACGGCATAAACACTTTGTCCTAACTTTATAGAAGTCCCATAAAAGATACCAACGAAGATTTTTCTACTTATCTGCCATCAACATTTGCATGGTTTTGTTGGGGATGAGGAATGGAGAGACTAATTTCAGCACGAATAGCACGGTAGGTTTCTTGGACCGATAGCAAAAGGGATGAGAAACGAAAGCAATCCCCGGTAGTCACTGGGTATTTGTATAACATTGTTTAATCATGTCAAGGGTCAAGACACTTTTTGGCATGCAAAATCGAAGAAATGAAAGTATTAAAGTTCGGAGGAACTTCCGTAGCCTCGGCAGAGAATATACAGCTAGTTAAAGAAATTATCCAAGGTACTGTAGGTCAAGGGTCTTCGGTGGTGGTGGTATCGGCTTTTGGTAGCATCACCGACCTGCTCCTGAATGCCGGTGAGGCCGCCGCCTCGGGTGACCCCAATTATGAAGCGCAGCTCAAAGCCATCGAAGAAAAACACATTTCCATCAGTAAGGCTCTTTTAGAGGTAACGCTACAAGGCAAGACACTGAGCAAAGTGAAGCTGCTGCTCAATGATATGGAAGATATTTGCCGAGGTATATTCCTGATCAAGGAACTCTCCACGAAAACACAGGATACCCTCATGAGTTATGGAGAACGCCTTTCGTCGCTCATTATTTCCGATTATATCCGTCAGGAAGGAATCCCTACTTTATTGGCCGATCCCAGGGAACTGATTGTCACCGATGAAAATTATGGGAGTGCCAATGTACACTTTAAAGAGAGCTATCAGCGCATCAGGGATTTTGCAGGGAATACTTTCGGATTGATTCTCAGTCCGGGATTTGTTGCCGGTACGGAAACAGGAGAACTGATTACCCTGGGCAGGGGAGGGTCCGATTATACAGCAGCACTTTTTGCCGCAGCACTGGATGCCGAAGCATTGGAAATCTGGACCGATGTCAGCGGCATGATGACCGCAGACCCTCGCTGGGTGTCCTCGGCCCATGCAATAGCACAGCTGTCCTATGAAGAGGCCATGGAGCTGTCCCACTTCGGAGCCAAGGTGCTCTACCCGCCCACGATACAGCCGGCCATGGAAAAGCATATTCCCATATGGATAAAAAATACGTTTGCACCAAAGGACCATGGCACCTTGATATCCAAAGTGAGGAATGGTAAAGACCAATTGATAAAAGGTCTGTCCTGTATCAAAAATACTGCCTTGCTGAACCTCTCCGGTAGTGGTATGGTAGGTATCCCCAACTTTTCAAACCGCCTCTTTAAAGCCCTTTCCTACGCTGGTGTCAACGTCATTCTGATTACCCAAGCTTCTTCGGAACACTCTATTTGTATCGCTATTGACGAGTCGAATGCCGCCAAGGCGGAGAAAGCGGTCAACGAAGAATTTGCATTGGAAATCGAACAGCATAAGGTCAATCCCGTGGAGGTAGAAGATAAGTTGTCCATCATCGCTCTGGTCGGTTCCAATATGCGCGATCAAGTAGGTGTCAGTGGAAAAATGCTCAGTACACTGGCTCACAATGGCGTTAATATAAAGGCGATAGCACAGGGCTCTTCTGAGAGAAACATCTCTACGGTAATCAACCAAAAGCACATTAGCAAGGCACTCAATAGTTTACATGAGAGCTTCTTTCTTTCTGAAAGGAAAACCATCAATCTCTTTATGATCGGTGTTGGGAATGTTGGCGGTGCGCTCATCGCTCAGCTACAGCAACAAAGGGATTACCTTTTACAAGAGCATCACATTGACTTAAAGATTGTTGGGTTGGCCAATAGCCGGAAGATGTATTTTGATGCCAATGGATTGAATACAGAGAACTGGATGGATACACTGATGCAAAACGGTGAAGACATGGAAGTCGAAAAATACATCGATACCATGAAAGACATGAACCTGCGCAACAGTGTTTTTATCGATAATACGGACAGTCATGATATCGCGGCACTTTATGAAAGCATACTTGCCTCCAGTATTTCCGTGGTAACCCCTAATAAGGTAGCCTGTTCTTCGAACTATGATAATTACCTGACGCTAAAAAGGACGGCTCAGAAATATGGTGCCAAGTTCCTCTACGAAACGAATGTCGGTGCGGGTCTACCCATATTATCGACACTGAGCGACCTTATCAAGAGCGGCGATAAAGTGACCAAGATACAGGCAGTACTTTCAGGTAGTCTCAACTTCATCTTCAATAATTTCAATGAAGAAACACGATTCGTTGATGTCGTCCGACAAGCGAAAGAGGAGGGATATACCGAACCCGACCCTAGGGTAGACCTCAGTGGCGTGGATGTCATGAGGAAAATCCTCATTTTGATACGAGATAGTGGAGAGGCCATGGATCTGGAGGATATTCAGGGAGAACCCTTTATACCGGAATCTTGCATGCAGGCCGAATCCGTCGATGCTTTTATGAAAGGTCTGGAAGAATACGAACCGCACTTCCAAAAACTATATGCCACTGCATCCAACGCGGGCAAAAAACTCAAGTATGTTGCCGCTTATGATAAAGGCAAAGCCTCGGGAGGATTGAAAGAGATAGAAGAAGGCCATCCCTTCCACAATTTGGAAGGAAAGGACAATATCGTACTCTTCTTCACGCATCGCTATACCGAGCAACCGCTGGTGGTGAAAGGTGCCGGAGCGGGAGCAGATGTAACTGCATCGGGTATATTTGCGGACATCATGAAAATTGCCAACGGCTGAGAAGAGACCCATCACTAAGGATACGATAATGAAAGATATACAAGGAAAAAGCATCAGAATATTTTCGCCCGCCACTGTCGCCAATGTAGGCTGTGGCTTCGATGTGTTGGGTTTTGCGCTGGAGGGAGTGGGGGATGAAATGGTGCTGGCCCCTAAAGAGAGTCCTACCTTGAACGTTACCCGTATCGAAGGCTGCGAGGGCCTACCTTATGATGCGGATAAAAATGTAGCTACAGTAGCACTAAAGGCATTACTGGAGGCTTATGGTAAAAAAATAGGGTTTGACATCACCATCAAAAAGAATGTGTTGCCAGGAAGTGGGCTGGGTTCCAGTGCTTCCAGTTCGGCCGGTGCTGTATTTGCAGCCAACGAACTCCTAGGGCGGCCATTTACCCGCGAACAATTGGTGGTTTTTGCCATGGAAGGAGAGAGAGTGGCCTCACTGAAACCACACGCGGACAATGTGGCACCGGCCATATTCGGAGGTTTCACCTTAGTTCGGGATGTTGCCAGTATGGATGTCATCAATATCCGTTTTCCTTCGGAGCTTCATGTGACCATCGCCCATCCGCAGGTAGAAGTAAAAACAGCTGATGCCAAAAAAATATTGAGAAAAGAAGTATTGCTGAGTGATGCCATTACACAATGGGCCAATGTTGGTAGTTTGGTGGCAGGACTCATGAGCAATGACTATGGCCTTATCGGTAGGTCTTTGAAAGATGTTATCGTGGAACCTGTTCGTTCCATGCTGATTCCTTTGTTCCAAGAAGCCAAGACCGCTGCCATGGAAGCGGGTGCCCTAGGTTTCTCTATCTCGGGCTCAGGCCCTTCGGTGTTTGCACTTTCCACGGATAGGAAGACAGCGGAGGACATTAAAAATGCCATAGCCTCGATATATGCACAAGAGGATATCGATACGAAATTGTACATTTCGAAAATCAATCCCAATGGCTGCGAGGTCATTGAAAGTCAGGAACCGGCTTTTAGCCATTGAACTTGAATTATGTGTTCAGGTCACTGTTATACCTTATTTCCAATGGAGTATATAAAACGTAAGCTGCTTCCATAAAAGATACTGTTCCTTATCGGAAACCTTCGGTTGGAGCTTCATGATGAGGGCTTAAATAGTAATAAATCAGGGTATTAGCACTGTTGGAAGTATAGATTCAAAACGCAATGACATAATCGATTTGCTGTGATTTATTCTGTAATCCCAAAATGTTCGTTGGAACTTCGTCATGAGGGCTTAAATGGCAATAAATCAGTGTGTTTTCTTGGGTTCAGCGTAGTACTGCTACGGTTAATTCAAAAAACGCATTCATTTACTGATTTGAAGTCAGTTAAGTCCGGAATAGATTTTCTAATGAATATTTTGGGATAATGGATTCTCTAATGCACGATTCGGGTAAAATCGGCAACTCTTGGCTGATCGTAGGAGTGCCAATGGGCATTTTGGGTGGAAGCTACAGTACCAAGAACCATCAGCAGGGTACGAATAGATCCGTTCCCGAACTAAAAAGTCTAGCAATACCCTGATAAAACTTTTTGTTTAACGATAATATGATGAAATACTACAGTACAAAAGGCAAAGTGTCCAATGTCAGCTTTCAGGAAGCCATCACTAGAGGATTACCCGCGGATAACGGACTGTATATGCCCGAGACCATACCCTTGTTGGCCCCATCCTTTTTTGAGAAGCTACCTCAGATGTCACTGGCCGAAATAGGCCTTGAAGTCGCAAAGGTCTTTATAGGAGATGAGATACCTCATGATCGACTATCGCGGATAGTAGAAGAGACCGTTGCTTTTGATATCCCCTTGAAAAAAATTGAAGAGGGTATTTTCAGTTTAGAACTCTTTCATGGCCCGACACTGGCCTTTAAAGATGTAGGAGCACGTTTTCTGGCCCGTTGTCTAGGTCACTTCTCCGGTGAGTCGAAGCAACAGGCTACCGTACTGGTAGCGACCTCTGGCGATACGGGCAGTGCAGTGGCCCATGGCTTCTTGGGAGTAGATAATATCAATGTGGTCATTCTCTATCCCAAAGGAAAGGTCAGTGAACTACAGGAAAAACAATTTACCACTTTAGGGCATAATATCACTGCGCTGGAGATAGAAGGGACCTTTGATGACTGTCAGGCACTGGTGAAGCAAGCTTTTCTGGAGGAGCAATTAAGGTCTGACCTTAATCTTACGTCTGCCAACTCCATCAATATGGCCCGTTTGATACCACAGTCCTTCTACTATTTTTGGGCCTACGCCCAATACCAAAAAGAAGGACTTGATCATCCTTTATGCTTGGCCGTACCCAGTGGTAATTATGGTAACCTTACCGCAGGTCTTATCGCCAAACGGATGGGACTGCCCATCGATCATTTTCTGGCAGTATCCAATCTGAACGATACGGTTCCGCTTTATTTGAAAAATGGCGTGTTCGCCCCGAAGCCCTCAGTACCCACTATTTCCAATGCCATGGATGTGGGTAATCCAAGTAATTTTGCGCGAATGGCCGATCTCTATGCCAACGAACTCAAAGACATGCAACAGCATGTTACAGGTTATAGTTTTGATGATAAAGAAACGGCCAAAGCGCTGAATGAGGTTTTTCAACAGCAGGGCTACCTCATGGATCCTCATGGAGCGGTAGCTTATCTAGGATTAAAAGACTATCTGAGTGATAGGTCCCTATCAGGTATCTTTCTGGAAACGGCCCATCCAGCCAAGTTTCTGGGAGTGGTCGAGGACATTATCAAAAAGGATATAGCGATTCCCGAAAACCTCAAGGCCTGCCTCAGCAAGGAGAAAAAATCATTGCCACTGGAAAATACTTTTTCGGCATTGAAATCATTCTTGACGGAAGCCTCAGCATTGAATCCTTAGAACCGATCAACTTTATCATTAACATGTTGCACTTTAAACTTATAAATGTTTTATTTGAACATGGTAAAGCTTGTGAATTTTCCATTTGAGCGAGACACAAACTCCAAATCTTATTAATTTATAGATTTGGCCCCCATAAACTATTAACTATCAATAATGCACACTTCATTAGAAGATATTCCTGCGCTTATCGTGCGCAGTGGAAAAGCAGTACTCGAACTTATACCATCTCAGGGTGCTGCTGTCAATCGGTTGACACTTGCCCTAGAAGATGGCAAAAGCTTTTCAATTGTGGAAGGAGCTACTGATTTTGCCGAATTTCAAGAAAAAAGTCTTTATAGAGGGGTGCATTTGATGCCTTTCGCCAATCGTGTAAAAGATGGAAAGTATACCTTCTGTGGAAAAGAATACCAATTGCCCATCAACGAAAAGGACAAGAACAATGCTTTGCACGGCTTCATCTGGGACCGTCCGATGGATACTCGACAACAGGCTACCGATGATAGTGAAAGTACTATTGTTCTGACCTATCAATATCTAGGAGATAGTCAGGGGTACCCCTTTAGGTTTGAATTTCAGGTAAGCTATGTACTCCGAGAGAACAGCCTGACAGGAATCTATAAGGTAACCAATATCGGGGAAGAAGCCATGCCATTTTCTTTAGGCTGGCATCCCTATTTCCAATTCGAAGGGGAAGATGTGGATGAACTCCATCTACAAATGCCTCGGGTCAATGACCTACCCTTGGACAATCAAATGATTCCTACGGGTGCATCGCAGCCCTATGATACTTTCAGCATATTGTCCCCTTTGGGAAAACAGCACTTGGATAACTGCTATAAGATAATGACAACAGGGGATGCGACGACAATCCTCGCTTCCAAATCAAAAAAAGCAGCCATCAAACTGACCCACAACAGCGATGATGGGATACTGCCCTATGTGCAGATCTATACTCCACCACATCGGAAAAGCATCGCTATCGAACCTATGAGTTCCTGTGTAGATGCCTTGAATAACCAGAAAGGACTATTGGTATTGGAACCCAGTACCAGTTATACTTCCGATTTTAACGTCAGCTTGGAACCTTGGACCACATAAAAAGCATAGCCTCAAAAGATATAGAACCTAACTTGAACTTAAATTTTATCAAAAAATGAATTTTGACACGATTGATAAGCTGGTGTTCGCAGCTTATGCCCTGACGATTCTGGGCATAGGTCTGTGGGTTTCCAGAGACAAAAAAGGAGAACAAAAAAGCGCTGAAGACTACTTCCTAGCGAGTAAGTCCCTTCCATGGTGGGCCATCGGAGCTTCTTTGATTGCCGCTAATATCTCTGCGGAACAGTTTATCGGAATGTCAGGTTCAGGGCTTGCCATAGGCCTTGCCATAGCTTCTTATGAGTGGATGGCAGCACTCACCTTATTGATCGTAGGGAAATTTTTCCTTCCCATTTTCATTGAAAAGAAATTGTATACGATTCCTCAGTTTGTGGAAAAGCGGTTCAGTAACGAACTGAAAACAATTCTGGCAGTATTTTGGCTGAGTCTGTTCGTATTCGTTAACCTGACCTCAGTACTGTACTTGGGAGCCAAGGCGATGGACACTATCATTGGTCAGGGCGATGGTGGCATCTTACTGCCAAGTATTATCGGCTTGGCCCTATTTGCAGCGGCTTATTCTCTTTGGGGAGGTTTATCGGCAGTGGCCTGGACCGACGTTCTTCAAGTGGTACTGCTGATTATAGGAGGACTCATTACGACATTTATTGCATTGGACCATGTTACCCCTGATGGCGGGGTCATCGCCGGTTTCAAACATATCTATACTACTGTTCCCGAAAAATTTTCTATGATCCTGTCCAAGGGAGAAATACTGACCCCGAATGGCAAGGACGCCTGGAACGATCTGCCTGGGCTATCCGTGTTGGTAGGCGGTATGTGGGTAGCCAATATCTATTACTGGGGTTTTAACCAATACATTATCCAAAGAACACTGGCTGCCAAGAGTTTGGCAGAGTCGCAGAAAGGTATCGCCTTTGCCGCGTTTTTGAAATTGCTCATCCCCTTGATCGTGGTGGTACCCGGTATCATAGCTTATGTGATGAACTCCGGTCCCGATGGCTTGGATGCTACCACAGTGCTTGACCCCAGTTTCATTAAGCCCGACGGAAGTATTGATAATGACAATGCTGCCCCTTGGCTCATCAAATCATTCGTACCGACAGGCTTGAAAGGCCTTGTACTCGCGGCCTTGGCTGCTGCTATCGTATCCTCTCTGGCATCCATGTTGAATTCTACCTCTACTATTTTTACCATGGACATCTACAAACCGTTGATAAATAAAAACGCCAATGATAAACAAATGGTCAACATTGGTAGGTTGACTGCTTTGGTAGCCCTCATCATCGCTGTATTCATAGCTCCGCAGTTCAGGAATTTCGGACAGGTATTCCAGAAAATACAAGAATACACAGGAGTGGTCAGTCCAGGGATATTGGCCGTATTCCTTACTGGACTTTTCTCCAAGAAAGCCAATAACAAAGGAGCCATCATTGGAGTTCTGGCTTCTGTACCCTTGGCCATGTATTTCAAGGTCGTACCCGAGACTTGGCCATTGGCAGAGACACCGTTTATGAACCAGATGTTCATAGCCTGCTTGCTTTCTATAGTTATCGTACTCGTAGCAAGTCATCTCACCGCAGGAGGGAAAGACGATGATAAAGCCATTCCTTTGAGCAAACAATTATTCAAAACAACACCAACTTTTAACATAAGTGCATTTGCGGTCATGGTGATTTTGGTATTTTTGTATACCATGTTTTGGTAATTGAAAATAGGAGTGATTTAAACTTTTTGTTTGAAGCGAAGATCAGAGATTTCTTGTCCTAATGAGGCATTTTTAATACCGTCTGGCTAGTGTTACCTCGCGATAATGGTCAAAATTAGGAGGAAACAAACTAAATTTACGGCAGAAAGAAAAAGTTTAAATCAGTTCATAACTAAATAGAGAAGTATTGGACACTAGTAAAATAAAAGAACAGTTTGAAAAACATTTCGGTGAACCCCAACTATGGGTAAGAGCCCCTGGCCGTGTCAATCTTATCGGGGAACATACCGATTATAACTTAGGTTTTGTACTGCCGGCAGCAGTAGACAAAGAGATAGTAATCGCCCTTTCCCCAAATGGCACAGAAGACCAATGTCATCTTTATGCCTTGGATTATGACCAGAGGTTTGATTTTGTTCTCGGTGACGAACAGTCTTCCGATATGGGCTGGCCCAATTACATTATGGGTACAGTACAGCAGTTGACCAAGTCCGGCCATGCGGTGAAAGGATTTGATCTTGCTTTTGGTGGAGATATCCCTATCGGTGCAGGGCTATCTTCTTCGGCTGCGTTGGAGTGTGGCACTTGTATGGCATTGAGCCAATTGTTCGACTTTGACATTGATTCTTATCAGATGGTTCGTATGTCCCAAAAGGCGGAGCACGAATTCGTGGGAGTGAAGTGCGGTATCATGGATCAGTTTGCCAGTATGTTCGGTAAGGTCAATCATGTGATCAAGCTGGACTGTCGATCCGTAGAACATGAATATTTTCCACTGGATATCGAAGGGCATCGTTTGATGTTGCTCAACACTAATGTGAGCCACTCACTGGCATCTTCAGAATACAATACGAGAAGGGAGGAATGTGAAAAAGGAGTATCCATCATAAAGAAGTATGTACCAGAGGTAGAGAGCTTACGGGATTGTACCTTGGACATGTTACAGACGCACCGCGAGGAGATGCCCGGAAAGGTATTTCAACGATGTGCCTATGTAGTAGGGGAGAACCAGCGGGTCGTAGAAGCCTGCAATGACCTGAAAGAGGGTAATCTGGAAGCTTTCGGAAAGGAAATGTATGCTACTCACCAAGGGTTGAGCCAGTCTTATGAAGTCAGTTGTCCGGAACTGGATTTTCTGGTACAGTGGTCCGAAGACAAAGAGCAGATTCTTGGTGCCAGAATGATGGGCGGCGGCTTTGGCGGCTGTACTATCAACTTGGTAAAGGACCAAGACCTACCGGCCTTGGAAAAAGAAATCAAAGAAAAGTATAAACAACAATTCAACCGAGATTTGGGCGTGTATTATGCCAAGATCGCAGATGGAACAGGCATTCTTCAACAACCATGATAGATTTAAGTAACGATACTCACAGAAGATACAATATCCTCACAGGAGAATGGGTCTTGGTATCTCCACACCGTACCAAGCGACCTTGGCAAGGCCAAGTGGAGAAAAACGAGAGAGTCCAAAGGCCTACTTATGATGAAAATTGTTACCTCTGTCCCGGTAATATCCGAGCGGGAGGGCACAAAAATCCCGATTATAAGCATACGTTCGTTTTTAAAAATGATTTTGGCGCTTTGATAGAGGATAGTCCGAGGGATACCTACTCTAAAGGCGATCTTTTACTTGCTAAAGGAGAAAGTGGTATCTGTAAAGTCATCTGTTTCTCACCACGACATGATCTTACCCTTCCTCAGATGGAAGTGAAAGAAATCGTAAGGGTCGTTGAGCTTTGGACAGAAGAATACCTGAGCTTGGGGAGCAATCCCGATATTAATTACGTTCAGATATTTGAAAACAAAGGCGAGACCATGGGATGCAGTAACCCTCATCCGCATGGGCAGATTTGGGCCACTAGTACCATTCCCGATGAGCCTGCCAAAGAAAGCAAGATGATGTTAGAGCATTTTGAAAGGACGGGCAATAGTCTTTTGGGAGACTACCTGGCCTTGGAGCTAGAGGAAAAAGAGCGTGTTATTTTTGAAAACGATCATTTTGCAGTGCTCTCACCTTTTTGGGCAGTATGGCCCTATGAGACCATCATTATCAGTAAGCGTCACATACAGCACCTAGGTCAGTTCACCGAAGAGGAAAAAGAGGCATTGGCGGAGGCCATCAAGCACCTAACGGTTTGTTATGATAATCTCTTCGAAACATCCTTTCCCTATTCTTCGGGAATACATCAGGCACCTACTACAGGATTGGACAATGAAGCTTGGCACTTCCACATGCATTTTTACCCTCCACTGCTGCGAAGCGCTACGGTCAAAAAGTTCATGGTAGGTTTTGAGATGTTGGGCAATCCCCAAAGGGATATCACCGCTGAGTACAGTGCGGATAAATTACGATCACTTCCTACAGAACATTACCTAGAAAGGTAATCGAAGCAATAATACAAATCTGGGTTTTAAATGTCGTATAAGATTCCGCGGGTCATTTTGTTTCAATCAAGGCGATAACCGCAGGGATAGCAGCGCTATCCCGAGGATTGTCAACGCAGAGTGAAGCTAAATGAACAAGAAGATAGGCGATATTTAAAAGCTAAGTTTGTATAAAATATAGATTATAACATAAAAAAGGCCATTGTTCAACAATGGCCTTTTTTATGTAGTGTTGTTTCTTAAGAATCTCTGAAAAAAACAAATCCGTTATTGACTATATATCTATTTATTTCAGGCTTCCTATTTTTTGTTGTAGTTCGTGAAGTTTATTGCTTTCTGTCTGTAGGTCTCTACGTAACTTCATCTGTTTATCCAAAGCTTCTTTTTTATATTGTTCAAACCTCTGGTCCAAGTCATCGTAATTACTTTTGGTCTTGACCGTTACGCTATTACTTTCCTTGAATTTATAGATAAAGAAGGCAAGAACCCCTAGTGCCAGAAAAAAGGAGATGAAAGAAAGGTTAATGAACGCACTTTTCTTGAAATTTATTCCCAAGACTTGAATATGTTGCTTTTCAAAATCATTTTCCAACAGCAGGGTATTCTTGGACTCAATAGTATTTTTGGCCTCCTTTATTTCCTTTGCCAGTGCCATGGCACGTTCGTTGATAATGTCCGTTTCACCACGATAATTATCAACGGAATCCATCACCCGATTCCAGAAGTCTGCCAACATCTTCCTGTGAATGACCTTATACTCTTTAAAGGTTTCCGAATCGTCGTTGATGCGTTTGTATTGAGCATTAAGATCCAATTGGGTAATAGGAAGTTCTTCTTTTTCCGCTGGTTGTGCCTGCGATGATACTGTGACGAATAGCAAAACAATCCATACGAGTTTGAAGAAGTTGTTCACAGTTATATTCATTGAGTTATAATTATTTTTGGTTGTTATATAGCCTTGGCTTGTTTATCCATAGGATGGACACTGATGTCACAAATAAAATGTAATATTGGTGTACAAATAAGGTACTAAGTTAGTTATCCACTATCATCTTAGCTTATATTTTTTTCGAAAACCAATCGATAAATCGCCCAACACCTTCTGGGACCGTCGAATAACCAGTAAATAAAGTTAGGTAATTTTTTCCGGAAAAAAGAAATTGTATAAATACCTTTCATCAGAACTTATACAGCCTTCTATGGAACAAATAAGCGTTTATATTCCTTTGAGTTTTGAATCTCTGATAAAGATCTGCTCACAGCCATTCGCAATGGACGTTGGAAATTTAGTAATTAGCCTTATCTACGGTATTGAAATTGTTTAAGAATTTGTGATCACTTATTTTGAGTAGGACCGAGCGTTAAGAAAATGTCCTGAGGATTTATCTAGCGAAGATTTCAACCCGTATTTCACGTTTGAACGGTGTCATGAGAGCTTGGATAGCCATAAATCAAAGTGTTTTCTTGGATTCGGCATGGCAGCACTGCGCTCAGTTCAAAAAACACATTTATTTTATTGACTCAAGGCCGTTTATTCCGCAATAGAAGCCTAATACAAATTTGGGTTTTAACTGTCGTATAAGATTGCACGGGTCATGCTAGTTTCAATCAAGGCGATAACCGCAGGGATAGCAGCGCTATCCCGAGGATTGTCAATACAGAGTGAAGCAAAATGAACAGGAAGATAGGCGATTTTAAAAGCTAAGTTTGTATTAATTCTGTCTTACAAGCTTTGCTTGAGGCCGGCCTACGGCTCCTCCATCGTAAATCCACACTATAGGGCAGTGCCCTTTCTCCTTGGAAGTCAACTTCAAAGTGTTGCATCCCACTTTCCGGATATGTCCATAAGTTCTTGATGACCACAGGATGTACAGCATTCCGAGTGTATTCTTGAGCAGCTATCGGCTTTCCATTGATAAGCAGATTGATTGTTCCCGTACCCTTGCCCATCCGGGAAGTTGTGGTGTATCGTGTCAATGCCTTTAGTGCAAGTACCATGGCTTGCGTCGAACCAAATCCGCCCCAGCTTCTGTACCTCATGAAATGACGGACTACTGATTCTCGACTGGCGATAGAGCTATACGAACGGTAAAGTGATCTTTATTTCATAAAATTATATATCCAAGGAAATCTATCTGAAATTATTCAAATCTCGAAATTGATACCTTCTTCCTTTGACAGGAAGTAATGCTTTTCATCAAACTTGTATAAAAAACCCGGTCTCCCCGAACCTTTCAATTGTTGTTTTTCTTTGGTTTCCTCCAGAAAGCCAAATTTCATGATTTTTTTCTTGCAATTTCTTCTGTCAATGGGGCGGTCCAAAACGGTCTGGTAAAGCTTCTCCAGAGCCGAAAAGGGAAATTTCCGATCCAATAGTTCGAATCCGATAGGTTCGTAGGTGATTTTAGCTTTTAGCCTACCTATAGCAATGTTGATGATATCCTTATGATCGAAAGCCAGCGCAGGTAAGGCCTTGACATTGAACCATGCAGCATCGATACTGGCCTGTAGATTGAACCCATCCGGTCGGACCAAACCATAATAAGCTATGGATACCACCCGATTTCTGGGGTCTCTTTCGGGTTGTCCGAAACTATATAACTGCTCTAGATAATTGATAGTGACTCCCGTTTCCTCCCTGAACCCCCTTTCGACAGCATTTTCCAGAGACTCATCGTCCTTGACCAGACCACCGGGCAGTGCCCAAGTGCCCTTGAAAGGTGAAGCATCTCTTTTGATCAGCAATAGAGAAAGCCCCTCAGTAGCAGTATATCCAAACACTACGGCATCAACGGCAAGTTTGATATTTTGAAGTACAGTCATGAACAAACCTAATGAACAAAGTTCTTATCTCGTAAATGGAAGTAATACAAATTTAGGTTTTAAATGTTGTATAAGATTCCGCTGGTCATTTTGTTTCAATCAAGGCGAGAACCGCAGGGATAGCAGCGCTATCCCGAGGATGGTCAACGCAGAGTGAAGCAAAATGAACAGGAAGATATGCGATATTTGAAAGCTAAGTTTGTATAAAATCAACGGATACCCAAACACAATTGGTTTGGGACAGAAAAGAATAGCCTTAGAGATAACATGGTTTCACCCTGAACCCCTTAATGATCAATTCATTGACGACTTCGATTTAAATCGCCTCCGAAGCGACACCATCGAGACACCTCTCAAAAGACCTATTTTACTTTGTCCTGAGTATAAATGAGGGAACTCTACGAATATAAGCCCAATTTCCTAGTAGAGAATTACCATCATGGAAGCCCTAAGTCATAAAAAAATATCCGATAGGTCGAAAAAAAGCACTTGCTTTTTAGCTGTGTATTAGGATAAGGTAAATATAATACAAAAAGTATTCTAACTGTATTTTTAGGATATGGCGTATTATTTTTCGGCTTAAATATCAATAAATGAGATGATTATGTTAGTTTTTTTAGATTATTGTATTAAAGGTGATTTTTTTTACGATAATATTTTGATGCCTATTCTTTAAATATTATCTTTAATATTACATAGAGTAGGGGTATTGGTAAAAGAACTGAATTTATTCTAGAGAAATTTTTGGGATTACTTTCGAAAAAGGTAGTCACATCTATCCTACCTGATTGTATAGATTAAAGATCCTTGCTATAACTCATCGATAATCAGAATATTATTCGTGTTCGGGGCTGGGCTAAGTATTATATTGAAAATCCCGTAAGGAGATTGGATATAGGTTTTGGGACGGTCTCTTTGACGGCTCGTTTAGTACCAAAATAACCTTCGAACATAAAATGAAACACATCATGGAAAGGAAAGCTATAGTACACCGCTACAGAAGAGATATCATCAATATCGGACTGATGTTTTTTCTGGTTTTTTGTTTTTTCACCAACAGCAAGGCACAGCAGGATTGGGTGCTGAAAATCGATAAAGAACAGTGGTTTAAAGGTAAGGTGGAGTTGACAAGTGGAAAGGTCAGGTATGGCAGGGTCAATCCCAGTTCTTTGCGTTACTATGTGTTAATGATGAAATACGAAGGACTGATCAGCGGTGTGAAATGTGACCATGTCCGTAGTTTTGAGTTCTATGATGAAGGTTTGAAACGCAAGCGCAAATTTCAATATTTGAACTTTAGAGGTAAAGGGAATGAAAGCGGTACTATGCAAGCAGGGTTGTTCGAAGTCCTTGTGGAATTTGATAATTTTGCTCTCTTTTCTGAAGAAATCATTTCGTTTCCTTCTAATCTGAACAGTGAACATGAAAATATCACGGAAGTGAACTATGCAGCAGTCGATGGTGGGGCCGTTACGCCCACCGAACACGAAGAGATAAAACTGCACCATTTCAGTGCACAGACCAATCTTGCGGGAAACGAAAAAGTGTATTACCTCTCAGGGGAAGGGGAGAGTAATGGAAATCGTTCCTTAACAAGCGTCAGTAAGTCTATATTGGGAGAAACAAAAGCTAAATTTAACGAGGGTATGATGAAACAGATTACCCGAGAAAATTATGCTAAGGTTTTGGCCTATGCGAAAAAATATAAATTGGATTACAATAACAATTCAGAACATCTAGTGAAGGTAATGGATTATTACAAACGTATTATGTAGAACTAACAAAGGATAGCGTATATTTTATCTTTTTTGAGCAATCAAAACTACGTGGGTATAAGGATAGGGCAACTCCACGAGCTGCCCTTTTTCTTGGTCCATCGTATATATCACGGCCTTACCTTCAAATCTATTTGTAACAATCCATGGATTAGCGTACGGTACTGTCGCAGTATGGAGATGAAAACCATGCTCTTCCAATGAGTACTTCCAGTCGGAGTGCGCCCAAAAACAAAACGTTTCGTGTATTTCACCGGTCCAGTTATCGGTATAGTCCTTCGTTAGAAGATACTCACAGGTATTTCTTAAGCTGGTCTTGATATAACGCTTACCATTTTGTTCTGCGATACTATATCCCATGGAACCGCTATCATGCCCTTCTCTGAAGTCTATGGCAAAACGTAAGAACCTCAGAAAAGTGGATATACCTTGCGAATAGTGGGAGAGAGCCTTTCGTTCTTTCAGTACCTGTTCATAGTGGATACTACGGTTCTAACCATGCCAGCTATTTCGGTGAATCGATGCCAGTGATTTCGGTTCAAACCGTGCCACTCTGGGAAAAGCGTTTTATACTCAGCTCTAAAAAGGGCTATAAAAACCTCATTAATTCTAAATAAATAAGGTTTTTTGCTTCTATAGTGCCTACATTGGGGTCTACGGAATTAAAGCGAAAACTTTTAGTTTCAAGCTTAAAAAAAGCGTCTACTCTGCTTTATATAACCTTTGGCCTGTAGAATTAGTCAAAATGTTTACATTTACTAAAGTTAAATGAACGAACCTTGCATTTCAAATAATCTTTCGATTGATTGAAATTTGACAAAGCAAAGGTTGAGTGACTTATTCTCTATTTATTCAAGATGGATAATTTTAAATGGCTTGATTTAGTCTGCGATGTCCAGCATGCAGATTGGCACAATGATATCGTTATCAGAAGTGATCAACTTGAAAAGTATAGGTATTTTAATGGCAGAAAATATTATCGGGGTTACATTGACCCGGAAAGTATTGTGGGTATTGATTATGCATGGGCCTACAATGCGATACAGAAAATTACCTGGGCTGGACTCTTGAACAGACTCAAACGTTTTGATACAATTAAAAGGGGTTTTAACTCAAGGCAAAGAATCATTGAACATGCTCTGAATGATTACAGTGAACCTAGAACCGTAAAAGTATGGAGAAAACCTAATTACCGTTCAAGGCCAACATAGATTGGCCCTTTGCAAATTCTTGGGGATAAGACGAACTGAGGTGGATATTATTGAATATGAGTTTGATCAAGAAAAGTATGATAGGTATTTAAGGGACAGGGCATTTTTGAAGCAAATGGTGGAGGAAAAACTGACCACAGACCAAAATATCGATTGGACCTCACCATCGTTGGATGAGAAATCTTTTTTCGTTGATGTTCATGGCGCAAGTTTCTTATTCAACGGAAATCTCAGTGACTATTTTTTGAAAAGATACCAGCAGCTGAGTACCGCATTACCATGGATGTTAATTGATTACCTGCAGCAGAATTTTTTTATAGAGAACACCCCTCTAGCGAGGCATATTCTCAACAAACAGGACTTCACTGATAACAAAGCATTTTTTCGACAAGTTAAAAGAAAGATAAGTGCAGATAGGAAGAATCGTTGGGGTAAAAGTACAGATGTTTAGTGTATTGGAGGATTTGTGATAGCGTACCAAATCTGCTCTGACCAAATGGAGATACTTAAGTATAAGATTGATTATTGAATCGGGAACGGAATTTTTAAGTGTATCTATCTGTTAGCATGGTCCTCCTTTACATTAGAGCTTTATCAACGATTTGAAGTATTCCTCCACATCTCCAGCCCTAAACAATGTTTTTCGTCCAACCTTTGCATACTTCAGGCCAGGCTTTGATTTCATATGGTCATACACAGTTGGCTTGCTGATATTATACAATTTGCAAACTTCTGCTACAGTAAGCCTTTGATTAGGGTCTGTAGATGAGCTTGGTATTGTGGCTTTTTCCAGCGCCTTGTCCACTATCTTTGAAATTGTTTCTTCAAAGTCCTCTATCGTCATAGGAATGAAAATCACTTTTTCCATGTACTAAAATTTTAACTAACTTACAACCGGTATTTTACTCAGAAAACTTCATTAGAACCACATAAACGCACAGTCGAAGACTGTCGACTAAAGAAAATTTTCAAACTTTTTTATCAATAGGTCAATTTTTCTGACCACATTTTTCTCGGAAAGCTCACAGACCCCTCCATCTTTTTTGCTCGCTATCAAAATATGCCCCCAAATAGTGGTCCATTGCCCTTTGCAATAAGGATTCCCATCCCTCGGGTGTGGCTTCAAATATAACATTCGGATTTTGTCCGGCAGCATCCTCTTGGGTTAGCTCTGGATGTAGGAGATCTATAAGGGTAACGTGATCCAGCTCATTGCAAGGCTCGTCCTGTAGACTGGACATATACCCGTGAAAACACTGAACATCTTCCATAAATCGACCGTCCAAGTGATTATGTAAGTCATCGAACAAACGGGCGCAGGTCCTGTAGCACAGGTCGAACCCCTCCTTCTTGATACCTTCACCGATCATACGCAAATAGTCAGGTTCATTGCACCTTTGGGCCGCTGCGGCCAACCGGAATTTCAGGAAACTATCGACAACTTTCGTCAGTGCGATAGCATAGGCATCATATCTTGAACTCAGGCCCTTTACCATATAGGCCCCGGCATCCTCTTTGGTCATGGCCAGCTCCATTTCAACGAGTTTCTGGACAAGCTCGACCTCACGGGCAATTTCTTTTTCACTTTGGTCCATTGCTTCCTCAATGGTCTTGAAATACCCGTTCAGGCGGCTCTTTACATGGGTGGTCTTTCTATCATAGGTGACCATAAAATACAATGGGTACCTGGGAGCCCTGTCCTCTATCCTGACGTTGATGTAGTGCTTTACTGTAGTCTTCTTTTTGGTAACCAAAATGTTTATATTTAATTATTGTAATATAAACATATATCATATTTGTCTATAAAAAAAGCAAAGCCCTCATTTTCTATGAATTACAAAAGTATAAGTGGAATCGTATGATGGCAAGGCCACTTGCCCCAAACACATACATCGGTCCGGTCCCCTTCCCAATGTACAAGTTTGTGTCAACGCGCAAGAACCGTATTCTCTCGGTCACCACTTGCTCCACAAGGGTTCCCTTGGTCGTACCATTCTTTTCCCATACTCAAACTGAAGGGAAAAGAGGGTATATAGGTCTGACAAAAGGGGAAAAACAGTCACTTCGTGTTGGCATCCATTTGTAACCAAGTATATGAAAAGCCACCATACCCTAAACATACTGGAAGTGGCCATAGGCATCGAAACATCCACAGCTGGCACCTATGTTTCATCTGCATAATTTTTTTCCAAAAGTATCCCCTCCTTTTCATTATCAAGAAAAATAGGAATTAAAACCCGCTGGCCATCACCCCCCACTGGCCTCCTTTTAATACCGATTTTTCTTGACCTGAACGCACAAGTCCTGACCGGCGATTGGTTAAAAGGAAAAAATTATGATGAAACAAAGGACAAACCCCATCTATGAATGCATCGGCTCCCTCAGAGAGAGATTTGATGAATGCCGCTTTTTGAACAAACAGATGGTCATTGACCATAGTGTTAATGTTTTTTCAAGGTTTCTAAATTCCAAAGCCACAATCGATGTCTTCAGGATATTGGAACAGAACTATAACGAAGTCTATGACCTGCACGAAAATATATACAATGCACTTTATGACTATTTTGAAAAGACTCCAAATCTTAAAACCGCAAGATAATGGAAACGAATTTCTTTAAAAATATCGGTGCCCTGATGCAGGGCACCGACATCAACCTCATTATCAAAAAGAATGATGAACAAATGACAGTTGCTCTTTTCGCCAACCCCACTGCTGAGGATAAATCAAAAGATAGTATCCCATCATTGAACTTCCATGCCACAGCTGATGAACTTGATCAGCACTTCTTCGAGCAGGTAAGCCAACCATTGAATAGGGTCTCAAATTATTCCATAGATGTCAAGGCCTTCGAGGAAGATATGGCAAAGGTAGAATCCAGCACAAGGAAGGCTAACGGTTCAAGTACAAAAAAGTCAGAAGACAAGACCGCAAAACAACTCGATAAGGCAAGACAGCTAATGTCCTCAAAGAAACCCAGACAGGCCATAGCGGTACTGCAAGAAATCCTGAAGAAAGATAAAGAGCATAAGGAAGCATCCAGACTCTTTAAAGAAGCCAGGACAGCTGCCGGACTCGGAGATGACCTTTTCTCCAGTACGACTGCCAGATCTACAGATAATCCAGATACAGACAGTGTTATAAAATCCGCAACTTCAGACAATGAAGTAGAGGAAGATGACCTATCATTTTAAATCGATTCACAACCCAAGACATCACAAATATGAAAGTTACGAACATTCGAAGAACCTTTAAGGCAAAAATCGGTACCGGTACCATAACACTCAAAGACCCCAATCCTGCACTTCCTCCACAAGAGGTCATGGCATTTTATTCGGCCCAATACCCTGAACTTACCAGTGCCAACTGTAATGGGCCAATAGTGGTCAACGACAAACAGGAATATGTGTTCAATGCTATCTTGGGAACCAAGGGATGAACACTTTGGAATTTATAAATAGTGAAAAATGGAAAGAACGTCGATTAGAACAGTCACTGGAAAAAAAACAAGGGCCATTGGAACAGGCCCTTATCCAGATTATCCTCGCAGAAGAACAAAGGCAAAACAAAGATGGGGAAAGGCCAACAATAAAGTGCGTCCCTCTCAGCCTGATACCGTACCTGTAGTTACCGGTACGCTAAAACCAAAAATGTATTTTTATGACATGAAAGAATATGAGGTAGAAAGGATTTTATCATTGGCAAAACAGGTGTTACCGATAATCTCTGAGCATCCTTGCTATGTAGACAGGGGTTGGGATCTTGATACAAAACCCAAAGTTGTCCTTGAGCATATACTTTCCAACTTAAGGAATACCTGCCCTGAAGAAACTGATCTCATTTTAGGTAAAGAAAGAGGCTCACTAAAAGCTTATTGGTTCAAGCCGTATTCTGGTTGTAATGAACAGGCCAATCTGATTGAATGGGATTTCCTCCCGGTAATAGCTAAAAGCAATAGACGCTTTTATAAGCTGTGCCTTCACTTTCTTTCATTTTGTGAGGATTACCTAAAAATTCCAATGTGGGGAGATCATATAGAAGAATGTATAATCGAATACCTACTTGATGAGATTGATTGGCTAAAGCAGGAAAAAGAACCTGATTACCATGCCATCAAGTACATCAGAAAGGACCTTGACTACTTTTTACGGTATTCGATAGGGCATTACCTGAACCGGTTCAGCGCTATAAAATGTGGACCGGAACAATTGTCCCGGCTATTGAAGTGTTACCGGCCTATAAAAAAGCATTACAAGGCAATGAGGGACTGGATGCTGGAGGGAATTGAGATACATTCACAGGGTTTCGATTACGACATTTCCTCCTATGGTCGTGTTACCCCGGAAGACTATTATGACAATGGGGAAGCACGTCCTTATGAATACTGCAGGTTTGTCTGGTCCATAGAGGATTCCATTGGGAACCATATTACGGAATCACTGGATGACAAAGCAGGCAATTGTGGTATTATTCCTATGTTCGATATTCTTCCTGTTGAAAAGGGCTGCATTGAAAAAGCAACTCGACAATTTGGGTTGACTCAAAGGTTTTACGACTGGATGTATTCGGCACATGATATCATTTATAACCTTATCAATAGAGAATCGGCATGAGTACTTTATTATCTAAATTTGTCAATCAATATACCCCCTTCCTTTCCCTGGTATTGTTCAAACGCAACGAACCTATTCTTGATCCTCTTGAGGATAGAAGGGCCGATTTCTATCTTGAAAGCTATCGCTTCCAGAAACAAAAAAACGGAAGGTATGAAATGGGTGCCGGTGTTCCCGTGAGTGATGAGGCCCTGGAATCGTTCAGGGTCTATTTCGAGCAGAAGAAAAATGATGGAAGCGGTTCATTACGTTTCAAGTCCAAAATTATCCCGGAAAATATACTTCATGCAAATTCAAATGGAAATGATATCAACTTCTGTTTCTATCTCCTCCGACCGGAACGTACACTCATATTTGCAGAAAGTACCGGTATACCACCTTTATCGATCCGTTTGCCCAACCTTGTTTTCCACTACCGTAACAAGCTTCACCGAAAAGCTCATTCACGAGCTGATTTCGCTGATCGTTCCCATTGATGAAATCCTTGAGGGACAAAGTCAAACAGCTGAATGAGAAACTTTTGGAAGATGCGGTAAGCAACAGATGAATCTGTCAATTCAAGTATGAACAGGCCTTATCTTTCCCATATTACCTTTTTTCCACAAATGTAGACAGAACATAGCAGGGCAAAAGGGTTGCGGAAATCTCCACGGCCCCGCCCTTACCTTCCGTAGTATTTCCGCACGTTCCTTTATGCCGTTCCTGCCATGACCTGTCCGGCAGGTTTCCAAAAAGGATATGGGAAAAGTCAGACAATCAGTATCTCTACAAATTGATGCCCTAGGTTACATCTCTTACAAGAACAACCCTTTAGGGAAAGCAGAGGATTTGGAATTGATCGGGGCAGAATTGGAATCCCTGGAGGAAAGCTGTGTCCAGATGGAGGAAATTGGCTTGAGCATCACTACGAGGAACCTATTTCTCAAAAACCTATGGAAGGATATCGATATACCATTGGACCCTATGGTTTTCGTCATTGAACGGCTCAGGCCACTATATCAACATGATGACAGTGGGCTGCTCTTCTACAGTGAATCAACCTGGAATACAGTGTTTTCCTGCCATGTATATCGCATCCGCTCGATGGACAAGGGACATGGCAGCTCAGAATTCAGCTTTATCTTCAAGAACCCCACCCACTTCAACGAGGTCATGTCAGGTCTGGGTTATACCAAGGTCTCATCTTTTCCAAGTTTGGAAGGGTTCAAAGGATTCATACGGCAAATGTCCTTGAAGGCATGGGACTTTGACCCGGAACGGCACCTCCTCTTCGCAAGGAGGTCTGCAGCTACCGGAAATGTCGTTGAAATCTCAGAAAGGGACTATCTAAAGCTCTGTGATGACAAAAGGTCAACCATCATCTGCGATGGGCAAGGTAATTATTGGAAGCTCACATCAATAGCCGATAAGGGTAGATACTATGCTATCAGAAAAGACGAGAACAGCCACTACCTCATCATCACAAAAGAACAACCACGATACCTGAACATAAATTGATAAGAAAATGAAAGACAGTTTTTATCTGGACCCCATACCGTGTTCCGAAGAGAGTGCCGGTGTAGAGAACAGTTCCCGTTTACAAAGATTGGAAGCCCGAGCGATGATTGCTCAGGTTGAAAGGACCTTTGGACCCTTTCCGGAAGGTTTCGGAATATGTCGAAATTGGAACAGCCATGAATATGGGACCTATGTTGACTTACAGATCTGGTTCCTTGATCCCGAGGAAGGAGAGTCAATATCCCGTGATTTTGCTTGTCGCGTAGAGGCGAAATGGCCTGAATTCTGGGACAGAGAAGCCATAGAATTCCTAATCAAAAATGGTTACCCATCTTCATTTATACAAAACCAAGAATCTTCAAAATCAGCATGAAAAACCAAGAAAACATATTCGTCCCCATGGAGAGGGACGGTAGCATCCCAAAACATATTGAACAGCTCATATCCAATCGCTTGTACTATAGCAGTTTTCTCATGTGCGAAATCCTTGCTGAGGGAAGAGAGGCCCTGGAATACTATAACATTTACATCATCAACATAGGTAATGTGAATATTTTCTTCTTTTCGCAATGGACAGAAGCCAGATACACCAATCTGAATCAAACAGTCAAATTCATCAATCAGCAAGACCATGAAGGGAGGAAGCAGATCTTTCATTCGAAATGATATGCCATATGGAACAGTAATTCAAACAAATAATCAAAAAACAGCTTGAAATGAATCTTATCGATAACAGTATCAATAGGACAGCAATGATATCCAACATTATACTCTTTATGATAACCGAAACAAAGCTTCTCTAAGGACACTACAGAAGGGACTGAGTGAACATATGCTTCGTGCTTATAAAATGAAGCTCTTGTTTGGGCAATTGAATCGTGCATGTCCCATTACGCAGGTTTTCCACGGATAAAATAGACCTGCACTTGGACGCGTTGCCAAAATGAAAACAAAAATCCAGAATATAAACGGACATGCAACGGTTTGTATGTTGGACTTCAATGACTACGGTACCATAATAAGAGCCTTAAAGCACCGTGTACTTCCCAATCCGATAGCAATGCTTAAACCAACTAATGAACATGTAGGACAACAACACAAATCAAACCGAATTGTCATTTACAAATATGTTGATCTTACAGAAATACGGTTACTTCATAAATTGCCTGAGCATGTTTTCGACGAACTTTCCAATGATTACAAAAATCAAGCATTCGGGCAGGTGTCATTGTTTTTTTGATATTCCTTGATGATCCAGGTATAATATTAACAACAAAAGATACCGGTACTCTTCCTAACTTTCAAAATGGAACCGAATCATATCCAAGATGACCTATGAAGAGTTTGCTTGTCATCGACATAGCATACTTGTTCAGTACAAACAACAATCAATTTAAAGTCAAAGATAGTGTACGGCAGTATACATGCGGGCTAAAAAATATTTTAAAAAAAGCCCCTCCGGTCCACTCTTTTTTGAAAATTTTTTTCTTAACGCTTTTCCGCACTTAATACTGCTTCGTCCACTGTACCCCCGACATAAATTAATTTTAAACTAAACAATTATCACTATGTCAACTACAAAAGTATTCATCATTGGCGGTCACCTCGGACAAGATGCAGAAGTAACAACATTTGAAAATGGAAGCAGCGTCATCAGCTTCAGTGCTGCGACAAACGAGTCCTGGACCGACAAGGCGACAGGAGAAAAACGAGAAGAAATAGAGTGGCACGAATGCAAAAGATTTGTGAAGGAAGTCAATGATAAATTCGTGGCACTTCTCACGAAGGGTACAAAGGTAACCGTCATCGGTAAGTTGAAATATAACACTTGGGAAAGGACCATCGGAAATGAGAAGGTCACTCAAACCAAGGCCTATATCAAGGTTGAGGAAATTGATATCACTCCCAAACAGTAAATCATAAGGGGCCTTCAAGGCCCTTTTTTTTATTCATTTTATATCCAAACAATCAATATCATGGAAGACAAACAATCAAAGACAAATGCTGAACTTCTACAAAAAATCTACTTTCCCGTGGTCAAGGCCAAGAGCGGTGAACTGTTCAACACTGACTTTGCAACCAATATCAGTGAATGTGTCTACCTGCCCGAAAAGGACAAGGTGGTCAACATGTGCAGCCCTAGTTACGGACTTGTTGAAAACGAAGAATTCATGAAGCCTGTGGCGGACAAGATGGACGAGGTTTTCGGCAAGGGCAATTACACGGTCAAGGTGAAAAATATCGATGATCGAAAGTTCTTTGTTTCGTTCATTGCTGATACCATGTACCAAAAGGTCACCGGCGATGATGAGATATGTCCGATGATAGATGTCATCAATAGCTATGATGGATCGACAAGGCAGTTCCTGAACCTCAGCTTCTACAGAAAGGTCTGTTGAACCAAGGCTATTTACCCCTGCTGAACCTATCGCCACTTAAACCTACCTCGGCCCTTGATTATTTATCAGTCAAATCGTGTGGAATATAAAATTCCGGGTGGTACCGGGGTTGCAACTTAAATATTACTGTCATGCAAAAAGAACTTATCCGAATCAAAATTTTCAGTGCCTACTTTTCCATTGCCCTACACTCCAGTTCTACCTTTGGCATATCAAATCAAAGGACAGGAATCGTGTGGGATTTTCAATTCCGGATACACAGGGCAAGCCTTACCTTATCCAATCTGCCATATTGAATGCTGGCTAATTTGTCAATATCAATACATCAAATCATGGAACGAAAATTACAGCAATGGACCAAAATCATCCCAATTGAATTTGATTGAACAAAACCCCTGACACCTTCTTTCAGGCCAATGTTTTTTCATGAAATCAGGTTCATGTTTTTAAATACCTTCCACATACCTATAGAGGTATTGTGTCCTATCGACACTTATATCACAGATAAAAACATTTTCTACTAAAAAAAAACAATGAACATATGCTTTTCAAGTAAAAAATGCAATATTTTTAGATTCTATCGTTGGCTTAAACCTTAATCATATGCAATATTCCGTAAAACTAACTTAGGGTACCATTGAAAGAATTCCTATTTGAGAACTTCCATAAAACTATTGAGGGAAAACTCAATCCATACCAGAACAACATTAACATCAATTATGAAAAAAAACTTGATGAGTTCCTGTCAAAAGGGATAAAACCAAACAGTTTTATCCGTGTTGAATACGCTGAAAAAAGAAGCGGGGATAATAATGAACCGATAAAGCACCATTACTGGTTCAGGGATTACTGGAAACTTTTCCCCGACAAAATAGATGTGGCCATTAGAGAAACACCCAGTTCCGAACTATTGTCAATGGCCAAGGGTGCCATTGATGAAAATGACACTGTCATTGGAGCATATCAATTTACGGGATCGAGTGTGGAACTTATTATTGAACCGAATACCGAGGTACTTTCAAAGTATGAACTGAGGCTTCATTATTATAATCTGCTCTTCAGGACCGAATACAGTAAAATAATTCACGGGATTGACTTTTACACCTCCATCAATACTGAGAAGAAGCCGAAAAGGAAATTTATTGGAGGAATGCAGGAATCGGTATACCGATATATGAGCAGGATTGGGCACCTTTTTCATGTTGATGACCCTTATTGGCACAAGGACACGGAAGCTGAAAGTGAAACTGCGATTTTCAAGCTCCTGCTTCAATACCTTGATGGTATCATGCTCTATGTTTACGAGAATTATAGAGAATACCTGAATCTGACATTGAACGCATCACCGTGCATCAGGAAGATACACAGACTTAACCTGGAACACCATATACTAAAGGTCGATACGCTACTATCAGCTGGACATTTTTCCAACAGCTTGAAAATAGCCGTAAAGGAAATCACGGACGTTGCCGTCAATTTGGAGTATGACCACACATTGTCCACTACATTGGCCAGCGAAAAACTCATTATTGGGATTGCCGATGTTCTGGGTGGAAGTGAAGATTCAAACGAGCAATCCATCTCTTCAAGGATTGAATATCAGTGCAGGCACTACGGGCTGAATTCAAGTAGTTTTGTGTACCATCTCAAACATAATATTGAAGTGGCACTGCAATCAGTTGCAATAGACCGTAAAGCCGTTTTCATCAAAGACCTGATGAGGAAACTCAATAATGAAAGACCTATCTCCAAACTCAAATTCAATCCCGCACTACTGCCATTGAAAGAACAGATTGAAAATTGGCTTTTGGAATTACTGACATCCCTTGAAAAAGAGGAAGTTCCGAGACATGGCAAGGGAACCGTTGAAAGAAAACTGAAATTCAAGGATTCCATTGCTGTCCTCGGAGTACTCCTCCATGGAGTATTCGAGATAGGTATCCTTGATTGGGAAAGCAAAAGGGAAGCGGCACAGTTTGCATCCAAAGTCATCGCGACCAGTGGGACCAATGATATATCCGTAAAAAACCTATACAACAAGCTTTTATATCCAAACTACAAGGCCTGCGAAAAAGCACAGAAACATTTGATAGGAGTTCATGATGTTATAGAGGCCCTAAAAGACTCATAAGATATATTTATCTGTTCCACTGGTTCAGGAGGTGCAGGGAATCATACCTGTCCAATAGCTTTTGCAGTTCGTGAAGGCACATGGCACTGAAACCGTCCATATCGTTGAGTTCGGGAATGTTGTACCGCAACACGTCCGAGAGGTTCCTCATACCGTGCATTTTCATGAAAGCCTTCAGTTTATCAAAAACAGGAAGGTCCTCAGTCGGGCAACTCAGAAGTTGTTCTATGCTTTTATCCACATTGATTTGGTATTGACTTTCGAACTATACTATGACAAATATCGTCAAAAGTTCCGTTCAAATACAAGTTCAATACTGAAAACAACCTTTTTTTTTAAAATTAATATTTTTTTAAATGTATGAAAATCAAATAGTTGATAGTAAATCAAAGGGGTGATATCAGGGTGATGTCACCCTTTTTTTTCATTGTTTTTATTTTTCTTTACCATAGATAAATGAAGAAAAAAATGGAAAAGATACTCTTTGACAGAAATAGCTACAGGAGATTTCTTGAAAGAACCATTGACCTGATGACCCCGGGAACAATTGAACTTCAGAATATGATACGTATTTCCGATGAACCTTCGGCAGATCGTCCTGTACGGACAATCCATGCGGACAAGGAAGTTTTCAGTAATAAAGTGAAGCATTCGGTCAACCAAAAGAAAAATGAACGATAACCTTAGACGGGTCAACCTTGCAATGATCAAAAACAGGCTACCCAAGAATGCCATGTATCTAATTGCCAAAAGTACCCGGCTTTCCCCCACCACCGTAAGAAAGTACTACAAAGGAATTCCGGTCAGCACTGTAAGTGGGCAGGCCATCATTGAGTCTACGGTGAAAATCATGGAACAGAACTACAAAAGGGAAGACTGGACATGGAGGTTCGAGAGAGCGATAAGTCTTATGACTAAGGAAGCAAGGGAAAGGAACAACTGAAAAATGGGCCGTAAGGCCATACCCTATACACTTAATAAACAAAAAAGATGATATGCTAACATTGAATGAAAACAAAAGTAAGACCTGGTTCAAGGTCCTATCCGAAGATGGGACCCCTATTGATGGTTCACTTGAGGATTGGTCATTGCCTTTTGCCCACAATAAGGGAGATGTGCTCGATTTTACAAAAAGCCGCGCATACTGGCTTTTTGGTGATGCCTGGTCCATGTTGGACCACCTGCACGGTACCTGGATCATCAACGACCCAAGACTGGCCTACGAATTCAATAAAGGGCACCGTGTCTTTATAGTGGAGCTTTTGGACCCGCCCATTGAAGAAACGCCAGGGGTAATCTGGGCGGGCAGGCTTCGTCTTGTCAGGGAGGCCGTGGACCTTGACCTTCGAAGATATGGTATCCACAGGGCTCTTGGACAAATCATCTGACAATGGGACGGTCAATACAAAAATGGGCCAAACGCTCAAAAATAAAGTATCCCTGCTCTTTGGCCGCATGGCAGGATATCGTGCACCACAGTAACCATCACCTCCAAAGAACGAATGCGGCACATACCAAGTACTTCTGGAGGTGGAAGGTGGAAAAATTGCACCGGGATTATCGGGACGGGCGGTAATCCCGTAAGAGCGGGATACATCGGCATCCCATATTACATCGGACCCCTTGACATCGTCCAACGAGGACAATTATAGGGTATAGAAACAATTCACCCAAAGACAGAACCACTACCGTATTGGCAGGAACAACAATTGTCCTGCACGGTACCCCTATGTCAAAAGAACGGTAACCATGAAATCATCAGCTATGCAGGTAATCGATTACGCACATTCTTTCAGGGCACTTGGTATGTTCATCGATGAACACAATGAAAGAGCCGACTGCCTAAAGAACAAAGTCCGTCAGGCCACCTCGGGTACTGCCAGGACATTGATATCGCTCTATGGGAAGTACCTGATCAAGCTGAACAGGCTCGGTCCTCTCGATGCCGACAACCTGCCGTCCCTGCGAACGAACAATGTGCAGTTGGCCAAGCTATGTAACTGCAGTTCGAGGACCATAAAACGCCATTTGACCAAACTTGAAGAGGTAGGGATAATCATTTCGAAGTGCTGGCACGGTTCAGGCTCCTCTTATGAATTGTGGATAAACCCTCAAATTCTGTGGATAAACCCCCAAATCCTGTGGACAAACATGTGGATAAAAAATGAGCGGAAAGAACCGGAGGTTGCCGGCCATGTCAATGACCGCGCTGAAAACGGAGAAAAGACCAATTTTCAAAATGATGACCGGACAAATTGTCCCCATACAGAAGAAGGATACTTTATAAAGAACAATAATATAGTAAAGGTTGTGGATAACATTGAAAACCGGAACCTTGAGGATAAAAAGGATGCCCTGGTAAAGCGGTGTCTGCTATCGCAGACTGTTCATGAAGATTTAAACGGAGACACGAAAAAGGGACACGCAAGGGAAGACGTATCCAAAAATATCGACCACGGCGCAAGGGAAGACGGTTGGGCCGGGCCGGGTACGAACCCGCATCCCGGAAAGGAAAGTTGCGGGGCCGGCCGGTCCACCTCCCTCTTGGTCAAAGAACTCTGGCTGAACGCCAGGGACAAACTTTATGGCGGCACCCCGATCGGCAACTGGCAGGAAGAACGCGCCCTACAGCTCATCCCGGAGTTCTATGAACCCGTCCCTCCTGAACGGTTGGAGGCCGTGCACCGCATCTATATGGGCCGGATAGATCTATTGGTGGATTATCTCAAAAGGGACGAAAGTCGTTTCGTTCAGGCCCCCCATCTTTTTTTCGATAAAAACAACAGCACCGGATTTACGGTAACCAAAAAATGGTGGGAGTCGAAGTTCGCAAGAAAAAAACGGAAGAAGGGGGACAGGGTGCTGAGAGAGGAACTCGAAAAAATGAGAAGGAACAGGTACCGTCCGTCACATCAGCAAGAACCCGGTCTGGTCCTCTACAGAAAATGTGAACAGAGGATATCCAGGTTGGGTTCCGAGCAACTGCTCCGGAAATTCTACCGGGAAACCCTCCATCTGTGAAAATCAATGAAGTCGTTACGAATCAACAATTAAGTATGGAAAAAACCAAAAAGAAAAACACGTCGGATACGGAAGTCCCCAATTCAAGGACAGGGGTATCGCAAAAAGTGGCAATGAACCTCAGGAAACTGGCAGTAAGCGAGGATATATCCACCGACAGGCTGTCGATCGCCCTTTTTGCCACAAGCATAAGTTGCAGTGCAACAATCTGTTCCCATGGGTACCCCGTCAGGGAGATTTCGCACAAGGAGTTCCTTGCCATCCTAACGGACAGGACCAGATCGGAAATATTGGCCCTTGAGATAGCTACCACGACAAAGGTAGGCTGTTTTCTGAAGCAATTGTCAAAAAGTACAGGGACTCCATTGCTCGATCTTAAGATATTCATGTCGGCATCACCGAACCATGATACGGTCAAGATATGGGTGGACCGGGGCAACGGGGACCATATCTCCCTTCACTTTGAAGAATTCATGGTAAACCTATCAATCCAGTGAACAGGCCGCACGATGGATGGAAGCTGAAGAGGGATTCCGAAACCTATTTGATCGTCAATTTCAAAGATGGCAATGTCAGGACATTCTATTCGAGAGACTGGAAGAGCCAATGGTCAAAAAAAAAGGATCGGGCATTGGGCATCCGGGAACTGAAAAGGCTTGTTGTCAAATGGGCCACGAAATCGAACATTGCCTTTATCAAGGACAGGACATCCGGTCAGATGATCGGTATATATAACGAAGGAAAAGAAATAAATAGAAGAAACAATGAAAGCAATAGATAGTTTGCGAAGACTGCTGAACAGTAAGAAAAGTATTGGAGTAAGATACCCGAATTTGGATAAGTACGACGGAAAAACACATCTGCTCTACGTTGGCCCAGAATTTGGTCCCACTGGTTATTATAGGATGATAGCACCGGCAATGGCCCTGTCCAAGTCATCATGTTTTGATGCCAGGTTGACTTCTATAAAGAACCATGATTTCAGTTCACCTTTGAAGGAACACGATATTGGTATGGATGTGGAATTGGTTGAGTGGGCAGACTTTATCATACTACCGGCCTTGTTCACGGAGGTCTCCTATCTTTTTGATATGGTAAGACATGTCAATCCTGATATGAAATTTGTGATGGACCTGGACCGCATTCACCATAAGGTGCCGCTCTATCATCCCAACTTCGGTAAGATTTCAGAAATGGAACTGGATCAACTTCTGGAAAATCTGGACCAAGTGGACTTGGTCACGACCGCGCATGATGGTATATCAGTGTACTACATTCAGAAACTGCTCGATAACCGACCGGTCATGGATACAAAATTCCTTAATATTCCAACCATACTTCCTGACAGTGCCTTTCAGGATGTTTTCCCCGAAATTGAACCGAACAAGGGCATGAAAAATGGAAAGACCAGAATAGGCATACTATCGCATGGAGGCGTGGTCAGTGCCGTGATGACCATCTGGGGCTATCTGGAAAGAATGGACAACCATTACAGTGAGTCCCTTGAATTCATAATCCTTGATTGGGAAGGTAGGATGTGTACGGAACATGGCCTTAAGGATATCATCGGTGCCAGGTATAGCAGTCAACCTCCGGTCAGCTTCAGGGAGTACCCGGAAACACTGGCATCGCTCTCATTCGATATTGCCATCCTTCCGGATGTCCATCATCCATACCACATTTACAGGGTCCCCATAAGATATCTCGAAGCGGCACTACTGGGCATTCCCGTCATTGCAGCAGGACAGAGACCGTACACCAATGTGATAGAACATGGCATAACAGGCTACCTCGCTGCTACAGAAGAGGATTTTTTCGAATACACCAAAATGATGATCGAGGTACCAAGTATCAGGGAAAGTATTGCATGTCGGGCCCGGAAAATGGCATGGAACCTTTGTTCCCTAAATAAAAAATCGCTCAAAGCCTATAAAGAAGCCTTTTGTGTCCAAAACCTGAACTCCAGAAACCCGGTATGCGAATCGTGAACAATCGGGACCCTCAATATACACTACGGTCAGGAACAATGACAGAACCTGTACATGCATTCATTCAGGGCCGTACACTTGACATTGTGAACGGTGGTCATGTGTTGAGAAAGCTGATATTTGCTACCGCAAGGAGGACCTATGCCCTATATCGTAGCTCTGGAGGTTTCAGTTTTGATACCTTACCCGATACCCTTTCCATGAATTTCAGTGGCATCAAGATTTTTCATTCCTGCATGGGCTTTGTCCTCTACTGCGATGATTCCGATCTGCACAGAGAGCTATCACCATTTTTCAATCAGATCAAATTGGTGGGGGCATCGACCGAAGAGTTCAAATACCGCTTTGTTTCTACTGCTTTTTCTGCCTACATCAAATCCGTGAACAGGTTCGTGCTGAGGGCACTCCAAAACCTACATGAACTCTCACACTTGGACCTTGCCGAAGTCGATACCGTGCATTTCATGACAAAGGAACAGGTGTTCCCGGGCCGTGAATCGCCAGAGACCGAGACCCTGACCATGCCTTTGGAGTGCCTTTACAAATACAATATCCATAGTACAATCGAAAGCAGGTCCAGGTTGCTGTCCAAGTTCCTGTGGTCCAATATCCGAAAAGAAGAGGCCGCACTGGCTTTTGGTGTCTTTGGTTTTCAGTTCAATATCGGTGAGTTCAATTTCATGCGCCATAACCGAAGGACCCTGGAAAAACTGAAATCAGAGAACAGGTTCCTGATCAATTGGGTGAAGTACTTTTGCATGAAGAAAGGTTTTCAATTGGATGATCGGTTTTTCAGTTTACTGAAGAAACACCTAAAGGACTCCGGAGTGAGGAGCGGGTATTGGAGACGTTTGTGCCAAGGTGGATTTAGATGGACAACGATTGCACATCTCCCCAGTTGGAATGTCTGTGTTTCCGATTACCTGCATATGTTGGTGATAAGCCACAGTTTCAGGCCTTCGGTCATTATGGGTAAAATAGTACCGGAGTTCAAGAAAGTGGTATGGATAGCCCCTGACCCTAAAGGCCTGTCCAATTTCTTCGTACTCACAAAGATGCTCAATGACCACGTAGGAAAAAGCTGGACAAAAGCTGCTCAGGAGGAATTCTTCAGTTATCACTACCATCAGCTCAATGATTACGTGATATCGGAAAACATTACTCTGGACACCCATCAATCGTTCAAGGTCCTTATGGGGAAATCCACTAAGTGGCATGAGAATCTAAATCTGACCGTTTCAGGTTCCATGGATAGTGAACCTTTCCATCAAGCGGAAGTGACCGAAGGGTCGGTCGGGGAAATCATGTTTCTACTCCTCAATTCAGCCAAGGAGTTGGTCGAGGAAGGTGAAAGAATGATGCACTGTGTTGGTGACCCGGGTTTTATCAAAGGCTGTAGGGCAGGGCTTGTCAGAATATATCATGTGACCTATCAGGATATCGAGGCTACCCTTGAAGTTTACAGGAGTAGCATTGAGGCTAGATCTAAATGGTACTGCGGCCAATTCTTCGGTAAACGCAATGTGGCTATTTCTGCGGAACCAATGCAAGTTGCCATCCAACAATGGACTGCCCAACTCAACCGCATTGAATTAAGTGTAAATACCCCTGATTGATTATAAATATCACCCAAGTGTGGTATTGTGTTTTTTGGTCCAAAAACTGTGTTTTGCTTAACTGCTGAAAAGGAGGGCCGCAAAAGGTGGTCAGGGTGTGTATTGAGGTTATCTGCTAAATTTTGGCACCTGCCAGTTTGCTTTTGTCGGCAGGCACCATTAATTTAGATATCAATGAAATCAATCATCAAGTTATCGGTTTTCGGAATGTTCTATATGGCATTTCACACCATTTTTATGTTGCAGATGGTCGGGGCCAAAGGCCTGACCATGGATAGTGGCATTACAAATGGTATAATCATCGCTATGATGTTGATTTTCGGATTCTTGTTCCTCAAGAGGCTCAAAAAAATATTCAAATGGTTGTATAATGCAATCATCCGATAAGGCGATTTGATTGAAAAGCCTGCTTTTGTTCGCCTCTAAAAAACAAAGTATTCCACTCCCTTTACCCGTATTGCAATCCTTTTAGGCAGTTTGTTCAGTTTTTCAATCCGG
The DNA here is from genome assembly GCA_947492745.1 of uncultured Cyclobacteriaceae bacterium. GTDB lineage: Bacteria > Bacteroidota > Bacteroidia > Cytophagales > Cyclobacteriaceae > Aurantiphycus > Aurantiphycus algarum. The sequence goes on along the minus strand of CANLOE010000002.1, from coordinate 1,379 downwards.
TCGGTCGCCTTACCATGAAGGTGTATCGCCCACAAACAACTGCATATGCCCTATTTCAAAAACAGTGAGAACACCTGCACCTTTATCGGTCATATCGGAAAGGATGTTGTCGCCGGTACCAATTCAAAGTCCACCAGGTTCAGCATTGCCACCACACTTTCACTTGGCAAGGACCGAAGCCCATCTGAAAAAACCATCTGGGTGCCATTGGAAATCTGGAACGATCACCCCGCATTTTCCTTTCTCAAAAAAGGTAAGATGATCTATGTAGTGGGTTACTATGACACCTATGATTATATGGATGGCGAAACCAAAAGGTACTTTCATTCCTTCAAGGTTACCGAGCTCAAACTCTTGGATAAAAAAGAACAGGAAAAAGCATCCTAGCAGGCATAGTCCCCAGCCTTTATAAATTGTTTCCCCATTGGTCCGTACAGGTGTTCTTACCCTAAGTGCTAGCTTTTAGATCAACAACACTTCATTTCAGTGCGATGCACAAAATCAATGGTCAATAGCTAAAAATGAATAACAATGATGAGTAATGAGGATATTTCGTTAAAATCCTATCAGGAGGAGCTTGATGTTTTGGCCGGTAAAGTAATCAAGATGTGTTTTTTGGTCCAAAAAGCTATCGCATTTGAACCAAAAAAATCTTGCCTTTCATTCGAAAGGGGAGAAAAACCGCGCAACTTGGTTTTCCTGAAAAGCACTGCACGATGAAATCGGGCATCGAAAAAAGGGGCAGGAAAAGGATGAATCCCGCCCTCAAAACAGACCAACTGGTGAAGTCCTACGTGACGAAGAAAGAGTCCGATCGGCTGCTCAATGAATACCAGCAATCGGGCATGAAATCCTTTTCATCCTTTATAAGGAAAAAACTCACCTCCGATAAAGATTCGGTGCTGACGATGAACCCAGCAGAATTCCTGAAAACTTTGGATGTGCTGGGCAGGACGATTGGCAAAATCGGTATTTCGATGGATGAAATATCCAAATGCATCAAAAGTGCGGCCCGTAATGAAAGGATAGAGCCTCATCTGCACGAAAAATATGCCTCCATTATGGATGAATATTTAAAGACGAAAAAAGAGCTTACAAAGGCCTTCAGGTCAGCATTCAGAAAATTCTGATTTCGAAAATTTAAAAGTAGAAAAGTAGAAAAGTAGAAAAGTAAAAAAGTAGAAAAGTAGAAAAGTAAAAAAGTAGAAAAGTAAAAAAGTAGAAAAGTAGAAAAGTAGAAAAGTAGAAAAGTAGAAAAGTAGAAAAGTAGAAAAGTAGAAAAGTAGAAAAGTAGAAAGGTAGAAAGGTAGAAAGGTAGAAAGGTAGAAAGGTAGAAAGGTAGAAAGGTAGAAAGGTAGAAAGGTAGAAAGGTAGAAAGG
>CANLOE010000001.1 GCA_947492745.1 uncultured Cyclobacteriaceae bacterium | reverse complement strand
CAAAAAACGCATTCAGTTACTGATTTGAAGTCAGTTAAGTCCGGAATAGATTTTCTAATGGACATTTTGGGTTAAAACTAAAGACTCTTTTGAAATTATAGCTAAAATTCAGTGTCACTTATTTATCATTCGGGTTAAAACTAGGACTGAACTGAATAAAAGAACAGGAAAAATAGCTCCTATAGTCGGACCCGCCATCGATGCCGTTTGGCCTTTCGGGATGAAAGCATAGTTGCGAGCGGACCTAAAGTATGCTAAGGTGATGAGCCAATGTACTGGTAACACAGGTAACATTGTATCCCGATTTATATGTGTAATGCAAATTCAGGTTTGGACTTATGTACTTAAGCATTAAGGATATTTTGCACTTATACCCAAATGAAATTGTTTTGGGACATACTGAAATGATCAAGAAAACACTGTTCTGTCCGGAACGGTCCTAATGACCGATTAACTAATGACCGGTCAACATATACAGAATTTGTCCAAGACCTACAAAACTTCAAATTTCCCATTTCATTTTTTGTTGAGCATAAACCGTCCTGTGCCTTACCGTGAGGCCAAAAGGCTAGAGGCGAAAACAAATTTCCGGGCAATCAAAGAACAGGTTGACCGCTTGTTTTGAAGCAATTTATGCTCGTAATAGGAAGGCTATGGATTATTTTGGGTTTAAGGAAGAGACCAATGGCTCTTCCCTATACTACAATACAAACTTGCCTTTCCAGTGTTGTATACCCTTTTGTTCATGCTATCCTATCCTGCATAGAAAGTCCTCTTGACAGCCTTGCCATCAAGCCATCCGGACCGGAATGAGCACCTGTGGCAGTATCACTGTGACTGACCTCGTAACCCATCGGTCATTCTTGCCAGTGTTCCCACAGCTTTTTACTGGCAGCGGGCCGGATGGGGCCGCGGTCAATGATTTTCGTCGCATTCAGCATGCGATGGGGCTAACAACCATACCGTTTCACGGACTCAAGATGAAATGTCACGGCAACTTTATATGACGCGTTTTTTGGACAGCAATAGGTTTACCATGTACGCTTGGTCGAGAATATAGGGGAGCTGGTAGAATTCAGTTAAAAGGATATCCAGGTTTTTACCTAATTGAATTGTATTTCCGAAAAGGTATGTGTCGCGTAGTAAATCCTAAGATCTCTTTTGGTCTTTCCTCATGAAAGTATAGCGTACGATAACACTGAGCGTTTGGACTAAGGAGTCCCGATACATTTTAAGTCGTCTTGCGAACGATGCGGTAAATGGCCAACGAGAATGTTGGGGGAGAGCAATCTTGAACAAGGGCATTTCTTTTCTGGGAAAATCAACAACCTTAACCACTACCTAATACTAAAACTATGAAAACAATTTTAAATTCTTTCAAAAATTATGCGGTATTTACCGTCTTGTTAACCTCTGTACTGGGATTTTCCGTTTCCGACGTAAAAGCACAAAGCTCAACAGAGGGCTTGGTGATCATTAATGAGCAGGCCAATAAGGCGCTCACTGTCGAATTTACCACTTCTTCCGGCCCCTATAGTCTCGTACTGAACGGTGTTGCGAAAGTAGGTGCGGATTATGAACTGCAAGGAGAGTTGGACGGTCCCGGGAGTATCTTCACTGTACAACAATGGAACCTTGTAAGCCTAGGTAATGAAGTGGTTCAGATCTTGAACAAAGATACGGGAATGGCCGTAGATGTCATCAATGGCCAACCTGCCCAGAACAAAGCCGACAAGGGTGATCGTGGACAGCAGTGGAAAACTACAAGTGTAGGCAGTCTGACCCGATTGGTCAATGTCAGTACGGGTAAGGCGCTATCCCTAACCGGAAATAGCGTAGGACTTAGTAATGTCAGCAGTAGCGAGAGCCAGTTATGGAAAGTCACGGACTATCAGCGCTTCCTTGGTGGCCCTATAGGCATGGCTAATCCCGTGAGAGGGGTAGCATCCGTAAGCATCACAGCTCCTAGCGTGTTCGAAGGTATCGATGGTAAGATCATCGCCAACAAGTATGAAAACGGTGTGTTTACCAGTACGGTATTGGCAGAAAATATATCCGTACCCGCAAATAGTGAAAAAGAAATCGACTTGAACTTTTCTTCACTTCCTGCGGGCAATTATATCTTGGTGCTTGTCACTGAAAACAAAGGTCGCTTCGCAACACAGTTGCTGGTACTCTAAGTGATATGCATAACAGGATGATGAAGGAGCGAAGATAATCGGTATAAGGGATTGTTTTTGACTCTCTCGTCAAGGCTATTGAGAACCTTACAAATCAAGTTTATAGGTTTCTCAATGGCTATTTTCATACAATACAGAGAGTATGGATACCCTTTGTTATGAAATGACTTCACAGAGCAGCTAAGGACAGCGAACCGCCTCTATTGATGTAGAAGAATGCCCCGAAGACAGCCGACCCTTCCCTTCAGCATAAGCTTGAACCTGTTTCTCCGTCTATGCATACGATAAAAAAACACTACTTTGGTAGGTCCGCCTCCTGAAAGCGTGAGCCCAGCCATCGCTGCTGATACTCTCCCTTGGGGTCGTACTTTCTTACCTGGGACTCTATATTAAAATAGCGGTCCTTTCGCGGATCGTTTCCGACTCCGGCAATATAGGCCCAATTGAGCCAGTTACTGCACACATCATAGTCGATAAGGATGCTCTCAAAGTAGGCGGCGCCCCAGGTCCAGTTGAGGTGTAGGTCATTGACCAGATAACTGGCGACGTTCTGCCGACCGCGATTGGACATGAAGCCCGTCAGTTTCAACTCCATCATATTGGCATCTACAAAGGGAATGCCCGTAGTACCTTCTTTCCATCGCTCAAAGGCCTCCCTGTTTTCAGTATGGTCAGCCTTCCTACCTTTGATCCCTCCTGACTTGAAGATATCCGTACCGTATCGCTTGGCCACAAATTTGAAATAGTCCCTCCATAACAGTTCGAACACCAGCCAGTAGGTAGATTGGTTTTTGACGCGCTCACTTTCATAGTTCTTTACTTCATAATAGATGTATTTTGGAGAAAGTGCCCCATTGGCCAGCCAAGGGGAGAATTTTGAGGAATAATCAGGTCCGATGAGTCCGTTGCGGGTATCTTTGTAGGTTTTGAGCTTATCTTTCTTCCAGATATACTCTTTCACTCGTTGCAGACCTGTGCGTTCGCCTCCCTTGAAGGCCAAGGCCGCCCTACGGTCCATACACATGGTTTTCGGACCAAGTTCGGAAAGTGTGGGAACATGCCCTACATCAAAGTTCGACACAGGGTTGAGCTTTTTCGGTGTTTCGGCCATGGGCCTCACGGTCACCATTTTTTCGGCCTCTTTTCTGAAATCGGTAAAAGTGTTGGGGAGCCTCCCTATCGGCCAAGGGATGTCTTCGATATGGAACAGGGTGCTTTGCCAGTACAATTGCATCCTGACCCCTATTTTGAGTAGGTTGGTCTCCAAGCGTTCCTCTACGTCCACTTCTTCTTGGGTAATCTCCTTGGAACCGTACACTACCTGTACCCCTAGGTCTTTTGCCAAAAGAGGCAGCTGCTCTTCGGGCAGCCCCCTACGTATGATCAGGTCACTGCCCAGCTTCTGTAGCTTCTCTTTCAGGGACTGTAGGGTTTCCAACAAAAAATGAGCGCGGAAAGTACCCGTTTTGGGCAGGCCCAATACTGTCGTTCCGAACTTTCCGGGATCTAGGATATACACAGGGTAGACCTCCGTACTCAGGGCATGTGCCTTGCTAAGAGCTTCATTGTCAAAGACCCTCAAATCATTGTTGAACCAAATCAGCGCACGTTTTTTCTCCATATAATATTAACTGCCCAGATAGAAAATGGTTTGCCATGATAGAAGAGTATTGATTTTTTTCTTTATATCCCCTGTACGGTCGCCACGATTTTTCTTGGACCTCCGTGGTTCCGGTGCTCACAGAGATATATCCCCTGCCACAGTCCCATGTTCAGTCTGCTCTTGGTAATGGGTATACTCAGCGAAGTGCCCATCAGCACGGCCTTGATATGGGCGGGCATATCGTCCGGGCCTTCGAAAGTATGTTGGTAATAAGGTGCCCCTTCGGGAACCATACGGTTGATATGGCTCTCAAAGTCGAGCCTTACGGTAGGGTCGGCATTCTCGTTGATACAAAGGCCCGCTGAAGTATGCTGTAGGAACAAGTGCAACAGGCCCATATCCATACGCTTTATTTCGGGAATGGACTCGACCACTTCGGTCGTGATCAGGTGAAAACCTCTGGAAAAGGCCGGAAGTGTTATCTCTTTCTGGAAAATCTTCATAAACGCAGGAGTCTGATGGGGTATAGGGTAATATACGGAAGAAAAACAGACAGGGAAAACCATCCAATAGAAAGGTCATCGGGAATCATCGAACCCCTTCCTTGGCTCCATGGGGAGCTGTTGAACCCAAGTTATGCAAACTTACATTTTACTGACCGGAAGTGAAAATGGATGGTCTCTTGGGTAGAAGTGGGTAATTCACCATGATAATGGTCAACAGGGGATTTCCCCCATTTGATTTCTTTTGAGTATACCGTGATAACTTACTCTTCTATAACCTCAAAAGCTCCGATATCTGGCGATGTATCGCGGTCATTGCCGTTCAGGTCTGTGCTTATGTCGAGGAATAGGCCACCTTGGTCTTTCAAGGGGGAGTCCTTAGAGAGCTGGTAATTGTACTCTTCCGCATCGACAAACTGAGGATCGACATTGATCAGGTTACCGTTGATATCAAAGCCGGGTCCTTGGGTCCTCAGCAAGCTATTGGATAGGGACAGGTTAAAGTCCACCCCCTCACTACTGCTCAGGACCAATTCTTCTTCTAGGCTCCCATAGATGATGCTATTGGAAATGGCTACGTTCAGGTCATCGGCCAGTAGTGAATTATCACGGAGTACGATATTGTCCGAAAGAACCATGGTAGGTTCCTCCCGAAAAAAATCGAAAGAGAAACTGGCAAACGTGCAGTGTTCATAGGTGTAATTGCCCCCGATAAGGTTCGCTACCGCATTGACCGCGCAGTTATTGACCAGTGTATTGTATACATACAGGTCCGATCGAAAAGCCAGAATGCCTACATTGGACATGTTTTCGATTCGGGTATTGCCTATAATAACATCAGGCTCGGTATCATTGTCGGGATCACCGACCTGCACGCCGTTCACGGCATTGCGGATATCAGCATATTCTATGCGGCTGTTCTTGCTACCGATGGCGAAATTGATGCCATTCCACTGACCTAGGGCATTGATAAAGCCTTCGTCCAAGCGATCGTTCTGGAAGAGTACACGGTTCTCTTTGGTACCATTGACTTCTATGGAACCGGCCACTAACAGGGTAGAGGATGGCGCAAAATATACCTTTGCTCCCGCATCGACAATCAGACGACAGGGCGGCTGCACTATAAGGGTATCCGTGGTGATGACATAGGGTTTGTTCGCTGTCCATCGGCTATTGCAGGGCAGTAGACGGTCGGTGATGAACACAGCATCCTGACCCCAGGAGACGAGGTCCACGCGGTCACTTTTATCGTCTACCACGAACCTGATGAAGTCCTTTACCAGAAAAGGCAGGTCTTTCTCCTGCGGGTCTATGTTGACGGTGACCAGTACCAAAAGACTATCTTCGCCGAGGAGCCGGATATCCTCTAGATCATTGCCCTGCCTCCCGTTCACGATGATATCGTAGGGAGAGTCCGCGCCCTCACCGAGAAATACCCTCCTGATGTTCACCTCTTCTTTGTGCTCATTGTAGACCCGAAACCGCTTGGTGATACTCCCCACGGAGGTGAACACAGTATCAAAGGTAAGTGTATCCAGAGAAAAGCGTAGGCCCGTGCTTCCCAGCCGCTCAGGATAGCTAGGCTCGAAATCGTCCACACATGCGGAAAGACCAAAGGCCAGACAAATAATGATAAAGGTAAAATGTTTCAAGGAAGTACTGTTAAATCAAGGGTCGGACCGTACTTGTAACGGTCTTTGGTCATAACGTTTTTTTTTGAATGGTATTGTACGGCATTTTCAGAAAGGCGGGCATGGATAGCTCGTTGGGATTACACGCTTCCCTCCTTCATTTTTTCGGTACTTTCGGCGATTCTCAATTGTTCTATGAAGTTTTCTATCTCTCCATCCATGACCGTAGGCAGGTTATGCTGAGAATAACCGATACGGTGGTCGGTCACCCTACTCTGGGCATAGTTATAGGTCCTGATTTTGTCCGAGCGGTCGCCACTACCGACCATGGAGCGGCGCTGTGCACCGACTTCCTGATTATGCTTGGCGAGTTCGATTTCATAGATTCTGGACCGCAGTACTTTCAGTGCTTTTTCAAAGTTCTTTATCTGTGATTTTTCATCCTGACAGGATACCACCAGTCCCGTAGGGGCATGGGTCAGGCGTATCGCAGAGTAAGTAGTGTTTACCGACTGCCCGCCCGGCCCGGAAGAACAAAAGGTATCCTTACGGATGTCGTTCATGTCCAGTTCTACTTCTACCTCGTCCATCTCGGGAAGTACGGCCACTGTCGCAGCGGAGGTATGCACCCTGCCCTGTGTCTCGGTCTGCGGCACCCGTTGTACGCGATGTACCCCTGATTCGAACTTGAGCGTACCGTAGGCTTCCTCTCCCGTCACCGTACTGACGATTTCCTTATAGCCGCCGCTGGTGCCTTCGGTCAGGTCCAGTACGGTCAGTCTCAGCCCGTTCTTTTCACAAAAACGCTGGTACATCCGAAAAAGGTCCCCAGCGAATATGGCGGCTTCATCCCCACCTGTACCCGCCCTGATTTCCAGAATGGCATCTTTGTCATCATTCGGGTCCTTCGGTATGAGCAATTGTTTTAATTGCTCCTCCAAGTTCTCCTTTTGAGGCTCCAGTTCATCCAGCTCCATCTTGGCCATATCCCTGAACTCTGTGTCCTTTTCCGTATTCAGGACTTCTTTGGCACTATCGATATTGGAAAGTACCGTTTTATAGGCTTCGTATTTGAGTACTATTTTTTCCAGGTCCTTGTACTCCTTGCTCAGCTTGGAGTACTTCTTCATGTCGCTCATCGCATCGGGTTGTACTATCAACTGGCCGACCTCCTCAAAACGATGCTTGATATCTTCTAGTTTCTCAATCATATCGATGTATTTGCAGGGATATTCTAATCCCATGCCCTTGTTTCTCATTGTTGGGGACTACAGACCGTCCTAGGGAAAACCCCAAACCTCACTAGGACTACCAATGCTGCCCGCCCACTGTTCGGCGCTTTTACGCGCTTTATAAAAACAATAGGTGAGCAAAATACATCAAAAGTGACATTGGACACCATGATGCTATAGGCAACACTAGGCTTGGCCGCGCTAAATTAGCGATTACTGTAGCCATAAAAAAAAAAATCTTTATGATGCGATACCCGCTAGCGTCATTTATACTCAAGAAAAATGAAATGGGTAAGCCTTATGGACAATGGTCAAGGAGAAAAATCCGTATCGTGTAGAACCGTTACCGGCAGACTTGTCATCAGGCTCTTTAGAAAATAGTGGCTACCTAAGTCAACGAACCATCTTGTCCCAGATCAATTGCTCTTAAGGTATAAGCCCTGTCCTTCCTGCTCTTTTTGCGTTGTACCCTATGCAAAGAGAGCAAAACGGCAGTACCTCAAAAAGAACAGCATCTTGGTCCGAAACCATTGTACTCAGGAATAATTTCCGAATGTTGTATATCTTCCTACGCTTTGTAGTTACTTTGCAAAGGACCGTTTTGAAGTTATATTGAAAATTTGTGATAGCTTGAGCCAGCGGCAGCATGGATAAAGATAGCAGATGCTATCTGAGGAGGTTTCCGATAGCAATGATGCAGCAAAAGAAGCCCTTGAGAAAATAAAAGAGATACCCTTCAAAGCAGTCTCTTGGATAAACAGAAAATACCGATATGCAACAACTATACATCATCATCTTTACGCTACTTATACTGAACACGGGCTGTGGTGGCAAATTGTCCGAAGAGGACCGAAAAGCCATCGCGGAGACCAAAGAACGACGTGAGTTCAAAAAAATAAAAGAGGCGGATATCATTGCCACCGCCTCGCAAAAAGGACGAGATATACTACAGCTGCTGGAAGAGTACTTAAATCCTGGCCATGGAAGGGACAGCACAACGATAGACCCTTCGACAGGAAAACTGTTATTGAGCGATAATGATATCGATATCATCGATTCGCTTTCGCGAAGCCATGCTACGGACATCACCTTTATCAGTGCTGTGGACGCATCGGCCCTAGAACAAGCAAGTCCGAAAGAAAAGGAAGTTTTTGAGGCCTATCTTTATAATGTTGAGGAAGGACTGGAGATGAGGGATAACATTCAAAAGATAAACGATAGTACGCTGCTATACACGCGGCCCCTACTCCGGCCCCTAATGGAGGTCCTCCAAGAAAAAGACAGTGTATCCCGTGACTTTTCCGATAAGAAAGCCATGGCAGGCATGTGGAGCCTTAGGATTTCAAGGAAGGAAATCATCCGTCGCTTTTGAGCATAGAGGGCACAGCAGAGGTCGGGAAGCTTTCTTTGGGAGCAGTCCCATGCAATTTCCCGTAAAGGAGTATATGGGAAATCACGTCGAGGCCCTTGTGTCTCATGCTCATCGCTAGGTTGGGCTTTTCACACGGGGCACAGTTGAACATAACGGCACATAACATGCTAGGGGCGAGGTATTCTTATCTATTTGTCCTGATAGTAGTATACTCACTTTCATCCTGTGATAATGATGACAACGCCTATCTACAGGGGAGCTGGGAAGTGAATAAAATCAGGTTGTCGGGCAGTAATAGGACCTCCTATTTCAGCCATGAGATAAAATGGATTACTTTCGAGGAGGGCCATCGCTGTACCATAGCCAGCGAGGAACAGGAGTTGCCCGGTAGGTGGCATTCCGAAGCGGGGAAATTGACACTGCTCACTCCGGAGATAAAGGACATCCATGGAACTATCATCACTCCCAAGCAGCGGAGCCAGTGGGCCTTTCCGCCAATAGCAGTTACATGTACTGGGAGGGCACCGCTAAGTACCATCACCGACATATAAAAATAGCCTTTCGTAGAAAAGAGGAGTTGCAGCGGTCAAGAGAAGCATTTTTGCTGGGAAAGTGGATGCTATGGCAAGTGCAAGGAGATGATATGTCTTCGTTCTATCCGCAGGAAGAACACCGATGACTGCTCATCAAGCCCTATTACTTCATCACCGGAGACGGCAAAGGCAATCTGTATCAGGAAAAATGGTCTTTGGTCGAGGACCGTTTGCAACTACAGCGACGGGATAGCGTCCTGTTCGAACTCAAGGTAAGGGCAGACCACTTGGTCTTTGAAGACAAAGAGAGCACCCGTTTCGAGTTCAAAAAAAGAGCTAGTGCCCAAAGATTGAAAAAATCGTTACTTTCTCACCATTACCTTTATCAGGGTAATGGCCACAAGGGCAACAAATGCGGTTAGGTACATTACAGTTTTCATTGGTGTACAAACTATTTATGGTTAGGTTAAATAACTTCAAGCCATGAGCATATGCTGATTCTGTTGCGTTCTGTACTTTCATGGCAAACACTACCGTTACATCCGATATTGTAGATTCTATTTATTAGACACCATTTTTTCACATAGGGTTGTCCCTCATTCGTCGAATGGGCATAGAGAAACATCAATAGTAATATTTGGCAGTTGATTCACTTAAATTCCCTAATTCACTCCTGCTTTAGGCTCATTGTACTATAATAACGAGAAATAGTAATGTGGAGAATCGAGTATCGAACCAGCGATAGGTATTTAAATAGCTATAAATCAGTAAATGAATGCGTCTATCGGATAGAGCATAAGAGAACTGCGCTGAATCTTGGGGTTTTTCATGACTTTACGCTTATTCAAACCCATGATATGGGGCAAGAAGGGAATAATCCGGAGGGCATCATTTCGTGCCGATAGGACCGAACGCGTACTTCATGGATACGGTACACTTTGTATATTTGTATAAAAAGGTCGGATCGGAGATTACTGATGGGTGACGAAAACCTTGGGCTTTCTATCTTCAATATGCATTCTACTGATGTCCAGAGTGCTAATGGCACTCAAAATGCTCCTCTCCTCCAAAGCTATCGGACCTATCCCTCTTCCCTTTTGCTATTGGCAGAGTACAGTTTATGGACTTCTTCGTAGCGGAAACAGTCCGTGGTATGGTCATTGACCATGCCGCAGGCCTGCATATAGGCATACATGATGGTAGAGCCCACGAACTTGAAACCTCTCTTCTTTAGGTCCTTGCTCAGGGCATCCGATTCGGGACTGGTGGCGGGCACCTCTTCGCGCGTGCTCCAGTGATTATGAACGGTGCGGTTGTTGACAAAAGCCCAGACATAGCTGTCGAAACTCCCGAAGTCTTTCTGTACCTCCAAAAACCGCTGCGCATTGGTGATAGCAGCCTTGATTTTGAGACGATTGCGGATGATGCCCGTATCGGCTAGAAGTCTTTCCACATCCTTCTCCCCATAAGCAGCGACTTGTTCGGGAGCAAAGCCCGCAAAGGCTTTCCGATAGCTTTCGCGTTTTTTCAGTACCGTGGCCCAGCTCAGGCCCGCTTGGGCTCCTTCCAAGATCAGAAATTCGAAATGAACCCTTTCGTCATGAACGGGTACGCCCCATTCCTCATCATGATAGTTGATATAGGCCTCGAATTGGCCTTCGGCCCAGTGGCAGCGCTGTGGCATAGTATCGGGATAAAAATAATAAACCTCAGATAATCAATAGCCTTCCTATTCCGAACATAAATTGCTTCAAGATCAGCGATTTTACACTACGTAGGTTTTATACCTTGAAAGATATACATACAAAAGCCTTCCCTCCCAAACCACTGATTTTATTACACTTTATCTTCTCATGCGAAATCCTATTGATCACTTTGGGATAAAGTACTAAGATAGATTATCCCCCGTGGGGATACAAGCCTACTGATAAGGAACTCATGCTCCATATGAAATAACGGATGAAGTACATAATAAAGAATGGCAGGGATAAAATTAGGGGTGCAAAGACCACGGGCAGAGCGTAGACGACCTACGTTCTGCCCTAAAGGACCTCATCCCCATCTCAGTGTGGCAGCGTCAGGAGAGAACTAAAATTGTATTGCGGTTCAGGGTAAACCTCAGCTTTTTCATACCTTTATGCCTATGAGCAAACCTGAGAAGAAACTATTTTTACTGGATGCCTATGCCTTGATATACAGGGCACACTTCGCCTTCAGTAAAAATCCGAGAATCAGTTCCAAAGGAGTCAATACAGGGGTGATGCTGGGCTTTACCAATACCATGCTAGAGGTCATCCAAAAACAGAAACCTACCCATCTGGCGATAGCTTTCGATACCTCTGCTCCTACCTTCAGACATGAGACCTATGTGGAGTACAAGGCGAACCGTCAGGAGACCCCCGAAGATATCCGTGCGGGCATTCCCATTGTAAAGGATATCATCCGAGCCTTCAACATCCCTATATTGGAGCGGGATGGCTTTGAGGCCGATGATATCATCGGGACCATCGCCAAAAAAGCGGCCAGAAATGGCTTCGAAGTATTCATGATGACCCCTGACAAAGACTATGGGCAGCTGGTGGAGGAACACATCTACCTGTACAAGCCCTCGTATATGGGCAATGCGGTGGATATCATGGGTGTAGAGGAGATCAAAAAGAAGTGGGGTATCGACGATGTCCATCAGGTCATCGATATGCTCGGTCTACAGGGAGATGCCTCGGACAATATCCCGGGGATACCGGGCATCGGTCCGAAAACAGCGACCAAGCTGCTGAAACAGTACGGGTCGGTGGAGAACCTGGTCGCCAATGCCGATGACCTAAAGGGCAAACAGAAGGAAAATGTCATCAACTTTGGAGAACAAGGACTCCTCTCCAAAAGGCTGGCCACCATTATCACTGACGTACCCGTCGATTTTGATGAGGAGGCCATGATCATGGTCGAACCCAATGAAGAAAAGGTAAAGCTCATTTTTGAAGAACTCGAATTCAGGACCCTGGCCAAACGCCTGTTCGGTGGCTCGGGTGCCGAGGAGGGCAAAGCCTCCGCCAAGGCCACAAAAGGCAGCGGTGAAGCCCAGCTGTCCATGTTCGGTTCGGGTCAGGCCACTGGCGGGGACGAGAAAAAAGCTCCCGTAGTCCCTCAGGAAAAAGACACTATCGCTACGGTGGCCCATCACTACCACAGTGTAGATACCCCTCTACTGAGAAAGCAACTAGCGACATTTCTTGCTCTTCAGGAAGAGTTCTGTTTCGATACGGAGACCACCTCCGTAGACCCGATAGAGGCCGAACTGGTCGGTATCGCCTTTTCCTATGTCAAAGGTGAGGCCTATTATGTCCCCGTTCCCGAAGATACCGGCGAAGTAAGTGCCCTACTAGAGGACTTCAAAGAAGTACTGGAATCGGAGCATATCATGAAGATAGGTCAGAATATCAAGTACGATATACTGGTACTGAAAAAGTATGGCATCAACGTAAAAGGCCCTCTGTTCGATACCATGCTGGCACACTATCTACTGGAACCCGAAGGAAAGCACAACATGGACGTGCTGGCAGAGCAGTACCTGAACTACAGCCCTGTATCCATTACCACACTGATAGGGCCGAAAGGCAAAAAACAGAAAAACATGAGGGATATCGCTCCCATAGAGGTAGTGGAGTACGCAGGAGAAGATGCCGATATCACCCTACAGCTCAAAGCGGTCCTTATGGAAGCACTGTCCGAAGTACCCGAACTCAAAACGCTGCTCTTCGAAGTAGAGCTACCACTGGTCAGTGTACTGGCGGACATGGAGTTCGCGGGCATCAATATCGACCTGGCCGCACTGGAGAAGATGTCGGAAGAACTCCATGTAGAAAGCCGAAATGCACAGGACAGGATATACGAACTGGCGGGTCAGGAATTCAATGTAGCTTCGCCCAAGCAACTGGGCGAAATCCTGTTCGACAAGATGAAACTGGTCGAAAAACCCAAAAAAACGAAGACGGGCCAATACGCAACGGGCGAAGAAATCCTGTCCAAACTGGCCGATGAGCATGAAATCGTCAACAAGATATTGGAATTCAGGGAATACCAGAAATTGAAGTCCACCTATGTGGATGCCCTGCCCAAGATGATCAGCGGTAGCGACCATCGGGTACATACCAATTACAGTCAGGCAGTGGCCGCTACGGGCCGCCTGAGTTCCAATGATCCCAATCTACAGAACATCCCTATCCGTACCGCCAAAGGCCGCGAGATCCGCAAGGCCTTTATTCCCAAAAATAAGGATCATATCCTAATGGCAGCGGATTACTCGCAGATAGAATTGAGGATAGCAGCCTCCTTCGCCAAGGATGAATTCATGATAGAGGCTTTTCGGAGCGGTAAGGATATCCACTCCAGTACAGCGAGCAAGGTCTTCAAGGTACCCTTGGAAGAGGTGGAACCCAATATGCGGCGCAAGGCCAAAGAGGTCAATTTCGGGCTTTTGTACGGTATGTCGGCCTTTGGTCTGGCCGAGAGGATGAAGATTTCCAGGGGAGAGGCCAAAGAGATCATGGAGACCTACTTCGCTGAGTTTTCGGCCATAAAGAAATACATGAGCGATATCGTCGAAGAAGCCAAAGAGAAAGAATACGTCAGTACCATCATGGGACGCCGTCGCTACCTGAGGGATATCAACTCGCGCAATGCCACCATGAGAGGCTGGGCAGAACGCAACGCCATCAACGCACCCATACAAGGGAGTGCAGCGGATATCATCAAAGTGGCGATGATCGATATCCAAGCATGGATGAAAAGCGAAAAGCTGAAAAGCAAGATGCTCCTACAGGTACATGATGAACTGGTCTTCGATGTGCATCGCGATGAAATCCAGCAAGTAAGTGAGGGCATCGACCGTCTGATGACCTCAGCGGTACAACTGGAAGTCCCCATGGTAGTAGAGATAGGTACCGGTGCCAACTGGCTGGAAGCACACTGAGCGTCCCGAAGACAAGGGATAACCCCGCAAAATACCCCTGCGTACAGTCTCGATAGGATGAGCCGCAGGTACAATGTGCATGAGCGAACGGGCATTGGTATTTTTGGTAAAATACAGGCTAGAAACATTTATACACTCTACAATGGAAAAGTACACTGTTCAAGAGGATAGAGTTCCCACAAAAGAGACCCTACAGGAGGCCCACCGGCGTATCAAAGGTTTCATACACCATACTCCCGTGCTCACCTCTGAGGGTATCGATGCGATGATAGGTGCCCAATTGTATTTCAAATGCGAAAATTTTCAGAAAGTAGGTGCCTTTAAGGCTCGCGGCGCTCTGAATGCCGTGCTGTCCTTGCCCAAAGAGACCCTTGTCAATGGTCTGGCGACACACTCCTCGGGCAATCATGCCCAAGCAGTGGCCATGGCCGCTCAGGTATGTGGTGTAAAGGCGCATATCGTCATGCCGGCTACGGCACCACAGGTCAAAAGGAGGGCCGTTCTGGGCTATGGGGCCTCCATTATCGACTGTGAGGCGACGCTACGTTCCCGAGAGGCCACGCTGGCCGAAGTCATCCGAAAAACAAAGGCACTCTTCATCCCACCGTTCAACGACTACAGCGTCATAGCCGGTCAGGGTACTGCTGCGATGGAGCTTTTCGATGAGCTAGCAGAGAAGGGGGAGCATTTGGATGCACTGTTTGTGCCGGTGGGTGGTGGTGGCCTGCTTTGTGGAACCGCGCTGAGCGCTCACTATTTTTCTCCAAAAACCAGTGTGTATGCGGGAGAACCCTTGGGTGCGGACGATGCCTATCGTTCCTTCAAAGCAGGAAAAAAAATACCCCATCCACACCCGAGCAGTATTGCCGATGGCCTACTGACAGGCCTGGGAGATAAGAATTTTCCCATCATACAGCAGCATGTCAAAGATATCTTTACGGTAAAGGAGGAAGAGATCATCGCGGCCATGCGCCTGGTATGGGAGAGAATGAAAATCATCATCGAACCCTCCTGTGCCGTGCCTCTGGCGGCAGTACTCAAGAACAAGGCCCTCTTCCGGGGTCAGCGGATAGGGCTCATCCTCACCGGTGGCAATGTCGATGTGGACGCACTTCCTTTCTAGGAGAGGTGCCTATACAATGTGGTATGTTCGGAAAAGGAGATGGGCGCTTCGGCCAAAAATCGCCCTTGCAAGAAGCGCTTCCGGTTGGGCTTGGGTCTATCACGTCCGATTACTACAGGGTGATACTCTTAGAGAATATTTTATTATAATTTCATAGTACATAATGTGCCAATTTGAGAACGGACCGTTCTCAAATCCTATGTAATACAAACTTAGCTTTTAAAATCGCCTATCTTCCTGTTCAGTTCTCCTGATACTACAGAACAGTGAAGAAGCGGTACTTTGGCAGATGTTCAATGAAGTGTCTTCGGGCTGGCTGTCCGATATCGCTACCTGCATTCCCTTTGATGACAAGAGCATATTGCTCTCCGAGTTTATAAGAGACATCATCCTATGCATCCAGTGTCATAGGGACCGTAGGCTGTTGCCTGTACTGACGTGACTGATAGATAGTTTCCTAGCGGTAGAAGAAGACAACCTGAACGCCCCTGATGTCATCAGTATGTGCCGGCTGAGGTACTTTATAGAGCTGGCCGAGCGGATATACCATGGGGAGTGATTCTTGTAACCCATCTTTACAAAGTGGCGGTCATCGATGGGCCGGTCACTTGGGAAATCATACCGAACGGTATTTTTCGAGAAGAACTCCCGGTACACATTGGAGTTTTGAATGGCGCATAAGATAGTGCAGATGATTTGATTCGGTATATCAGATTGATTTTGACGCCGTTCATCGAACCTTCGGATTTTCCATTTGTTCCTACTGTGCCTACCCCACTCCGCTGCTATCACTGTCCGCTAACAGATACTCCCTGCGCCTCCTATCCTCTTTCCATGCCTTTGATTTCAAAAAAGATTTGAAAAAAAACGGGCTTTGGGCTAATTTTTATCCTTTCGTGATTTTCTTGTGATACTTATTGGCAATATTTGGTAAAAAAGATAAATACGATGATTACTACAACAAAAGTTCTTCGAGAGTCCTTACTTCGCCACTTTAGGGGAGTAGTGACACGGGTCAATACACTTATTTCCAAACCGTCCCCGGTCCGCGTACCCGTAGAAAGACAACATACTAATCGAAGATAGTCGGACCTAGGCCTAAAGACAGACCCATTATTCCTTTTAATACGAAACCCTGAGAGCAGACGGCTTTCAGGGTTTTTTACTGAAAATGGGAGTGGTGTTGCATCATGAAGACATAGCCCTTCCTGAAACCACCTGCTCCGTTTGCCACACTACAGGGCGGCATTATCGGTAGAGATCATTTTTAGGTTCTAGGGCGGTGCCTTCCCGTCCGATTATAGGCCTTCGGCCTTGGCAATCATCTCTGCGATATCCAAGACTTCTACTTCTGCTTCTTTTTCCTTGTTCTTGACACCATCGGCAAGCATGGTCAGACAGAAAGGACATGCGGCAGCGATGGTCTTTGCCCCTGTTTCCAGTGCTTCTTCTGTCCTTTCTATGTTCACTTCCTTTCTGCCCGGTTCTGCGTCCTTGAACATCTGTGCACCACCCGCACCACAGCAAAAGCCCTTGGTCTTACAGCGCTTCATTTCCACCAGTTCGGCATCGAGCGCCATCAGTACTTCCCTTGGTGCCTCGTACACATTATTGGCACGGCCCAAAAAGCAGGAGTCATGGTATGTGATTTTCTTTCCCTTGAACTCTCCCCCGCCCTTGAGACTGACCTTGCCCTCGTTGATGAGTTGTTGTAGGAAAGTCGAATGATGGATGACTTCATAATTACCACCGAGGTCGGGGTATTCGTTTTTTAGGGTATTGAAGCAGTGCGGACATGCCGTCACGATTTTTTTGATATGGTAAGCGTTCAGCACCTGTATATTGGCCACGGCCTGCATTTGGAACAGGAACTCGTTACCGCCCCTCCGCGCCGGGTCTCCCGTGCAGGTCTCTTCCGGACCCAGCACGGCAAAGTTGACCTTCACTTTATTGAGGATTTTGACAAAGGCCTTCGTGACGCTTTTGTAACGCTCATCAAAAGAACCCGCACAACCGACCCAGAACAGTACTTCGGGGCTTTGGCCCTTGGCGGCCATTTCGGCCATGGTAGGGACTTGATATGTATTTTCACTCATAACGATTGATTTTCTTGGATAAACTAATAGCTTTTGTCCTGTTGGCTCTCTACTTGGTGTTTTTTTCGTTTTTCAGGTCATCGGCCCAGTTGAACCGATCGGTAGGGGCAAATTTCCAAGGGGCAAAACTGGTCTCGATATTCTGGTACATGGCATTCCAGGAAGCGGGTGACCCCGATTCTTCCATAGAGACATAGCGCCTCAGTTCCAATATGATTTCCAAGGGATTGATCATAACGGGGCAGGCTTCCACACAGGCATTACAATTGGTACAGGCATTGATTTCCTCTTTGGTGATGAAATCACCCAGTAGGGACTTGCCATCTTCCAGCCCATTTCCCCCTTTGGCAGTGCTTTCTCCGACTTCCTCCATTCTATCCCTCGTATCCATCATGATTTTTCGGGGAGAGAGCTTTTTGCCCGTTTGGTTGGCGGGACACTCTGAGGTACAGCGGCCACATTCGGTACAGGCGTAGGCATCCATGAGGTTCTTCCAGCTCAGGTCATTGATATCCTTGGCTCCGAACTTTCCGATTTCTTCGGCAGTCGGTGGTGGCGTTGCATCAGCATTGGTAGTGGGAAGGCCGAGCATCATGTTCACCTCATTGGTCACGGAGTCCATATTGTTCATCTTGCCCTTGGGCAGCAGATTGGAGAAGTAGGTATTGGGAAATGCCAGAAAGATATGCAAGTGCTTGGAATAGGTGACATACACGGCAAAGCCCAGTATGCCCACAATATGAAACCACCAGGCAAAGCGCTCCACAAAGACCAGTGTGCCCTGGGCCATACCTTCGAAGAAGGGCTTGAGCATAGCGCTGAAAAAAAGGTGACCTGTAGGATGAGCGGCATAGTGCCCGACTCCACTATCCTGTAGCACTTGATCGGCGGCGTTCATGGTCAGGATAGCCATCATCAATACAATCTCGATGACCAGTATCAGATTGGCATCCAATTTGGACCAGCCCTTCATCTCACTGGACATAAAACGCTCTAGCCGGAGTACGTTCCTGCGAAGGAGAAAGACAACACAGGACAGCAGGACCGCTACGGCCAAGAACTCGAAAACATTCATCAGGACGGTATAGAAACCGCCCAGAAAAGGGGCAAACAATCGATGTGTCCCGAAGATACCATCCAGTACGAACTCCAGTACTTCGAGGTTGATGACCAAAAAACCAATATAGATAAAGAAGTGAAGTATGGCGGGTACCATTCTTTTGAACATCTTTTTCTGACCAAAGGCCACTAGCAGCATCGTTCGTAATCTTTCGGGGCGACTGTCATTGCGTATCAGGTCCTTACCCATCAGAATATTCTGCCGAATACGGTTGATTCGTCGATACAGAAAAAATGTTGCCGCAGCTACTACAGCGACAAAGGCTATTTGTTCTAGGTATTCCATGAGCTATAGTCAATAAATTGTTAAATATTTTTGCCGTTTAATTTGCACATTAGAAAATTTCGCATACTTTTGCATCCACTTTACAACGGTGATGTAGCTCAGTTGGTAGAGCATCGGACTGAAAATCCGTGAGTCGGTGGTTCGAGCCCACTCATCACCACCCAAAAGCCTCCTTTATAGGGGGCTTTTTTTATGCCCTTCAAGATAACCATTTTAGAGACTTTACCGAATTTCTGTAGGAAAATATGCATAAGGCTAATTTACTAAAATAGTATGCAAGCATACCATTTTTCCGGGTAATTTATAATTATTCTATACAAAAGTGTATATTGTACAAAGTTTTTGAATTTTGCCCTTGATCTTTCCATGGAAAACGCTGACTTCTATGATGTAAGCGCTAGATTACTGGCGATTTATATGGCCCAAATGATCATATCCCTGTTTATAGGTTGGGTCTTTAATTACTACAGTAAAAAGTATCAACGTTCCTTTCTATTACTATGGGCCTGGAGCTGGTTGGCTTTCTTTTTTGGTCAACTGGGGAGTGCCTTTATCCTGTACCGCACGGACTTATTGCCTACACAGGCACTGTATACCATCGCCTCCCTGATTTCAACGATGGGCATATACCTCCAACTGGTACTACTGCTGATAGGTACCTATGAGCTTACTTCTGGCCGTGCGCTTCGAAAACGTCTCCTGATTACTTTTCTTTCCATTGCTACATTGCTGGCCATAGTGGTCACGCTGAGCCATAGCCAATCGGCGGCAGATGCTCATATTAGGTATTTCCTACGCTTGGGGATAAGGTCCTTATTGGGCTTTATCTGTTTTGTCGTAGCAGGAATCATCACTTTTGCCCATAAAAAGTGCAGTAGCAATTTTGGTCAGAAATTACTGGCGACTTCTTTTGTGGTCTTTGGTATGGAACAGCTTCAGTACTTTGTTGTCGTGACCTCTGTCATCATCGGAAAACCTATTTTTTTCCCTTTTCATTTTTTGGGCATTCTGGACCTATTGCTATTGGGGCTTATCGGTCTGAGTATGGTCGTCTGGCTACTGGAAGATGAGAGAAGGGTACTCAAAAAAGCCAACAATGACCTGGACGGTTTCCTCTACAGTACTTCGCATGACCTTCGGGCACCCATAGCCTCTATCCTGGGCCTGACGGGTCTGGCGCGGCATGACATCAAAGAGACGAGTTCATTACAGTATATTGATATGATAGAGGATAAAATCAGAAGGCTGGACGAACTCATCAAGGATATACTGACCTATACCAAGAATTCCAAGCTGAAGCTCAAGTTCGAACGTATTGATTTCAACAAACTTATCTCGGACACCCTCTCCAATCTGCGGTTCGGTCCCGGTGCCGAGTCGATACAGTTTATCTATGAGGAAAATGAGGCAAATTTCTTTTGTTCAGATTATATCCGTATGAATATCATTATCGGTAACCTCCTATCCAATGCCGTCAAGTACCATAATATCGATCAGGAAAACCCCTATGTGAAAGTGCTTTTCAAAAAAGATGGACAGCAAGTAACTATTGCCGTCGAAGATAACGGAATGGGGATGAGTGAGAATGATATACAGCACATCTTCCAGATGTTCTACCGTGCCTCCCTGACAGTGGAGGGTAGTGGATTAGGTCTATTTATCGTCAATGAGGCCATCAATCGGCTAGCCGGTAAAATAGCGGTCACCTCTGTGTTGGGTAAAGGAAGTACGTTTACCCTCAATTTTCAGAATATTCCATGTTATTGAACCCTGAACATGCCACTGGCTCACCATTTTGTCTGTTTTAACCCATTTTAGGCTTTGGTAAGGCACGGCCGATAACTGCTTGATTACCGAAGGCCAAGATGCCTTGCCACCGAAAAGCAACGAAAAAAAGTTTGTGATTTTTTTCGTTGCGCGTCACATTCTTAGCTCAGAAGCATACTTCTTTATAAGGAAGAGGTATAATGCATCATTATCCACTGATTGTCAAAAAATTGTACTTAGATAAGCGAAATCAATTCAAGATAAATGTGCTGCGATCATGGGGCGATTTTCATCAAGATCTAGTATGGATTCTCTCGTGGTTTTCGAATCTTTTACAAAGCTTTTGTTCGCAAAATGAAAGTTTTGGTACTTATTCTGTGTACTGTAGATATACCAAAAATGATATTGATCAAAAGTGAGTTCAACATAGGAGTTGTAAAAAAGACAAAGACACAGTTCTACCGCTATGCGGGAGTAGGTAAGCCTTTGGAGAATTGGGTAGTAGAGGGTGACAGACTGATTATTCTACAAAAGCGTTGGGAGTGGGTATATGCCATGCACATCGATAAGGAAGGGCATAAAATACAAGGATGGCTGTCCAGCCAAGCGCTGTACTAGATAGACTCAGGAATAATGGGCAAAAGCCGTACCTGCTTTGCCCATTATTCCTATCTACAAACTTTAGCAGCAACCGCCTCCATCGTAAAAATAAGTAGACTCGGAAATATAGATATCCTCTTTGCCCAGGTCGCCAAGGGCACCGGCAGTCTTATCACATACGGCCAAAGGTTGGTTGGGCATCAGCACATGTCCTTTTTGGTCATCAAAGTACTCTTCCTGGCCAAAATAGATAGCGGTTTTCCCAGTGAACACACAAGGTCCGTCATCTGGCATGGGGTCTTTGATGGCGCATACTTCGACACTTTCGATATAGATCTGCTCTTGGGTATCATAAGCGGAAGGTGCCAGTATACGATAAGGTCTTTTGGCCCGGACTTCTACCGTACCGAATCCGATATCGGTAATCATTTTGATATATTCCTGTAAAGGTAAAGCGCCACTGAGGCATAAGGCACGCAGACGTTCGTCGTCTTTGAGCTGTTGGGGCATGTCCTGCTCACAGATAGGGTCGGAAAGTACCAATCGGCCGTGGGGTTTGAGTACGCGGTACATTTCCTGTAGGGCTTTTTTCAGTTCTTCCTTCTTAAAGATGTTGAAGAGACAGTTCTGTGCTGCTACATCGATGCTATTGTCCTCTACGGGCAGGTCCAGTGCATCGCCTTGTTTCAGGGTAACGAAGTCGCTATTGAACCAAGAGTTCTGCGCTTCCGCGACTTTAAAATTTTCTCGGCTAGCTGTTAGCATTTCGTCTACCACATCCACACCGACTACCCCCCCTTTTTTACGGCTGAAGTAAGCGAATTGCAATAATTCCATACCACCACCGACACCGACATACAATATGGTGGGATCATTGACCAGATCGCGAGGATTGACCGTACTGCCACAACCATAATTCATTTCCTGCATTATCTTGGGGATGTCCAGACCGGGGAGTTGCCAGATGGGGGTTGTGGTGCAGCATAATCCTACATCGGGCTGTTCTGCTGCTGCTTTGTATACATTCTTAGTGGTTTCCAAATAAGACTCCATAAATACAATTGATTAAGTTTGATTGATACTGTCTCAGTTCATGCCGAACCTACCGCTATGTCCGTGTAGGCACTGTCCCCTTTCTCATGATAGTTCGGATGCCGGGAGGCCTTCAGGGCCGTACTGAGTGAAACGAAAGTTTTAAGACCGAAATATACTGCTATTATCTTGCACGACGCGCCCATGATGCATAAAAAGCGCGTATAGGCATATTATTTTCTGTAAAATGGGAATTACAAGAATAGGCAGAATGGGCGATAGCAGCTGTCGGCATTGGGACACCCACGAGACAATTAGCGACCGCTCCGACAGAAATTATAGTTGAACCCGCATCATGCATTAGCCCTTCTATTGCGGTCTTAAATAGCTGAAAATCAGTAAAGTGAATCCGATAAAACGCCCTGATTTATTGCTTTTTAAACCCTCATAACTAAGGTTTGATACATAATCCGGGTTGAATCCGGACTCTGTGATCTAGTTCACTGTCCGGTTTTATCTCATCGGTGTTCATGAACCTTCGGTTTGAAAACCTATTGGGGCCTTAAAAATAGCTGAAATCAGTACAATTTATGTTCGGAATAGGAAGGCTATTGGTCATTTTGGGCTGAATGTGTTTTCGAATTTACCATAGCGCTGCTATCCCTGCGGTTCTCGCCTCGATTGATACTAAAATGACCCGCGCAATCTTATACGACAGTTGAAACCCAAATTTGTATAAGTCCTCATGATAAAGTGCCGAGGCAGAATAGGGGATAAAAAAAGAGGCCATCCTTGTTGGATGACCTCAGATATATATTGGCACGCTGAGAAGCGAGAGTTGTTTTGTATAGTGATGAAGTTCAATGGTAGATTTACAATAAGTGTGCCGGAATGAAATGTCCTTCGAAAACAAAAGAGGCTCAATAGCGCAGGGAGTAGTGTATACATCATCTATACTATGGATGATGGGATACTACCGAATCGCACTTACCCTTATTTACTACAAGCCATTACCCCAAAAGATTCATTCTGTTCACGGACATATCTTTTGCAGGTATCGGAGAAACGGACTGGGAGGAAAATGCCCTGAGGCAGCTGGAAGAAGATGCAAGGAACGGTGCCAACGGTCTCAAAATTTATAAAAGTCTAGGGCTGCGTGTCAAGGACAATATAGGAAACAGAGTACCGATAGACGACTCTCGATTGGGGAGAATATGGACAAAGTGTGGAGAATTGGGTATGCTTGTACTCATGCATGCCGCCGACCCCACTCCCTTCTGGGATGACCACGATGAGCATAACGAGCGTTTAAAGGTCCGACCGAACAGAAAACGAACCGATACCGATCCTGCACCTTGGCAGCAGATTATCGATGAACAGCATCGGGTGTTCGGAAAGTATAAGGACACCAAGTTCATCAATACGCATCTAGGCCGGTATGCAAACAATCTACAAAAGCTCGGCGAACTACTCGATGAAATGCCCAATATGTATACCGAGATAGGTACTGTCATCGCAGAGCTGGGCCGGTAGCCGAAAATGGCGGGCCTATTTCTGACCAAATACCAGGATAGGGTCATGTTCGGTAAAGATTTATGGAAGCCCGAACAGTACTCCACCTATTTTAGGGTATTGGAGACCGAAGACGAATACTTCCCCTATTATCCCAAAATGATCAATAGGATTTTGTGATGAGGGCATAAAGTACACTGAAATCAGTGGTTTGGGTGAGGGGGCTTTTGTATCACTAAGGTGTAAAACCTGCGCAGCATAAAACTGCTGATCTTGAGGCCATTTATGTTCGGAATAGGAAGACTATTGATTGTTTTGGGATTATAAAAAGTACCATGCCTACTGGAAGGTGTACGGTCTCGGCCTCAGCGGTGAGGTGCTGTGGAAGTTGTATTATAAGAATGCACCGAAGGTCATTCCCAACATAGATACCGGCACATTTTCCAAGGGGTAGATAGGGAAAAATACAGTCAGGGCAGTCTCCATACTCCCATCAGACCGATACGACACCTGTGTTCACAGAATTGATGGACTCATCAGGTTTCTCATTTCACTTTTCTTGAGTATAATTGTATGATGAAGTACCGTCTCTATACCTTTCTTTTATTTCTACTCCTTATTACCGGGGTCTCCTGTACCCGACCGGACAAAGATATCGAGTTCAAGGATATTCGTGATGTAACTCTGACCAAGGTGGAAGGGACGAATGCCTATATGAAAGCAAATGCTTATTTTTTCAATCCCAATACTGTGGGCATGAAGCTCAGGGGCGTGGACATCGATGTATCCCTGGAAGGGAAGAAAATTGCCAAAGTCAATCAGGAAAAAAACGTTAGAATCCCACCTTTGGCCGAGTTTTCCGTTCCACTTGAGGTAAAGTTCAATATCAAAGATGCGGGTCTCTTGAACAATATATTCGGTTTCTTGAGCGGGAAACAATTCGATACGCACTATGAAGGCTATATCAAGGCCAGTTTTCGTGGGGTCCCCTTTCGAGTGGCCGTAGACCATCATGAACCCATCAAGTTCAGAAGGTAAAGAAGGCTCATGTCCGGAAGCTCGGTCCGGCGCATAAATCAGTGGCTATGTTGGACCCCTATGAAATTATCAGCTCAGCTTGTGCAAGAGTAGCTTTAAGTCTTCCGGTTCTAGAATGGTTTTTTTGTTTTTGCCTTTTTTCCATCTGACCAGTGCAATTTTCCCATCGGAGATTTCGACCCCTGTGATGTCGCCATCCGAAAAAGAACAACAGCCTGTATTGAAATAACAGGGCCGCTTATGTTCTTCCTCGATGTCCAGTGAAGTAGCACTATCGTCGATGTTCTCCAGTAGCCGCTGGATCTCCCGTGCTTGCAGAGCTTGGCTGTTTCCTTGGTTTTTTAACCCGGATCATGCGTAGGGACTTCGTAACGAGGATTTAAATAGCAATAAATCAGGAAGTTTTATTGGGTTTAGCATAGCACCGCTATGGTGAATTCAAAAAGCTTAGCTTAGTGCAACGACCGGTTTGCAGCTATTTAGATCTGTAGTAGATTTTCCAATGCATGATTCGGGTTTAGTGCATTGAGATAAGTATCTTCACAGATGAGGAAGTCGTCTGCTCCATCGCGAATCCCCGATGCAGGTCCGAAAAAATAATCCATTTGACTTTTTTTGGGTCTGAATGAAGTTGATGTGCTCTGGACTTCGCTTTGTGCAGACCTGTAGGTATCGATTTGTTCTTGGGCATTACGGGCAGAATGGTTTCAGCCTAAATTATAAAAAATCAGTCATACAAATTTGGGTTTCCAATGTCGCATAAGATTGCGCGGGTCATTTTAGTATCAATCAAGGCGAGACCCGCAGGGATAGCAGTGCTATCCCGAGGATTGTCCACGCAGAGTGAAGCAAAATAAACAGAAAGATAGGCGATTTTAAAAGCTAAGTTGGTATAAAATGAACAGCAAGAAATGCGACATCTAAAATATAAGTTTGTAGTAGGCCCCAACCTTTCAGGAAGTTATCTATCAAGGATATTACGCACCTATCAAAGAGGTCAATGCTTTTTACTTTATAGCGAAATTAACCCAAAATGGTCAATAGCCTTCCTGTTCCGAACATAAATTGTTTCAAGATCAGCGGTTTTACACTACGTAGGTGCGTCACCTTAGTGATACAAAAGCCCCCTCACCTAAACCACTGATTTCAGTGTACTTTATGTTCTCATGACGAAATCCTATCGATCGATTTGGGTTTAAAGGTTTTTGGCCCTTCCAAGTCTTTTTTTGAGTGACTTTGCCAAAGTGCGATATCCATCATGATCAGTTGTGAAACTCTTTGATATAGTTATCAACGATTATGGGAAGTTCTTTCAGGGGAAACAGGCTGTCGATATCCTCAGGGTCCAATGCGGTGACTTCCACACGGCTCAGTTTCATTTCGGTATCATACTCTCCCAGCACCTGATCGAGTAGTATATAGGTGAGGGTGTCATGATCGGGATTATTGCTATCATAGCCTCTCATGTGTACTTCGAGACCTATCTTACCGAAATCCTTGGCAAAGCGGAAGTAGACATCGTCATAGTAAATATGGATATCGTTGTACATGACCTGCTCCAGTTCGGGCAGACGCTGACGGAAAGCAATGAACTTCCACTTGGCCAAGTCCGGTGCCTTTTCTATCAAGGCCGTGACCTTGGGGAAAATCTCTTTTACACCATTGGCGGAAATGACCATCTCCCGCTCCTCTAGTTCGTTGATAGGACCGAACTCAAAAATAAGATGCTCGTCTATTTTGCCCAGCTGTTGGTACAAAGCAGCAAAAAGCTCATCTCCATTCGTGGCCGAGTTATAATAGTGCTCCGCCCGTTGTGCGAACCACTCCCAAAAAATATCTTCCGGCGATTTTTTTTTCAATAAATTAAAAGCCATAGTGAATACTAAATCTTTACCTTGATAGACGCTCTTGGCAGACATAAGTAACCCATTACTTGTGTCGATCTTTAGAGATCGGTGATATACCCAAGGCACAAGAGCAACTTGTAAACATTTGATAATGAACTACAAATCTACTATGCTAAAATGCCATCAACTAATAAAAATCAATACAATGGAGGAAAAAATAGAAATTTTTAAGCATAAACAATGCTCAATAAAGCCACACTTCTACTAATATAACAAAAGAATGATTAAACTCGAAAATCTCAGTAGGGTTTCGATGCGAAAGTACGGAAACGGTACTATCATTGGGCTTTTGTAGGAAAGCATGAGGAACAACCAAAACCGATTTTTGGACACCATGGACCCAGTAGGCAACCAATAGGTAGATTCGTTGCCAATGATTTGCACCTGTAGCGGATTACTCCTATCGGAAGGATTTTTTTAGTTTCAGGATTCTTCGATAAGAAATCTCTATCCTTTCCCTCGACAGGGCACCCGTCAGTACCAGTTTCTTGATGATGCTATGTACCTTGGCTACGGTACGTTCTTTACTCCCTGGGATATTGTTGGAAAACATAAGTACATCTACCCCTGCATCGATAGATAGGCGAATGGCTTTTTCCAGACCATAGTGCTTCGATATGGCATGCATCTGCATATCATCAGAGAAGATAACGCCCTGATGCTTCAGCTCATCGCGGAGCAGTCCTGTCATGATAGGTCTGGAGAGCGTTCCCGGTAGCCCTGATTCGTCGAGACGCTTGTTCACGATATGTGCGGTCATGATAGCATCTACCTGTCCCTGTGCTATCAGTTTTTTATAGGGAATCAGTTCATCACTGATCCAGTACGGGGTAACATCGGCCATGCCCAGATGTGTATCGGACCTGGAGCTGCCATGTCCGGGAAAATGCTTTAGTACGGACACGATACCGTAGTCGCGATGTATACGCACTGCCTCTGCCGCAAGTTTAGTGACGATATTGGCGTTGTCGGAGTAAGCGCGGCCATATTTGGCGATGATGGGATTGTTCTTATTGGTGGCCAGGTCCACTACGGGTGCGAAGTTGACATTGATGCCCAGTCCGGAAAGTGTAGCACACATCATTTCATAATAGAAATTGACCGAATCCATACTGTTGACCTGTCCCAGGTAACGGGCCGTTACCGATGGGGGAAACCCATACTTCTCCTTGAGCCGGTTCACCTTGCCCCCTTCCTGATCGATACTCATGAACAAGGGAATGGGTGCCTGCTGCTGTAGCGACCAAGTTAGTTTTTTGAGTTTATGGTAAGTATTTTTTGGGGAGATGTTCTTTTCATAAAGCACTACACCGCCCACTTTACCTTTTTTGATATCACTGATCAGTGTTGTATTCTGTCGAATGTCCGTTCCGCTCAGCCCTACCAGTATCATTTGCCCTATCTTGATATCAAGACTATCGATGTCCTGTGCCTTTAGAGGTGCTGCAACACTACAGACACTCCATATGAAAAGAATCAGAATCGTATACCTCATAAATGCTCCTCCTTCAGTTGTTCAAGTGTATTTCCCACAATATTCGCTCCATTTGTTCTTTGACCTTTTTGGAACTCCCGGGATAGTTGCTGTTCATATAGCTGAAAATCAACTTCCTGCCCTTTTTGGTAATCAAAAATCCACTCAGGCAGTGGTTATTGCTCAGCGTCCCCGTCTTTCCAAAAACATAGGGCTTGTCCGCGCGATACCAATTTTTCAGTGTGCCGGATCGGCCCCCTACCGCTAATAATTCGAAAAGACGCTCTTCGGGTACTTCTTTGGCTATCTTCTCCCATAGTCTGACAATTGTCCTCGGTGTGAACAGGTTATAACGCGATAGTCCCGAACCGTCCTTCCATACAGGAGTGTCGGGTAGGTCTTGCAAATACTTGTCCATCACCACACTAATGACACTATCCGTACTCAGACTGTTCATAATTCTCGAACCAGCGGACAATAATAGTTGTTCCGCAATGAAATTATCACTGTCCTGCATCATTTTTTTGTACAGACTGTCCATAGCTATGCCATAAATTGTCTTTCTATCCCTTCGAGGCGGTATGTCGACCATTTTTATGGGTCGGTGCAGTGTATCCTGTAGTAATAATCCAATCAGCGTCCCATTGATATGAAAGGGGACCGTCCGGCGGAAAGCTTTTCGGGTTCTGTCGGGATGATAGGTCGTCATATTGGACCCATAAGCGCGGACCACCAGCGTCTTGTCCTTTAGCGAATCTCCCCGCCAGAAGAACTTTTTGAAGTAAGGGACATCGATGGACAGTGGAGCCGCTCCTGCCGCCTTGCGGAGTGTAAAGGTATTGCCATAAAGAGGTAGCGATGATTTTTCGGTAGAAAACCGATAGGGATAATCATCCCAGGCCCAGCCTGCTCCAAAGTGCTGTCCCGGACGGTTGGCCTGTGAAAAATAGAGGTTCTCGGCCCTATTTTGCAAAAAGGTATAAGCGGAAGTGTCCCGAAGGTCAGGATGCAGTAGGGCGGGATTACCCACACCCCAGAAAATCAGGGAATCGCTCGCGACGACATAGTCCAGTGCGGGGATACGCTCCCCCAATAATTTCAGGGCAGTATAAAAGGTGAATATCTTGGTATTGGAGGCCGGCGTAAAATAATTGTCATCATTGTATCCACCGATGAATTTTCCTTTGGCAGGGTCATAGAGCGAGAAACCTACCTGATGCTGAAAAGCATACTCCGCCAGCATGACCCTACGATTGATGGAGTGCCGTTGTAAGGCACCACATCCCACCATGGATAGACCCAGTACGATGAGTACGGGAACGATTACTTTCGACAATGAGGAAGTGTTCATTGGCATGACCTAAATGGGAAAACGATAAACCCAAAATAATCAATAGCCTTCCTATTACGAGCATAAATTACTTCAAAATCAGTGGTTTTACGCTGCGCAGGTTTTACACCCTAAACAATACGCTAGGCCTCCTCACCTAAACCGCTGATCTTATTGTACTTTATGCCCTCATCACGAAATCCTATCGATCAATTTAGGATAAAGATACAGTGATCGATGAAATAATCTACCTTAGGCAGTGACAAATTGCTTTTCGGGCGACCCTGTTACCTGCATTCTTTAGTTTTTCTTGCTGATGCCATTTCCCGAGATACTTCTTTGCCGACTGCACTTAAAGCGTTGTGCCTCGGTTTTTCGTAGCACATCATGTTTGGTACTCCTTTGCTGGACCCTTTTGCGCCATCTCCTAAAACTGGAGGGCTTTATTTCGGCACGCACCAGTCGGATGACCTCTTTTTCCTTCATACCGAACTGCCTTTCGATAGCATCGAAAGAAGTACGGTCTTCCCAGGCCATTTCCACAATACGGTCGATATCTCTACTGCTCAGGGACTCTTTTTTCTTCATCTTGTTTTGCTAGTATTTTTCTTGCTTCTTTTCTGACCAAAGGGTCGGATAGCCTGTCCCATAAAGTTTTGGAGGCCTTTTTATGAGTTGTTTTGACATTTACTATCGGTAGCGGGTAATCACGGGCCAGTTCGCAGTGGTAGAACTGTTGGTCCAAAAGGCTCATCTCCCAAGGGCGATGGATCAGACTATCGGGCAGGCCCCTCAGCGCGGGCAGCCACCGACGGATGAAAGCTCCATCAGGGTCATGCTCCTCGGATTGTTTCACGGGATTATAGACCCTGATGGTATTGTAGCCCGTGGTACCCGCCTGCATCTGGAACTGAGGATAATGGATGCCCGGTTCAAAATCCAGAAACTGCCGTGCCAGAAAATCGGCGCCGCGCTTCCAGTCCAACCACAGGTGATGGGTCAGGAAAGAAACCAGCATGGACCTCATACGGAAGTTCAGATAACCTGTGGCCATAACACAGCGCATACAAGCATCTACTAAAGGATAACCTGTTCTACCTTGCTCCCAAGCAAGGTAATTCTCTTCATCCCATAGTTGGCGCAGTCCGTCATAACCGGGGTTGATGTTGGCATACTCATAGTGTTCCATCATTTCGAACTTCTGGATAAAGTGGCAGTGCCAGCGTAGTCGCGATAGAAAGGCCGACAGTCCATTGTTTCCCTTTGTACCTTCTTGGTGTCGAGCCGCTGCTTGATAGACCTGCCTTACCGAAAGGTTGCCCCAGGCAAGATAAGGCGACAGGCGACTACAACTTTTCCGGCTTGCCTCCGGTTTGCAGATGTGCCGGCTATAATTGGCCATGCGATGATCAAGGAAGGAATCCAAGTAACGCTGGGCATAGGCTGCCCCTCCTTTTTGAAAGCTTGGTGGATTTTCTTTGACGGCTGCCGGGATAGGCTGTCGGGCGAGTGCTGCTAATAACACGTCATCGCTCAATAGACGTACACGTTTTAGATCCGGGCTGTCCAGAGGTCGGCCCATAATATTGTACCAGTGTCCTGGCCAGCCCTTTCTTCTTTTGATACCTCGAATCACGCCCGCGTAGGGGCTTTCGTTCCAGCTGATTCCCTGTTGCCGGCAGTACCGCCGAACAACCTTATCCCGAGCATAGGTAAGTGCTATACCTGTCTCGGCATAGCTGAACAGTCCTCTGATCTGATAGTGTTCCTGTATCCTTTCGAAGGAGGGAAGCACTTCCCCATGAACAAACCATACTTTTCCTGTTGGATGATAGGCAGACAGCAGGCGGCTCATCTCTGTTACCGATTGGTACACAAAACGCCAGTGCCGAACATCGCTCTGCGGTGCAGCCATCAATGTAGGCTCCAGAAAAGCAATCAATATCAGCGGAAGCCCACTATCGATGGCATGGCACAAGGGCGCATGATCGATTAGGCGCAGGTCCCGTTTGAACCAGACGATATGGATGTCCTGCTTATCCATTCCAAAAGAAAAAATAAACAAAGAAGAACAACTGAGCGGCGTAGAGGTGATAGGCGAAGGTAGTATTGCCCTGTTCCCGGAACCGCTGTAGTATCCAGTGAAACAAGAAGGCCACACCGAACCAGGCAATATAATTTTGGAGCGGGGCCACGGCCTCTTCCCAGTGCCAGAAGTCGAACACACTGGCGCTGACTTCCATAAAGAAATCCAAAAAGACCATAAGAAAGGCGCCAAGAACTACCTTGGGCCAAAACCTAGGGACAAGACCACTGGCAATAGCTCCCGTAACGAAGGTGAGAATAGCCCAGTTGATTCCGATGAGCCACGGTACCCCTTCGAACTTAGGTCCGAAATGCCGCCCATAGTGATAATCACCAAAGAGTAGCCCATAACTCACGCCCAGCCACTCTACGAACATACCCCCGATAAAAAAGAGGCTGAAGAGGAGCATTTTTTTCATACTGTCCAGACGGAAGACCAGCAGGAACAGAGAGAAGGTCAGCAACATGTTCAGTGGTGTCTTACTGGTAAACCACTCCATGTAACCTAGGCTGATGCCGATTACTGCGCTGATATTGAACAACCATATCAGGAATATGGAAGGATAAAGGACCTGTTTTTTGCCGATTTGGAGCTGTAAATGTTTCATATGGTCTCTGGGATAAGTTCACTGACGATTTTTGCGGATAATAGGCATAGCGGTATACCGCCGCCCGGGTGTACGGAGCCTCCACAGAAATATAGGTTTTGGATGCGCTGGCTGAAATTCGGATGCCTCAGGAAAGCGGCCAGACGGTCATTACTGGCCGCACCATAGAGTGCTCCGCGATAACTGCTCGTACGCTCTTCGATGCCGATAGGGTCCAGAACCTCTTCGCACACGATGTACTGTCGGACATCGAGGCCGAGTATGGATTCCAACTTTTGCAATACCTGTTCCCTGCACTTGGATTTCATACGTTCCCAATCCTGCCCCACGTTAGCGGGAGTATTGACCATAACGAACCAGTTCTCCCCACCTATAGGGGCATCGGAGGGATGGTTTTTGCTACTGATGTTGATATATAGCGTAGGGTCACGGTACATGGATTTCTTTTCGAAGATATACTCGAACTCCTTCCCATAGTTTTTGCTGAAAAAAATATTGTGCAGGTCCAGTTCGGGAAAAGAGTGGTTCATGCCCCAGTAGAAGATAAGTGCAGAACTGGAACGCTCCTGCGCCAGTGTCTTTTCGGGGGCTTTTTCTTTGGCCAGCAATTTTCTATAGGTAGGGTACACGTCCATGTTGGACACCATGAGCTCAGCATGGTAAGTACCCTTCGGTGTATTTACCCCTACTGCCTTGCCTTTCTCCACGATAATCTGCTGTACTTTTTCAGAGAAATGGAAGGATACCCCCTCTTCCTCCGCTAGCTGGAACAAGCTCTGTCCGATACGGTGCATACCGCCCCTTGGAAAAAAAGTCCCATGATGCATTTCCAAGTGGGGTATCATGGACATAATACCGGGAGTACTGTAGGGTGAGGAACCGTTATAAGTGGCATACCGGTCGAAAAGCTGCACTAATTTCTCATCTTTGAAATAAGCTCGATTGACCTTGTGCAAAGAGGTGTTGAGGTGCAGCTTGTATAGCTGTAAAACGGCACGTAGTGTTTTTACCGATAGAAAAGTAGCCGCTTTATGGAGCGAATTTTCAAGGAACAACTCGGCCGTGAGTTCGTATTTCTCCCTGACGTTTTTGAGGTAGCGCTCCAGTACATGCGATTTGACATCAAATAGAAGTTCGGCTTCCTCCACGAATTCTTTTGGGTCGGCCTTTGCCGAAAACCGGGTACCATCTTCCCAAAAATACCGACATAGTTCTTCTTTTTGGATGTAGGTAAAGTAATCACCGGGTTCTTTTCCAAAAAGTAGGAACAGTTCGTCGACCAGGTGCGGCATGGTGAACAGAGAAGGTCCCATATCAAATCGAAAGCCTTTTCGCTCAAGTACGTGCAGTTTTCCTCCTGCATACGTGTTGGCCTCGAATACACTTACTTCATAGCCTTTATGTCTTAGACGAAGTGCAGAAGCTATGCCGGCAATGCCGGCACCGATAACGATAGCTTTGGACATGGACTGTTGCGATTCAAAATTTAGGGTGATATACTATGGAATAAACAGCCCTGACCGAAAGTTGTTCGCCAAGCCCCCGTTCTTCTGAAAGTATATTAAGATAGTCGCACCTTGTCCAGATCAGTTCATATACTTTGTCCGTAATACTTCGGTATGGTGCAGGGCATGACCGATGAGGATATAGCCGAACATCTCCGTAGTCATATTCACGCCGCTAGCGCTACCGCCCCTCTGTAGCATCTCCGAAGAGAATCCTTTGAACAAATCGAGAGAAGAAACCCTTGCTCTGATGAACTCCTCTACAATGGCCGTTAAGGTTCGGGAAGAACTGTTGTCCTCCTGAGCATAGTCGTCCTGTTCGAATCCCGCCAAAGGACTGTTGTCATTACGGGCAAAGCGCAAGGCACGATAAGCCATGATCCGCTCATTATCACTCATGTGATTGATGACCTGTTTGATGCTCCATTTTCCTTCGGCATAGCGATAGGAACCCTGCTCTTCGGGTATCTGTTCTAGAAAAGAACGGGCCGCTCCGAGACCTTTTTCCAGTCCCGTGACGATAGTTTCATCATAGGCAAGCTCAACATAGTAACGGTAGTATTCAGGTACATATGGGAGAATAAGTGTTTTGCTCATTGTGTTTCAATAGGTGTATTATACAAACTTAGCTTTCAAATATCGTCTATCTTCCTGTTCATTTTGCTTCACTCTGCGTTGACAATCCTCGGTATAGAACTGCTATCCCTGCGGGTCTCGCCTTGATTGATACTAAAATGACCCGCGCAATCTTATACGACATCCGAAACCCAAATTTGTATTAGAGCTTGTTCAAAAACAAATTTTCAATAATTATCATTTTGGGTTTAACCCGGAATGTTCGTTGGAACTTCGTCATGAGGACTTAAATGACAATAAATCAGTGCGTTTTCTTGGATTCAGCGTAGCATCGCTACGGTTCATTCAAAAAACGCATTCATTTACTGATTTGAAGCCGGTTAAGTCCGGAATAGATTTTCCAATGGACATTTTGGGTTTAAATAAATATATAATATATACTTAATGATGTGAGTATAAATTACTTTAACCCAAATTGATCGATAGAAATCGTGATGAGCGTGTAAATAGCAAAATACCGGCCATTTGTATTCGTTCGGCATAGCACCGCTGTGAATGAAGACAGGTGGGCAAAGCTTCCGGTATGAAGTTATTTATGCGCGGAATAGGTTCTCTATTGATCAATTTGGGTTCAAAAAACGTAGTGCAACGACCGGTTTGCAGCTATTTATACAAACTTAGCTTTCAACTATCGCATATCTTCCTGTTCATTTTGCTTCACTCTGCGTTGACAATCTTCGGGATAGCGCTGCTATCCCTGTGGTTCTCGCCTTGATTGAAACAAAATGACCCGCGGAATCTTATACGACATCCGAAACCTAAATTTGTATTAGACCCGCAGTGGATTTTTCAATGCATGATTTGAGTTGAACATCCATCGGTCCTAGGGTAACATTTTCAAACGGTCCAAAAATGCGTTTTCCCCCGAGGCCGATGTAAGTGAGGT
Source organism: uncultured Cyclobacteriaceae bacterium (assembly GCA_947492745.1). Taxonomy (GTDB): domain Bacteria; phylum Bacteroidota; class Bacteroidia; order Cytophagales; family Cyclobacteriaceae; genus Aurantiphycus; species Aurantiphycus algarum. The sequence goes on along the minus strand of CANLOE010000001.1, from coordinate 170,383 downwards.
CTAGTTAATGTCTTTTCCTTCTTCCAGAGTTTTAATGTAACCCTGTACTACATTTTTGGCATTCTCGGGAGCAATTTGTAGAGCCGCCCTTTCGTACTTGAGCGCCTTGTCCATTTCGCCCAGAGCGGAGTAGCCACGTGCCATTCCATGGGGCGCTAGCCAGTTATCCTTCCATTTTTTTCGCAGTGCTGTGAAAATGGTCAGCGCCTCATCGTCTTTGTCCTGACCGATCAGCGACCTTCCATAGGCATAATAATCGTTGGCAGTGGCGGAGGGTAATTTTAGAGCGCTGTTCATCACTGCCTCTGCTTCCGTGGTCTTGCCCATGGCTTTCAGGATATTGGCCTTGGTGCTGAGATTAGTGAAGTTTTCCTTGCCGAAAGGACCACTTATGGCCTGCTCCGACCATTGTAGTGCTGTGGGCAGGTGGATATTGTTCTGAAGAAGATAACCGGCACTTTGCTGTAGGGCCATATCACTGAACCCTTTATAAGAGCGAAGCTCGTCCTGCAAATGAGTATAGGTAATCTCGGGAGTGTTGACTTTTATCTTGAAAGGGATACGCTTCTTTTCCCAATCCAGAGCGACCACGGCACTAGTGACGCTGACTTCGGGAAAAGAATAGGTCAGTAAGGGGGTTTGTGGGACAGTTTCCGAGGATACGGATACCCGTAGTGCATCTTCTTTTTCATCATAAAAGTAGCTGCCCCATGAAGTGATATTCTTGGAGAATATGACGGTTACCTCTCCACTTTCCTTCAGTGCCATGTGCAGGCCATAAGCTCCCGCTGCCAAGGCTTTGCCTTCGATAGTGACATCATGTGAGAACCGTATGATGGTATTCTCATCGGCACCTGCTCTCCAAGGGGCTGCCTCGGAGGTGCCGAAACCGAAGTTATTGAAACCATAAGGAACGACCTTGCCCCATAGGTTACCCGTCCTATCGACCCCTTGAGGGCTGATGACGTTGGGCCGGGAGTATTCGATAGCGATAGTGGTAATACCAACTGTCTGTTTTACCTCTGCATGAGGACTGGTCCTGGGCAAAGTCACCTGTTGTGCCTTTCCTGAAAAACTGAACAGCAAGTTCATACAGAAACATAGACATAAGGTACTTTTGAGTAGATTTTTTTTGATTTTCATAAAGAGATGAGTTTTTTTGTTAAAGTAACACATGTGGAATAACGATAGGCGATGTCTTGGGTTCTCCTATTACCATTACTGACCCACAGCGTTGATTAGTGGTGAAAATAGATCATTATCGGAATACATGTTTAAACATTTAAATGACAACTGCGTAATATATATCAAGAATAACAATGCGAAAATAGATGTAGGTTCGAATATCGTTCTCAAGTAATCAGGTAGATGGGCCGAAGAAATGCTACCGGTAACGGAGCGATAAGGTATACCGGTCATCAGACTATTGGTCCACGGATATTTTCGTGCTGATCGAACAGGGTTTTTCAAAAGAGTTCCTGTTCGTTTCCATCAGTTTATTTTTAGGAACAGTGGGCGAGTGTTCGCTGCTATTGTTACAGATTAAATCAAAAAAAAGCAACCGCAATCAATTTAGGAAAGATGCAGATAAATATCATAAAGCGACAGGATCAAGGAAAGGGACAGTTCAATAATGGAGCGATACTTGAGGACAAGCCCATAGGCTTTCCACAGGACGGAGGTGTTCTGAAACCTTATTCGAACCTGTTCTATTGGGCCCATGCATGGACCCCAGAAGCTGCCAGCCTTATCGGTGAGCATCCCCATAAGGGTTTTGAGATCATGTCCTTTGTGCTAAGGGGAAGTCTGGAACACTACGATAACCAACATCAAGGCTGGAGAACGCTGGATGCGGGAGATGCCCAGATTATCCGCTCGGGCAGTGGTATCACCCATGCGGAAAGAGTAGGTCCGGATAGTGCGTTCTTCCAGATCTGGGTTGACCCCGATTTGGGCCTGACGCTCCGACATAAGGCCAGTTACGATGACTATCCTGCTGCTGATTTTCCGATAGAAGAAACGACCGATAAACGTATCAAACGATATGCGGGAGAGGGCGCCCCCATGCAAATGGAGAGCAAGGGAATAGCCATAGAGGAAATTACTTTTTTGGGTACCGAAGCTATTTTGAGTCTCAAAAAAGACCATATCTATTCCTTGTTCGTTCTGAATGGAAGTCTAAACATCGATGGGCAAAGTACAGAAAAACAGGACTTTGTTCAAGTCATAGCGGATGCCGATAAGGAACTTCCGCTCCTATCGGAAGAAGGTACAAAGGTGTTTATGATCAGCTCCCTGGCACTATCCGAACTACCCTATGCCACCTATGCCGAACAAATGCGGACAAGCATGCTGCGGAGATAGAAAGTAGTGCAGGTTTCGGGACGGTAATTTTCAAAGAAGATATATGCTCCTAGTATTATCTTCATTACTTTTATAGTGTTATCTTGGAACGGTTTCACTAAATCCCCTCTCGATACCCTTGCCCTTATGGAAAAAAACGTAGCGACCATTAAAAACATATTATTGGTCTTTCTGGCCTTTTTGGTCATTTACATGATTTCGGTACTTTCCTCTTTACTGATTCCCTTGGCTATGGCCTTGTTCATAGCCATATTACTACAACCGATACTGGCCCGGTTCGAAAAGATGCGATGGCCTTTTAGTCTGAGTCTTACGGCCATATCCATTACCACACTCAGTTTTCTTTGGCTATTCGGGATGCTGATCTACAGAACGGGCAAAAGCATTGCTGTCCAAAAGGAGAAATTACTGGGACAGATCAATTCCAAACTGGAGCTTATACTTGGTTGGGCCAACTCGCTTCCGGGAGTGGACATCCAAGCAGATAACATTACCACCTTGTTATCCGACCTGATGACCTACGACTGGCTGCTCAAGTCCTCGGGGCAGTTTGCTGGCCTATTAGGGAATTTTACGGGTTCTTTTTTCATGACGGCCCTATACCTCATTGCTTTACTGGGAGGAATACTCCGCTATGAGCAGTATATCAATTATCTGGAGGATGGTAAGCCGGAGACCCAGGAAGAATTACTTCGTGGCTTTGAGCAGGTGAAGTCCTCTATCGTCACCTATATGAAGGTCAAGTTTTTCATGAGCCTCCTTACGGGGATGGGTTACTTTGTGGTCTGCCTGCTATTTGGTATTGACTTTGCCCTTTTCTGGGGTTTTCTTGGCTTCGTACTGAATTTCATACCTACTTTCGGTTCCATTATAGCTACTTTGCCCCCTTTACTATTGGGGCTGGTACAACTGGACTCTTTTTATTCGGTGGTATTCCTGCTGCTCTGCCTGGCTCTCATTCAGAATATTTTCGGCAATGTGTTCGAACCCAAGATGATGGGCAGTAGCCTGAAACTGAACACGATCACAGTTATTCTGGGACTTCTTTTCTGGGGCTATCTTTGGGGAGTTGCAGGCATGATACTCTCTGTTCCTTTGGTGGTGTTGATGAAGGTCATCCTGAACCGCTTTCCCGATGCGCAGTTCATGGTTCGTCTAATGAGTGGCTCAAAGATCGGAGAAAACTGACCTCTCCACTACTGAAACCTGCACCACATGCCTATGTTGAGGCAATACAATTTTCATTGTGCCATAGATTTGCATAGGCGCTCATAATACGATACACCGCTGATAACACTGCTATCCTTGTCAATGGCTCATACTGCCCGCAGGCCGCTTCACTGGTCAAACCCGGATCATGCGTTGGAAACTTCGTGACGAGGGTTTACATATCCATAAATAGGGAGTTTTATTGGATTTAGCATAGCACCGCTATGGTGAGTTCAAAAAACGTAGTGCAATGACTGATTTACAGTTATTTATATCCACAGTGGATTTTCCAATGGATGATCCGGGTTAAATCCTCAGGACATTATTTTTGCGCTCGGACCTCTCCAGAATAAGCGATAGCAAATTCTAAATGTATCTTATACAAATTTGGGTTTCAACTGTCGTATAAGATTCCGCGGGTCATTTTTTTTCAATCAAGGCGAGAACCACAGGGATAGCAGCGCTATCCCGAGGATGGTCAACGCAGAGTGAAGCAAAATGAACAGGAAGATAGGCGATTTTAAAAGCTAAGTTTGTATTAATCAGGAATAATATCCTTGAGCTTTGCAATAAAGGTATCGATTTCTTCGGTGGTATTGTAGTAATGTACCGATGCCCTGATGATACTGGGCAACTGCCGCTGGCGCATATCGATAAGCGAGGCACTCTGATAGGCGATGGAAACATTGATGCCCGCAAAATGTAATGCGGTTTTGACGGCCCCTGTTTGCATGCCCTGTACCGTAAAGGATACGATGCCCGATCTGACCAGACCTTCATCCTGCACCTGTAATTTTTCCAAGGATTGGAGTTTTTCGCGCATTTGTCTGGCCAATTCGCTGATACGCTCCCACACGGAGCTTATACCCAACCCGTTCAGGTATTCTATCGCGTGGGTCAGGCCAATCTGTCCCGCTGGGCTACGCTCCCATGTTTCGAACTTTCGGGCATCGTTGCGTACTTCATAATCATCGGTATCGCACCATGTGGCCGAACTGAGGTCAAGAACGTGAGGCTCTATGGACTGGGTAGTAGACTGTCGAGCGTATAGAAAACCCGTGCCTCTAGGGCCACGGAGGTATTTTCTACCTGTAGCCGTCAAAAAATCGCAATGTATTTTTTCTACATCTATGGGATATTGCCCCACGGACTGGCAGGAGTCGAGTAGATAAGTGATACCATATTTTTTCGCAACCTGACCGATTTCCTCCGCAGGATTGACCATACCCGTCTGGGTAGGGATATGGGTAAGCGCTATCAATTTGACACGCTCATCGATCATTTCCTCTAGTGCCTTGGCATCGATTTCACCACTGAGGCTATTGGCTACGATCTTGATCTGAAAACCATCCCGTTTTTGGCGTTGTAGGAAAGTGATGTAATTACTGGCGTACTCTTGTCCTCCCGTCAGCAGGACATCCCCTTCTTCCAAGGGTATGGAATAAAAGGCCCGGTTCCAAGCTACAGAGGCACTTTCCACAAAGGCTATTTCTTCAGGGTTGGCATTGATGAGTTGGGCGGCAACAGTATAAAAGGTGTGGAGCCGGGCCGCATTCTTTACTGCGGTTTCATAGCTTCCGTAGCAGGCTTCCTGCTCCATGTATTCTCTTACGGTTTCTCCCACAGGGTCGGCCATCAGTGAGGCTCCCGCGTTATTGAAGTGAATGACATTTTGCGTGCCTTTGGTCTCTTTCCTTAAATGATCGATGTCCATTGCCATGTAGATAGTGAATAAGTGGATTACACGATATTACCGATAGAATCGAAAATTAGTAGAAAGATGTTACAGGCCCAATTTTTCTTCCAAAGTTTTTATCCTTTCCTTGTATTCAACCTCCTTTCGTAGGCTTTCTTCTTGAAATCCCGAGAGGTCTTCCATGTTTTCTTTCATTATCAGCTCTTGTTCTCGCATGATATCCGCTTGCTTTTTTGCCTCGTTCAATAATTTGCGGGTGCGCTCATTGACCTTGACGATGCCGATGCTGGCAGCAATGTTCTCCGCTATTTTTTTTAAAAATTCGCGCTCGTGCGTTTCGATTTCCTTAAAGCTCGCTAGTTCGATGATACCTTCGACTTCTTCATTGAGTAGCATGGGTATGATAATAACACTGCGAGGTTCTGCTTTGCCCAGACCGGAAGTGATGGTAATATAGCCCTTGGGGACTTCCGATAAGTACTGCATTTCCTTTTCCAGGTAGCACTGGCCCAGCAGCCCTTGCCCCGGAGCTATTTTTCTTTCAGCGATTTTTTTGGTATCGAAGGCAAAGCAGGAGAAAAGTTCCAGGTAGGGATTGCCCTCTTCTGTGTCGTTGAGTAAGAACAAAGACCCTTGGTTGGCACCCAAGTATTTTACCAATTGGCTAATGATATGATCGCTCAATACTTTCAGGTCCGAACTACGTTTGAGGATATCGGCAAACTTGGCCAGCCCCTCACTCACCCAGGCTCTTTTACCTTCGGACTCCTGATTGGTCTTGAGCTGATTCCTAAAGCTATCGAGCAGTATTTTTACATCGCTTTTTTCACCCTTTTCGTCATGATATTCAGCATCGAGATTGCCCTTATTGAGTTCTTTGATAAAGGAGGTGATCTTTACGATTCTGTTCAGGGCGAAGGTATTCTCAAATTGTATCTTTTTCTGCCGGATACGGTTTCGATGACCGAAATAGGCCAGAATAATCCCCAGAACCAATGGCGCAGTATCGATAATCCAGTGGACAGGGTTGATACGATGTAAAGTCAGTACATGCTCAAAAGTGGAACTGAGACCCCTGAGATAAAAATCCATGGCCCAGGCTGTCATCGGAAAAAGTAATCCTATGATAAAACCTATCCAAAAATAATACTTAGTTTTCAATACGATTTGTTTTATGTATTGTACAAACAAAAAAGTAGTTTCCAAATCTAAAAAATGTCTTTCCACATAGATGGCTTGTCCTGACAGAGCAAGCTGTCCCTAATTACGTTATAGTCATGGACAGAAATATCAGGATTCATATGCTGTCCCTCCCGATAGTTACTTTGCGTCAAAATTGCCCTTGCTCATAATTATACAAACTTAGCTTTCAACTATCGCCTATCTTCCTGTTCATTTTGCTTCACTCTGCGTTGACAATCCTCGGGATAGCGCTGCTATTCCTGCGGTTCTCGCCTTGATTGAAACAAAATGACCCGCGGAATCTTATACGACATTTAAAACCTAAATTTGTATTACATACATACGGCCTGTTCAAAGAAAACAAAGGCGTTCCTTAGCCTACAAAATCGGGCTTATGCCCTGAAATCTAAAGTGTAGCTTTGAAGCTTGTCTTACCAAAATAGGCTTTCGTCCATTAGTGTTCGGTGCAACCCTAAAAAAAGCACGTGTTCACTACTGCCTTGTTAAGGAGACAGAAGTAAATGATACGTGATATGGGTAGATTATCCCTATCGATATACTGAGTGGACCTTGTTATGAACCCTTATCCTTATAGCGTTCAGAAATGAATATACAAATTTTTGTTGTCATTCGAAGAGGATACTTATACTTAACTGAAATTGTTTCCCGTAGGAGCATTGGCATGGGTCAAATAACATGTATAAGGCAGTATTCAATGCGCTTCGGTCCCAAGTGGTATTATATCCAAACGCAATTGATTTGGGACAAGATAGCTTGTAGATTTAGGTGACACTATTTTCTAAAGGCCCTAATGACAGGTCTACCCGTTACGATTCGACATTATCCGGATTTTCCCAAGGGCCATTACCTGTAAGGTTTCCCATTTCATTTTTTCTTGAATATACCTGCATTCGGAGAGTAGCCTTTTGGAGTGAATGGTGGGTTTCTGGAAAGACTCGGTATGATCTAAACCCACTGGCCATCGATGTCCCATGACGATTGTGCGGTGTAATACAAATTTGGGTTTCAACCCGGATTATGTATAACTGTTCCTGCCGACCGACCGGGGCCCCTATCTCTTTCACTATGGAAGGGAAGGGATTCAGCCCATCCTCAGCCCATCGTCCAGTTCGTTGGGGTTGCCCATGGGTTTGTCCACACGTGCATTCTTCAAGAGTTCTCCACAATCGTCGATACCTTTTATGATACCTAGGGCCATAGTATCGTTCTTGATACCTTCGACGATATGTCCTACGATACCTTTCCAGGCGATAGTATCTACTTTGCTGTTGATACCCGTGTCGCCCAATACTTCTACCCGATGCTCAAAGTAGCTGATGAATATCAATATGCCCGTTCTGTCCTTCGTATGGAATACCTCTTCGCTCAAAAAAGCCTCCAAGGCCCGTTGTCGTACCCGTTTGGAGAGTAGCTCCGGACTGATGAGGTAGCGCTGTAGGCCTTTTGAGAAATACGCAATGAGATATCCCAAAAGACAGCAGGATAAAGTAAACAGAACGATGTGCACCCCGGTAATATGCCATATGAAGTTCCAGGACAAACTCAGCACCGCCGAAGTTAACAGGGCAAAAGCCCCCATGATCATCGCTGCTCTCAGTCTGACCGATTCATAAGTGTCGCTCTGCTCAACAAAATAGGGTACGATTTCACCCGATGTTTTCTGTTCGGCACGTGATACTGCCTTTTTTATGTCCTCTATTTCCTGAGGGCTGAAGTATTGCTTGTTGTCCATTTGTGCTGATTTTTTTGTGCATATCGTCAAACATGGATAAGTCTCATTCTCTTCCTATGGCCTATCCATTTACAAAGGTCATTAAAAAGAGGTATTTCATCAGTGCCTTGCTTTTCGCTTATTTCCCTTAGGCTTTTCTAAGGTAGGATTACCAACTGCCCGAAGCACCGCCTCCACCGAAACTACCACCTCCCCCACTGAATCCACCACTACCAAAGCTGCTTCCGCCACCAAAACCACCACCATAATAACCACCTCCGCGCCCTCTACCACCTCCTTGTCCAAAAGAGACAAAAAGAACGATCACAGCAGCAATAATGCCTAAAAACAAATTTGCAAACCACCAGCCGATACCAAAGGCAAGCCCTACGATAATAATTCTACTGAAAACCTTGCCCACCTTGCCTTTCAGAAGGTGATATACGATAATGAGAGGAAAATACAGGAATAATATGTAATTATCCCAACCCGAAGAGCGATGGCCCTGCTCCTGTTCCGTTTGCGGTGGTGGGAGTGTTTCCCCATCGACCAGGCCTATCAAAGCTTCCAGACCTGCACTGATACCTCCATGGAAATTGCCCGCTTTGAAACGGGGCACAATGATTTCGTTGATGATACGCTTGGCGAGGGCGTCCGGTACCGCACCTTCCAGTCCATAACCAACCTCTATCCTTACTTTTCGGTCGTTTTTTGCTACCAAGAGAAGGATACCGTCATCGATGCCCTCCCTTCCTATTTTCCAATCCTTGCTTTCTTCCCCCTCGACTACGCGGATGCTGTATTCTTCGATACTCTCGGGGAGTGTTGTCAATACCGTGAGTACCACGATCTGGCTTCCTTTTTTTGCTTCGAATGCAGTCAGGGTCTCGACCAGTGCCTGTTCTTGATGGGGCAAAAGCAGCTGTGCTTCATCGACCACACGACGATGGTCCATTGATGGAATGGGCTGTAGATCTTGGGCCAACACTGTAGGGAAAGACCCAAGAACAAAAAGGGAAAATAATAGAATAGAGATAGAACTTTTCACAAGGGCTAAATATAGCTGAAAAGCACTGTTCCTTCAAATACTATTTCCGATTTGCAAAAAACGTTTTGAATATCAGTAAAATAAGCGGCGGTACTATCAATCATTCATTTGAAATTATCCCAAAATGTTCGTTGGAACTTCGTCATGAGGACTTAAATGGCAATGAATCAGGGCGTTTTCTTGGGTTCAGCGTAGCACCGCTACGGTGAATTCAAAAAACGCATTCATTTACTGATTTGAAGCCAGTTAAGCCCGGAATAGATTTTCTAATGGACATTTTGGGATTATACAAACTTAGCTTTTAAAATCGCCTATCTTCCTGTTCATTTTGCTTCACTCTGCGTTGACAATCCTCGCGATAGCGCTGCTATCCCTGCGGTTATCGCCTTGATTGAAAAAAAATGACCCGCGGAATCCTATACGACATTTAAAACCCAAATTTGTATTATGCGGGCGATACACCTGTAGGTAGCGGCTTTTTGCTCGGGATTATTGTTTGGCCCATTAGCATTGGAGGACCAAGACCTGTACATACTCTTCTACAGTAAGGAAGTGAAACCATTACTTTTTTCCGAGCTATGATCCTTCCGTATATAATGTGACTTTGCAAACCCTAAATTTTTCTCCCTGCCATATTGGGAAAGCGTAATTACAATACCATGAGCTGTTTAGGTATGGAGGCATTAAGCACTTTTGAGACAGGAAACACAATGGTAAATAGCTGATAAATATATGTATTGGATGTGAAATCAGGAGGTTTTGGGACCATTTTGGGATAAAGGATGGAAAAGCCTCAACCCCCTGATTTTTTTGAAAAGGATGGCATAGGTTATTTTGTTGCTAAATACTGACGGGCTACTTTTACCGCTTTTATAACCTTAATCAACATTAACCATGACTAGCGTAAAAAAAATTGCAAAAACAATCCACCTCGAATACAACGAGGCCGATCAATTTATCTATATAAAGTTCCTCAAAGCTTCTCCTTCTGAGGAGTTCCGGACTATGTGGAAAATTGCACTGGACATGGCCGTAGAATGGCAGTGCCGAAGGTGGTTACTCGACCAGAGAAAACAGAGCGTTCTTCCCGTAGACGAAGTTTGGGTGACCAATGACTTTTTTCATGAAAGTGTACGAAGACTTCCCTTCTCTCCTGAAAACCCCTCCTATATAGCAATGATTGAGTCTGAGAACTTTTTCATCAAGTATTCTTCAGACAAGTTTATCGAAGAGAACAGTGCCCCTGGTTTGACCACGACGGTCTTTCGCTCCGAAAAAGAGGCCAAAGCATGGTTGAAAGAAAAATTAGAATAATAAGCGATGGAGTCCATAATATCTTGTACCGGATTGTTTTAGGATAACGGAGGATAGTCAAGGACCCAATCATTGTATTTTTAACCCAAATGGATCAATAGGATTGTGTGATGAGCGTATAAAGTGCAATAAAATCAGTGGTTTAGGAGAGGAGGCTTTTGTATCACTAAGGTGACGAGCCTGCGCAGCGTAAAACCGCTGATTTTGAAGTGATTTATGTTCGCAATAGGAAGGCTAGATCATTTTGGGTTTAACCTAGGCATACACGAAATCCCGTAACTAGAGGCCAAAAGAGACTGTCTGAAAAGGGCAGTCTCTTTTTTTACAAAAAAACACATACAGTTACTGGTTTGAAGTTGGAATAGAAAATCCAACGCATGACCTAGGTTAAAGTGATTTGGTCCAAAAACTTTTTTTTAAAATGATAACACGGGTTATTTTGTTACTGATTACGAACTTGTTATTTCTATTTATTCACTAACCTTAACTAACACTAACCATGTCTTACACTAAAAAATCTTCAAAAACAATTCACCTCGAATACAATGAAGCCGATAGTTACATCTATATAAAGTACCTCAAAGCTTCTACTTCTGAGGAATTCCGGACTATGTGGAACGATGCACTGGACATGGCCGTAGAATGGCAGTGCCAAAAATGGTTACTGGACCAGAGAAAACAGAGCGTTCTTCCCGTAGACCAAGTTTGGGTGACAAACGATTGGTTTCCTAGAAGTATGCAGAGACTTCCCACCTCTCAGGAAAATCCATCGTACATAGCCATCATCGAATCGGAAAATTTTTTCATCAAGTATTCGGCGGATAGATTTATCCAAGAGAACAGTATGCCCAATATGACCACGACCATCTTTCGCTCTGAAATAGAAGCCAAGGTATGGCTGAATGAAAACTAAAACCATGATTTTAGATTAACAACTAAATAGGGTACAGCTATAGTTCTATCGGATAACTATGAAAAGGCCTATACTCAAGAAAATCTGAAAGGGGAAATCCGATAGATACTTCAGTGGTGCCAAGCACGACCGTTGTGCATAAACGTCATGGATGGATAGGTCATTGGTTTATTTTCAAGAGTATAAAGAAATGTCTTTGTCTCTTATCCCAAATCAATTTCGCTCGGATATAACATCAGTGCCTATATAAATATTGTAGGGCAAACACTTGCCCTACCTATTCTCATCAGCAGCCTTGTTCTTTGATTTTACTACTTCCTTTGAGAAATTCAGCTCTTGGCACTTATTTTATACGGTGGTAAGGATTAGTTTTACGATTTATATACTTATTCATTATCGTCATGCAGGGAAAAGTCATCATTATCACGGGAGGCTCATCGGGTATCGGTAAAGCGCTGGCACGGACCTTTGGAGGTCAGGGAGCCACAATTATAATCACAGGTAGAAAAGAGGCGGCCTTGCAGCAGAGCGTGGAAGAACTGAAAGCGGATGGGATCACAGTGAGTTATTTTCAAGCCGATGTAAGTCTGGAAGAAGACAATCGAAAAATGGCCGACCACGCACTGAGGCAGTTCGGGAAAATCGATATACTCATCAACAATGCGGGTATCAGTATGCGCGCCCTTTTCGAGGAAGTAGACCTGGAAGTCATCAAAAAAGTGATGGACATTAATTTTTACGGAGCACTTTATGCTACCAAATACTGTCTTCCCTCCATTATCGAAAACAAGGGTTCCGTTATCGGTATTTCCTCTATAGCCGGCTATCGCGGACTGCCGGGCCGTGTGGGGTATTCTGCTTCCAAATTTGCGCTACAGGGATTTCTGGAGGCCCTTCGTACCGAGATGTTCAAAAAAGGAGTACATGTACTCACCGCCTGTCCCGGTTTCACCGCTTCGAACATACGCAAGGGCTCACTGACCAAAGACGGCACTGCACAAGGAGAGTCCCCAAGGAACGAGGGTAATATGATGAGTGCCGAAGAATGTGCCCGGCACATTTACCGTGCTACGGTCAAAAGGAAAAAAAACCTAGTCCTCACAGGTCAGGGGAAATTGACCGTGTTTTTGAACAAATGGTTTCCAGGCTGGATGGACAAGAAAGTATATGAAGTGATGGCCAAGGAAGAAGACTCCCCATTCAAATAGCAAACAATTAGAGAAGTTTCGAAAGAAATAATACATCAATGAAGCATGATGAGGAAAGGATTCATCCTGAGATAAATTTGTCCATGCGAATTCCATATGACCTCCGAAAATCAATTATACCCAAGTGCAATTGGTTTGGGAATAGGGAGTTTTTTGATGGAACGGTATCACTATTGAAACGTTCCCAGTGATGGACCCTATGCTTCACTACATTTGACCGCTCTCCTGAGCTTTTCCCTATTCATTTTTCTCGGGTATAAACACATATGAAAATAAAAGATACAGTTCAAAACAGGTTCTCGGTATAAAGAGTATCCGCGGTCTTCTGCTTTATGCGTTGCCGACACTTCCCTACATAAGCCGATAGCACAGGAGAAAATAATCAGCTACTCCTATAATTGATCGTTTACTAGACTGATTTTATTATATTTAAGCATGAAGAACTATTTTAAGGGACTGTTTAAGTTCAATGAATGGGCCAATCACAGGTATCTGGTATGTTTGGAAGAGGCAGACGTAAAGAACGACCGATTGCCAATACTACTGGGGCATTTGATATCATCGCAGATTGTCTGGTTACATCGTATCAAAGATCTGCCTACCAGTCCGTTTCCCTTATGGGAGCATTACAAATTAAGGGAGTTGAGGTCGATGCTGGAAGAAAGTACGACCAACTGGACCAATTACCTGGAAGACCATCGTTTCGAAACCTTTGAAGAGATGATTTTCTACAAAAACTCAAAAGGAGTAAAGTACGAGAATACCATAGGCCAAATCATCACCCACGTCATCCATCATGGTACCTACCATCGTTCGCAGATGGCCGTGCTGATGAAAGAAGAAAATCTGATACCGCCCATTACGGATTTTATTGCCTATGCGAGACTGAACAGTTGAGCAGCCCTCACTTTGTTCAATATCAATACTATACTCCGAGCAGCACGGGAGTGTTGTCTCGAATGAAACCCTATAACTTTTAAACTTATGAAAAACCTACAATTCTTCATGCTGCTCCTACTTCCCATATGGTCTTACGGACAGGATACCGCTATTACACTATGCCACACCCCTGCTACGGAAAGCTTTGCTGTCTTTGCCGCTAACGAGAACTTCAATGCTGCCCATGATACCCCACTGCCCTATGTCCACCGAAGTGAAGTGGGCAAAATGCTGACTTTCAAGGGAAGCGATGGTAAGGAAGCAAAAGCCTATGTGTTGATGGCCAAAGAGGATACCGATAACTACCTGTTCGTCATCCACGAATGGTGGGGCCTGAACGAGCATATTAAAAAAGAAGCCGAGAAACTGTACCATGATATGGGCAATGTCAATGTCATGGCGCTCGATCTGTACGACGGTAAGGTAGCCGACAAACGTGAAGAGGCCGCCAAGTACATGCAATCGGTGAAAACAGAACGTGCCACGGCCATCATCGAGGGCGCCCTGAACCACATCGGGGACAAGGCCCGAGTGGGTACCATCGGTTGGTGTTTTGGTGGAGGTTGGTCCCTACAGTCCGCTTTGATTGCAGGAGAACAGGCAGTGGCCTGTGTCATCTACTATGGCATGCCCGAAAAAGATGTGGAACGCCTGAAAACATTGTCCTGTGATGTACTGGGTATCTTTGCTAGCAAGGAGAAATGGATAACGCCGGAAGTTGTGGGGAACTTTGCCAAAGACATGAAGAAGGCGGAGAAGGACCTAGTGGTCAAATCCTATGATGCCGAGCATGCCTTTGCGAATCCGAGCAATCCACAGTATGATAAAGAGGCGACCAAAGATGCCTATGGACACACTATGGAATTTCTGAAAAAAAGACTGAAATAAATACAACCTGAGGCAAAGATTTTTTTTCGATGCTTCCCGATGAGATTTGAATATGCCGTGCGGGCCTACTGCCCACACGGCTTTTTTTATGGGGTGAACCCAGATCATGCATTAGCCCTTCTATTTCGTACTTAAATATTTGAAAATCAGTAAATTGAATCTGATAAAACGCCCTGATTTATTGCTTTTAAACCCTCATAACTAAGCTCTGGTACATAACCCGGGTTCAACCGCGACTAAGAGCTTGTTCAAAAACAAATTTTCAATAATTATCATTTAAATAAATATATACTTAATAATTTGGATATAAATTACTTTAACCCAAATTGATCAATAGCCTTCTTTAATTACGAGCATAAATTGCTTCAAGATCAGCGGTTTTATGCTGCGCAGGTTCTACACCTTAGTGATACAAAAGCCGCCTCACCTAAACGGCTGATGTTAGTGTACTTTATGCCCTCATCACAAAATCTTATCGATCAATCAATTTGGGATAAAGCCTCTAAGGTAATCCGAAAGAAATATTATCATAATTATAGAACTTTTCATTTTACAACTGCGTATATTTGCTAACGGTCGTTCGGTAGCTTATTTTTTCCGAAAGGCCGATAAGTAATATGAATCTAATGAAGGGAACTGATTTTATTTTAACATACCTGTTCACAATACTAACTAAGTCGGTATAAAAAAAAATGAACTACGCTGCATACCTACAAAAAATCGCCTGTCAAGGTGATTTTATCCCCAGCATCATTACCTTAAAAAGGCTGCAAAAAAATCATTTATTGCATATACCCTTCGAGAACTTGGATATCTACTACGGTAAGCCTATCCCCATGGATATGAGCTACATCTTTGATAAGGTTATTCGTCAGCATCGTGGCGGCTTCTGTTATGAACTCAATGCGCTCTTCTACCACCTACTCGTCAATATGGGTTTCGAAGCCCGTCTGATTTCGGGCAGGGTATACCATAAGGTCAAGGGCTATGGGCCTGAGTTTGACCACTTGGCCATTATCGTGACCATCGATAGTATGGAGTATCTAGTGGATGTGGGTTATGGTGAGTTTGCCTTCCACCCTGTGGCTATCGATCTGGACCGAAGCCAAAAGGACAAAAGAGGTACCTTCAAAATCAGCCAATACAGCGATACGCACCTGGCCGTCAATATACAGAAAATGGGCAAATGGAATCCTATTTATCTTTTTTCACCGGAAGGCAGGGAATACAAAGATTTTGAAGAGATGTGCAGTTACCACCAGACCAGCCCCGAATCGCATTTTACCCAAAAGAGGATATGTTCCTTGGCCACAGAAGAGGGAAGGATCACCGTCACGGGAAACCGACTCGTCATCAAAGACAGCTACGGCTTGAAAACTACCTCTATCAAGGACCAAGATGAATTTCTGGCTTATCTTTTCCAATATTTTCAAATAGAATTTCGTGAGGTGCTGGAGGAAAGTCTTAATGTCTCCTAGCATTTGTCTGAGCGGATATACCCGATTTCAAAACCCATTGACCACCAAAAATATCAGTATTGAGCAATAGCAGCACTGCCGCCCCTGAATCAAGAGTACTTTTACATCAAGTCGGTTCCGGAATCTTTTCCACACACTCCTCCAAGTGGGAAGGGTATCCTATCGGTTCTGTGATACCCTATAGCACGGATCAAAGGGGCCGACCGGTGGTCCTGATCTCTACTATCGCAGAGCACACTAAAAATATAAAGAACAACCCTAAAGTAGCACTGACCGTGCAAGAAAGTCCCTCTGGCAATGTACAGGCCAAAGGGCGAATCAGTATCCTAGGAGAGATGCATTCTCTAGCTCCCGATGCCGAGGAGTGCCGGCAGCGGTACTATCGGTACTTCCCCACCTCAAAAGACTATCATGAGGCCCATGATTTCCATTTTTATTACCTTTCCCCACTAACTGTCCGCTATATTGGCGGTTTTGGCAAGATTCACTGGGTAGAAGGAAGTGATTTTGAACTGGAGAACCCTTTTTTCGGGGCAGAGGAAAGACGCATTGTCGATCATATGAACGAAGACCATCGGCATAACCTGAGAAGCTATTGCCGGCATTATAAAAAGGTATCACTCAGTGAAGGGCAAGAGCTGAGCATGCTCGGTCTGGATAGTGAAGGTTTCGATGTCATGGCGGGCGAACAGCGGTTGCGCTTCTCTTTTCCCCATCGCATCACTACTGCTCAGGAAGCACGACAGATGATGGTCGATATGGCCAAAGCGGCCAAGTAGCATGGACACGATTGCCATAATAGGAACATCGCTAAAGTGATGAGTTCAGTGAAAAAGAGGTCTTTTTTTTGAGTTATACCCAAACGCAATGGATTCGGAGCAAGATAGTTTGTAGACTTAGGTGCCACTATCACTATCTTCTAAAGGCCCTAATGACAAGCCTACCCATAACGATTCGACACTATCCGGATTTTTCCCCATTGGCCATTACCTGTAAGGTTTCCATTTTATTTTTTCTTGAGTATAACCATGGCAGTGCTATACCGAATACAGAAAACCCGCTGTTTGAGTCTTTATGACGAAGCTCTGATATATAATCCAGGTAGAAATATCTTTGTAGGCACTTTCTAGGCTTCAGGAATATATTGTGGAGGCATAATACAAATTTGGGTTTCAAATGTCGTATAAGATTCCGCTGGTCATTTTGTTTCAATCAAGGCGAGAACCGCAGGGATAGCAGCGCTATCCCGAGGATTGTCAACGCAGAGTGAAGCAAAATGAACAAGAAGGTATGCGATATTTAAAAGCTAAGTTTGTATAAACACATTCGGCTCTTGTAGTCATTGATAAAAGTTCTATTTTTAGGTGGAAAAACAATAAGTGGTGGTTTTGAATTGTATCCTATGGTTTTGGATGTACATCTTTTTAGAAGGTTATGCACCGGGAACAGAGCATAGTTAACGGCAAGGAACCATGAAACAACCGATAAACGATTACTCGGATTATAACAAATAATAACAATGACAGCACACGAAATCGATTACACTATTCACGGAGATGATATGCAAGTGGTTTCCATAGAACTTGACCCTCGCGAGACCGTTATCGCCGAAGCGGGTTCCATGAACTGGATGGACGATGGTATCACCTTCGAAGCTAAAATGGGAGATGGTTCCCGACCCGATAAGGGTTTCTTTGGTAAAATGCTGGATGTCGGTAAGCGCGCCATCACGGGAGAGTCCCTTTTTATGACACACTTTACGAATCAGGGCCATGGTAAAAAGCAAGTTGCTTTTGCAGCCCCTTACCCTGGTAAGATCATCCCCTTGGAGATGTCAGAGATCGGTGGTGAACTGTTATGCCAAAAAGATGCTTTTCTCTGTGCGGCACTGGGTACTGAAATCAGTATTGCTTTTACCAAACGCCTGGGCGCGGGTTTTTTTGGTGGCGAGGGCTTCATACTACAACGTCTTCGGGGCAATGGTCGCGCCTTTGTACATGCGGGTGGTACCATCGTCAAAAAGGAACTGAACGGTGAGGTATTGAGAGTGGATACGGGATGTCTGGTAGCTTTCTCTCCTGGAGTTGATTATAGTATAGAGCGCGCAGGTAATCTAAAGTCCATGTTTTTTGGTGGCGAGGGCTTGTTCTTGGCTACGCTAAGGGGCACCGGAGTGGTTTATCTGCAAAGTCTGCCTTTCTCCCGATTGGCCGACCGTATCATCAGTCATGCCCCTTCGGCAGGAGGTAGCAGCAAAGGCGAAGGTTCCATACTGGGCGGCCTTGGTCGTATATTGGACGGGGATTGAGGTAGTCGTTATGGACATATGATCGACGTAGCGATCAAAGTCCAAAGTTATGGGGTAGATTACAATTCCAGTACACGCTTTAGTGCCGCATGACCGGCGCGACTGATGGATATTTTCGCTCCGTTTTTAAGTAGGGCAAGGTAGCTTTCCTTGGAGTAGAGTTCCAAACGTGCTATCTGCTCTACTGCGACGATATGAGAACGGTGGACCCGTACAAAATCCTGTTTTGGCAAATGGGTCTCCAAGTACTTCATGGTCATCTGTTTGAGGTACTTCTTACCTCCGGTATATATCGCTACATAATCGTCCTGGGCTTCGATACGCTCAATGGTATCCACAGCGATAATGTCTATTTTAGAACCCGATTTGACGGCTATACGGCCCAGTGCCTGCCCTGTACTTTTCTGTCTGTCAGCTATCAACTGATGGATGTAAGGCCCTTGCTGTCCTTCGATTACTTTTCTGCGTGCTTTATCCAACGCCTCATCAAAGCGCGACTGCGCATAGGGCTTAAGTAGGTAATCGATGGCATTGTTCTCGAAAGCTTTGAGCGCATAGTTATCGTAAGCCGTGCTGAAAATGACCACGGGTACCTCTTCCACTAGCTCCAACATCTCAAAACCATCCAGTTTGGGCATTTGTACATCCAAGAAAATCAGGTCCGGACAGAGTGTGGTGATGGCCTTGATTCCTTCAAAGCCATTCTCACATTGTTGTAGTACTTCTATATCCCCGTGAGGTTCGAGAAAAGCGGTGATCAGTTCCCGGGCCAAAGGTTCGTCATCAATAATGATTGTCTTGAGTGTCTTCATGCTATGCTGTTTATTTATCCCAAAATGTCCATTAGAAAATCTATTCCGGACTTAACTGACTTCAAATCAGTAACTGAATGCGTTTTTTGAATTCACCGTAGCGATGCTACGCTGAACCTAAGAAAACGCACTGATGTATTGCCATTTAAGTCCTCATGACGAAGTTCCAACGAACATTTTGGGTTTATTTCGTTTGTGGAACTATCGTTATACATTTAGAAGGGGCTTCAACCCTCTTCTCTATTATATATGAACCGATCAATGTACGGAAGCCAAGCCCTATGAGCCTAGATTCACTCATAGAAGGCATGCCGATACCATTTTACGACATTCGTACACGTAAAACCAATAAGGGCAGGAGACTTTCACCACAAAAGTATGGAGTACATTAAATGTCAGGTGTCCAATGCCCTAAGGTAGAAGGCCCACGGAGTGGCAAAGGGCCCAGGCCGATTGATTCGGGATTGGAAGAGAAAGCCCGATGACAATTCTCGCTTACAATAGGTATCCACCCAGGACAGGCCGGCTCATTTTCCCGTGTCGGGTATCTCTACCACGACCTCAAAGCGTTGTTCTCCCTTTTTTACCGACAGTCCGGCCTGTCCTCCATACAATAGATGCAGTCTTTCGCGGACATTTTTGAGTCCGAGACCTTTTCCTTTTTTGGGTACTCCCTCTGGGTCGTAGGCATTGTCAATACTTACCCGGAGTTTTTCCTGTTGCCGTTGGCAGCATACCTGTATGTCCACCATTCCCAAGCTTTCGTAGATACCGTATTTGATGGCATTTTCCAGCAATGGTTGTAGAACCAGGTTCGGTACGGTAATATTCCCACACTCTTCGGCTATCTCGAAATGAATGTTGAGCTTATCCCCGAAGCGGACTTTTTCTATATCCAGATAGTGCTGTATATGGGCAATCTCTTCGGTTAACGTATGCTTCGCCTTGGAGTCCTCACTCAGAGAATAGCGCAAAAAGGCAGACAGTTTGATGATCATCTCTCTGGCCTTATCGGGCCGGCTCAAGGTCAGCGCACTGACCGAATTCAAACTGTTGAAGATGAAGTGCGGGTTGATCTGTAGCTTCAGCATGCCCAGTTCGGCTTCTTTGATCAGGCTTTTTAGATTGAGTTCAGCACTGGTCTTTTCCTCCACCAAAGTGTAGTATTTGATAAGGTAGTAGACCAGTACGATATTGAGCAGGTAGAGTATGCCCAAGAAGAATCGCCAGGACAGGGAACTCTGCAATACGTCGAGGTAAAAAGGTCGCGATACGAACAGTAATCCCAAAAACCAACGTGTCCCATACACTGCGATTGTTACCAATAGCCCTATACCGACCGTATGGGTCAAAAGGGTATTGAGTGAAGGGCTTCCTTCGATATTGATATAGCGTACGGCGTACCAGTAGCTGAATCCCGTACCATAGAATGCCAGATTGAATACCAGTGCATCGGTCAGGGCCAGTGACCAAGGGAGGTCATAAAGCTGTACCAGCGCTATAGTATGGGTCAGAGCTATCAGTGCCCAGACCGAGAGGTAATACCATAAGCGTCCATGGCGGGTAAAGGGGTGCTGCATGAGGATCGGTAAATCGAATGAAACAACAGGGAGAGCGAAATCAATAACTTTTGATTTCGCCACCTCCAAATAAGACAAAACCTTTCACGATCAATTCTTTCTTGGGGTCAGGTCCTTGGTCTCCTATGATTTTTCGGGAGTCGTCATAGGCTCCGAAAATGGAAACCACTTTAACCTTCACGGTCCAGTCCTGCGGCACGATCAGCGTACTTCCTCCGAACAATGTCAGTATGTCCAGTTCATTCCGCATGGGCGATAGCTCTGCTTTGATCAGGTTGATGTCTGCACCTCCGAAAATCGTGGTCAACTTACCTCCCATAAAACTCTGCGAGGTTATCGTGCGATCGGCCGAGCCAAATACAGCCACCTCGTCGATATAGTTCAATTCGTCCTCCGGCCTTAGGTCTGCCATTCTTTGTGAGCGGTCCCTACGCAGCAGGAATATAATCCCTAACAGTAGGAACAAAGAAGGCCAGCCGTAGAAAATACTACTGATATGATAAGGTAGGATATCTTTGACCAGAAAAAAAGCACCAATAGCAATCAGGGTATACCCTGCGTTCTTTTTTTCTTTGGCAGTGACCAGAAATGCTCCGATGCCGATCAGTATGATTTCCCACCGAAATATAAAATCGGGAATATGAAAATTGAAAAAATGCCACTCCTGAATGATGCTCCATTTGTTGAGGGCCAGAAAAATACCGATAGCCACAAAGACGAGGCCCAGCCATAATCGCTTGTCCTGCGGTCTGTTATTGTTGTTGTCTGTCATAGTATATCGAATTTTGTGCAATTGTTTTTGACTTGATACAAATGTACTGTAAAACAGGCCCATTGCATGTAGCGCATCGGTAAACGAACGACGGTCATCGGTAAGTACACGATTAAAAATAGCGAGGATTTTTCTAAATGGGGAGTATCCCATGAACTTTGCTGTAGGCATAAGTCACTTTAACCCAAATTGATCAATAGAGAACCTATTCCGTGCATAATACAAATTTGGGTTTTAAATGTCGTATAAGATTGCGCGGGTCATTTTGGTTTCAATCAAGGCGATAACCGCAGGGATAGCAGCGCTATCGCGATGATTGTCAACGCAGAGTGAAGCAAAATGAACAGGAAGATAGGCGATATTTAAAAGCTAAGTTTGTATAAATAGCTTCATACCGGAAGCTTTGCCCATCTGTCTTCATTCACCATAGCGGTGCTATGCCGAACGAATCCAAATGGCCGGTATTTTCCTATTTATACGCTCATCACGATTTCTATCGATCAATTTGGGTTTATTATCAATGGCTTAGATAAGTGGTTCTACCATCAAACGGGAATCCGGAAACAGTGAACGTTGAACTGAACCCGAAAAACACCTATAATACCATGACCACAGACAATGACCCTTCGCAGATAGGGAGAGGATTATGTATTCGTAGCATACTGTCCGGTAAAAAATCCTTTTTGGGCCGCAAAATAGCACTTCTAGACTTCCCATGCATTAATAACTGGATTCGTCAAGTCGTGTAACACCCCTATAGGTACGATAGATGATGGTCGTGTATACGACCACAAATGGGAGACCGATGCAGGACAGTATAAGCATCGTCTTTAAAGTGCCCTGAGAAGAGGCCGCATTATAGATGTGCAGGCTGTACTTGGGCGATAGGTTCGATACCATCATATCGGGAAAGAGGCCCAGTGCAAAAAATAGGATAATGGCCATCATCATCAGCGCCGAAGAGATAAAGGCCTGAAAAGGCCTATTCTTATGGATTGCCCTAGGTATGTTCAGAATGGCGAGTAGGTTCAGCAGTACGACCAGCCAGGCCAAAACGGATATCAAGACATGATGGTCTATGATCAGTTGATGCGTAGTGCCTTCTTGGGGGATGTAACCAAAGGAAAAATTGGCCAACATGGCGGGCCGTAAATAAATAGTGGCGACCGTGGTCAGGGCATAGAACAGGACGAAAGGTACATAAGCCTTCAATACCCATCGTTCCACGCGTTGTTTGAGGGCGCCTTCGGTCTTCATGGTCAGGTAGATGGCCCCGTGCATGGTAAACATGAATAAATTGAACACCCCCGTCAATAACGTATATGGAGTGAAGAGGTCGAAAAAGGTTCCCTGATAGGAACGATCGGCCCCGATTTCAAAACCTAAGATAACATTGCCTATGGCGATACCGAAGAGGAGGGCCGCCATGATGGAGCCGATGGAAAAGCAGGCATCCCAGAAATTGCGCCAAGCCTTCATATCTTCCTTACTCCGAAACTCTATGGATACCGCCCGAAAGATAAGGGCGAAGAGCAGAAACATAAAGGGGAGGTAAAAACTGGAAAACGCCGTGGCATAGATTTCGGGAAAGGCCGCGAACAGAGCGCCTCCCGCGGTGACCAACCAGACCTCATTGCCATCCCATACAGGACCTATGGAATTGAGCATGATACGTCTATCATGATCACCTTTGGCAAACAAGTGCAGTGCTCCCACTCCCAGATCGAAACCATCGAGAATGGCATAGCCCGTCAATAATAATCCGACAACAATAAACCAAGCAATATTATAGTCCATCAGTGCAGTGTTTTGGATAAAACATCGATTCTTTCTCTTCTATCGGGATAGGCTGTTTCCTGTGCCTCATGAGTATCCGGCCCATGCTTGATTTCCTTATCCAGAACGTAGAGCCATGTGAAGAAGAGCAATAGGTATATCAGGGCAAAGAGTACCAGTGAGATAATGACCTCCTCAGCGGAAATCGATTTGGATACGCCATCTTTGGTCCTCAGTAGCCCATAGACCAGCCAAGGTTGCCTCCCTCGCTCGGCAGAGTACCAGCCCGCCTGATTGGCCACGACGGGCAGTGCCACGGAGAACATGAAGAGTTTCATGAACCACCGTTGTTCAAATAGTGTGGAACGGAAGTAGAACCACAGGGCCAAAAGGGTCATAGCGATAAACAACATGCCCAGCCCTACCATGATATGGTAGCTTTGGAAGACCGCATTTACGGGGGGGGGGCGGTCTTCCTTTGCAAACTGATCGAGGCCTTTGACCTCCATATCGGTATCCCAGCCCAGAAGGAAGCTCAGGCCACCGGGAACAGCAAGGCCCGTAGTCGTTTCGGTCTCCGGATCTGTATAGCCGAAGAGATACAGCGGGGCTTCCCGCTGCGTTTCATAAAGCCCTTCGAAGGCGGCCAACTTCGCAGGTTGATGCTCGTAGGCGACATGTGCGCTGATGTGGCCGATAGCGGGCTGTAGCAGTGAAGCGCCCGCGGCCACCAGCAATGCGATGAAAAAAGAACGCTGAGCGAATTCCAAGTGCTTCTTTTTCAGAATATAATAGGCCGATACACTCAGTACCAGAAAAGCACCCTGTACAAAGGCCCCAACGATACTATGAAAGAAACGGGGCATGGAAGATGGACTGAAGATCACTCCCCAGAAATCGGTAATGACCGCTCTGGTAAAGCCCTGTGCATCGGTGACCAGCTCATAGGCCACGGGGGTCTGCTGCCAAGAATTGGCAACGATAATCCAAAATCCCGACATGATAGAGCCAAAGGCAACCATGATGGTAGCAAACAGGTGCATGCCCGGTTTTACACGGTTCCACCCGAAAAGAAGTATGGCCAGAAAGCCTGATTCCAGAAAAAAAGCAAATATGCCCTCTGCGGCCAAGGGAGACCCGAAGACATCTCCGACAAATCGGGAATAAGCGGCCCAGTTCGTCCCGAATTCAAACTCCAGTACGATGCCCGTAGCGACCCCCACGGAAAAATTGGCCGCAAAAATTTTTATCCAAAAACGGGTGATGGTCTCATATATCCTCTTCTTGGTGATGATATACAGGGACTCGAATAGGACCAGAAGAAGCCCCATGCCGATACTGAAGGGTGGAAAAATATAATGGAACATGGCCGTGAAGGCAAATTGCAAACGGGAGAGCTGTTCTACATCCATATTTATCCAGCTTTAGGTTTTGTAAGGTAAAAATAAAGACCACCTCCAGCAAATAAGAACCCGATAAATACTTTTATCAATTTTTTTGTAGGGTAGTTGTGTATACTTGGAGGGAGCGATACCGGGCCGGTCAAGAGGTAATAGACCAGAATAAGGAAAATAACGAAGATGAACAATCGTTTGTGCCGTTCCATAGCCCCTTGATTATCTGTAGGGTAAAAGTAAACCACGGAAGGCCTACGACCAAGGAAAAGTTTTTGTTTGTAGCATAGTATTTGCCTGTTTTTTTCGTTGTATTTTTATCCTTTGTTTTTTTCAATAAGCAACTATGAAAAAGAACGTTATATGGCCGGCGATATGGATACTGATGTATTGTTATGGCAGTAGCATGGCACAGCAAAAAGCCGCTCCATCGCTATGGTATAAGAATTACGAAACCGCACTGGACCAAGCACGTGCTACGGGAAGGCCACTATTGATACGTTTTTCAGGCTCTGACTGGTGCAGATCCTGTATCAAGTTGGATAAAGAAGTATTCTCCTCTTCCGATTTCGAAGGGTATGCAGCTGCTCATTTGGTCCTGCTGGAGCTGGATTTTCCCAGGATGAGCAAAAACCGCTTGAGCAAAGCTCAAAAAAAA
Organism: uncultured Cyclobacteriaceae bacterium; assembly: GCA_947492745.1. Taxonomy (GTDB): domain Bacteria; phylum Bacteroidota; class Bacteroidia; order Cytophagales; family Cyclobacteriaceae; genus Aurantiphycus; species Aurantiphycus algarum. The sequence goes on along the minus strand of CANLOE010000001.1, from coordinate 145,112 downwards.
CATAATGAAAACCTGGCTGCTAAGTATAACCCTGAGGGTGCTTTTCCGCTGATAGTACTCTTGGATAGTACAGAAAGAATCATAGCCAGAACAGGTTACCGCGAAGGAGGAGCGCAACACTTCATCGATTTTCTGAGCACCACTGACCGCCCCTGAATTGAAAACACATTTCCGCCATTTGTTTCCGATAATCTACCTGTTTTTTTTCTTTGCGGGTACTATGGCCCATGCACAGCTGAGTACCCAGAAGAAAATCATAAAACTAATGGGGTCGCGGTTTGAAATAACGGCCATTCATCCGGACCCTGCGCTTGCCAACACCGCTATTCAAATGGCAATAGACGAAATTACCCGCATCGAACGCATGATTTCCTCCTGGGACAGTACTTCCCAGACCAGTACGCTCAACCGTCATGCAGGGAAGCGGCCTGTCAAGGTCTCCGAAGAATTGTTCCAATTGATCCATAGGAGTAAAAAGGTCTCACAGCTCACTTCGGGAGCGTTCGATATCTCTTTTGCGGCACTGGATAGCCTTTGGCAGTTCGATGATACTATGGAGCAGTTCCCTACAAAAGCAGCTATCCAAGCAGTAGCTGGGAGAGTCGATTACAGAAACATCGTTCTGGATGCCTCGGCCGCCACTGTTTTCCTGAAGAAAGAGGGGATGAAAATCAGTTTCGGAGCTATAGGCAAAGGATACGCTGCCAATCGAGCCAAGCTGGTCCTCAAGCAAGCCGGCATCGCCAATGGCCTGGTCAATGCGGGCGGCGACCTGATCAGCTGGGGCAAACAGGCCGATGGCGAGGACTGGAAAATCGGTATTGCCAATCCCAAACAGAAAAAGAAGATTTTTTCATGGCTTTCCATCAGCGATATGTCAGTCGTCACCTCAGGAGATTACGAAAAATTCTTCACTTTTCAGGGGAGACGCTATGCCCACATCATCGACCCTAGAACGGGCTACCCGGTCAAAGGCATGAAGAGTGTTACCATTGTCTGCCCCGATGCCGAACTAGGGGATGCGCTCGCTACGGCCGTATTCGTACTCGGCGAAGAGAGGGGCTTACAACTCGTCAACCAACTGCGACAGGTCGAATGCCTACTGGTCAATGATAGGGATGAACTTATCAGTAGTGACAACCTACAGCTCCACTATTATAAAAAGGAAGGGAGTAAAAGAAAGGAAAATCCGCAGAATCCCGATAGCGGAACGGGAGAAGGACCATAGCCAACCCACATCACTTTCTTATTGGCACCATCACAGAGTGATGACCTGATTATACAGATTAGCAGGACACAATACTGAACCGACAGCTCAGCCCCTTTCGGTCAGTAGTACAGTATTTCCCAACATGCTCTTGACGAGTTGTCTTTTGTTCATAACCGATTATGGAACGTTCTACTGTCCCGCTACAAAAAAGGCCAGCTCCTCGGGCTTCCAGTCGATGACCAAGCCCTTGCCGATACCGACGGCTGCTTTCTTTCCATAGAGCAGTTCGGACAGGTATAGCGCCGGGTCATAGGATTTAGCCCCTCCCGCAGAGGTAATCATTTTTCCATCGTGGACAAAGCTAAGGTTTTCGTGCACTTCTAGTTCCGGAAACATCTCCCTGAACTTAGCGATGTCCGATGGGAAAGTAGTACAGTGTTTGCCCTCAAGCAGCCCCGCTTTGGCAAGCACAAAAGCACCATCGCATAAGGACATGACATACTCGGCTGCTTCGCCCTTTGTTCTCACAAAGTCGATCATCGCTTTATTCTCCAGATCGCTGTCCATGCTGTGTTCTGCACTGGCTACGACCAGAACGTGGATGGGAGGTAGACTATCTTGCTCATAAGCATAGTCCGGAAGTATTCTCAAACCCTCAAACGTCGTAATGGGTTCCTTCGAAGGAGCTACAGTGAATACCTTCATACCCTTGTCCGTATGGAAAACCGTGTGATGAAGAATATCCATGGGGGCCACTAATTCCGAATTGTATACCCCATTGACAATGAGAAAGGCAACATTCCACTCTTCTTCGGGCATGACAGCCGGAGCCATTTGAAAGGTCTTGACTTCGGATTTCTTGTTCTTTTCCACGTCGATATTGGACGTTGTCGCTGTATTCTGCTCGCAGGACAGTAAGGAGGCTGCTATAAAGAAGAAGGGAGTGAGTTTTCTCATGAGCTTATGGTTCGATTGAGTCGGATGTAAATCTAGTATTGTTTACACTCAAACACAATCTGCTTTTACAGGATATTGAAGTGAATTGGACTTTTTCTTTGAGCTGCGAATTTAACCCTGATCATGCATTGAAAAATCTACTGCGGATATAAATAGCTGCAAGCCGGTCATTGCACTACGTTTATTGAATTCACCATAGCGGTGCTATGCCGACGAATCCAAATGGCTGATATTTTGCTATTTATACAAACTTAGCTTTCAAATATCGCCTATCTTCCTGTTCATTTTGCTTCACTCTGCGTTGACAATCCTCGGGATAGCGCTGCTATTCCTGCGGTTCTCGCCTTGATTGAAACAAAATGACCAGCGGAATCTTATACGACATTTAAAACCTAAATTTGTATTATACGTTCATCACGATTTCTATCGATCAATTTGGGTTTAAGCTCACGTCGTCCCTATTTTGAATTTTTACTGCAATGTAAACCTCGATATGCTCGCAGGAAAAGGTACTATCAAGGCAAAAAGGTCTCTTGATTGTCGCTGTAAAAGTATTCTTAGTTCAGCTTTTTGGGATTATTCAAAATGGGCTTGAACCCTACGAAGGTACAGCGAAGAACATACTGTTTTGAAGAGGGCCTGCCGCCAAAGGAGCAGGAGCTTGTCCCGACAGTGGTGAAACGGCACATTGAAAATCCATCAAATGAAATTTATATCTTAGAGTATCGATTGGACACGGGAAAAAGTTGGGAACATGAAAAATCACGCTTGGTAATTATACCCAAAGAGCAGGTCGTTCTATAGTTCAGTTCAAATTCGGGTCGAATAGCTAATATAATGATGAATTAGTTATGTTTGATGTAGGAAAGCCCATAGGGATTTCTGCCCCGGACCTAGTGATAATTATCGTCCCTATGGGACATTTCGAGCCTAAAGCCGGTTCCATTTGTTTAGGATTCATTGGATATATAGCAACACCTTGCGCATATAATTTTCGTTTTTAATTTTAGTAGGCATCCCGTATATACCCAAAAGTGATAGGTTTGGGATAAGAAAATAGCCTTAGAGAAACCATGGTTTTGTCCCGAATTCCTCAGTCAACAGTCCCCTTGAACCTCTGGAGACAAGGCCTCCCCAGAGTGAGATTATCGAAGCAGCTACCGGATTGACCATTTCATTTTATCTTGAGTATATTTACACATAAAACAACTTAACCGTTTTTCCACTTGATTTCGGATAGATGCGAACCGTCCTTGTATAAAAGGCCCATAGATTCTCTGCGTCATCAACTATTTCTTGCCCGTTCCCTCACGTGGCATAGACCACTTTATCAGTTACTTGAAAGGAGCCGGAGAAAGGACGGAGCATATCAACGAAGGGAATCGATGCATAAGGAGAATCGTATTTTGTCGAATTAAAGAAGGTTTTGACCCATGAAGGTACTAAATTTCACATTATTGACCATGGCACTGCTAGTGTTGGTCTTTCTATCACTGGGCTACTTCAGCCCTGAAATACGTTATGAAAGCAGCCTAAGCATCAATGCTTGTGTGGAAAAGGTCTGGGCGGTCATGACCGATAACACCATGAAAAAAGCCTGGGTCGGTAGTCTCAAGGGCTCCGAACAATTGAGTGGCCATAAGGATACACTGGGCAGTGTATACAAACGGCACATGCAGGGCGGGGAAGCGATGAATATCTTAGAGACCATTACAGAATTTGATGAAAACGAGAGGTTGGGATTTCGGCTGGACAACAAGTCCATGCTGACCAAGACCCTGATTTCCCTTGAAGGGAGTGGAGAGGAGACCTTGCTGCGTGCATATCATACCACAAGAGGTAAAAACCTCATCGACAAGTCGACTTTTTTTCTGCTCAAAGGGATGATGAAGCGTCGTGCCGATAAGGAATATGCTGCACTGAAAACACTGATAGAATCGACGGATCAATCCCAACACTCTCCCCGAGAATCCAGGCCCTCGAGCTGAGCTTCTGATGGCGTTTTCCATTGAACCCGGATCATGCATTAGCCCTTCTATTTCGGTCTTAAATAGCTGCAAATCAATAAATGGAATGCGTTTTTCGAATTCACCGTAGCGATGCTATGCTGAACCCGATAAAACACCCTGATGTATTGCTTTTAAACCCTCGTTACGAAGTCCCAATGCTGAACCCTTTAGGTTTGGCCGCAGGTTGATGAGCTTTATTACGGCTATTTGGGGTAGCAATAAATTTGCTACTGTAGAATGCGGGTTCTACTCCTACTGGAAGGCTATTGTCCTGATAAAGAAATCCTGTACCTCATCAGCATTTTCCAAAAATAAATTCTGCTATAAATTGTAGGGACTCATGCCATCAGGATTCGGTATTTGATCGGCAAATTGGTATACTGTAATCTAATATGTACCCGGACCTATTTTTCAGCACCTGTGATACCTTATGGAAAAGTACTCTAAACGACTCAGCCTTTTGGGAGCTATCCTTATACTACCCTATTTGATACTCCTTATCCCTCCGGCCAGAAACGTACCCGATGAGACGGGTAAGGAAAACCCTTTCGAATGGAACCGCGATCGGCATTGGGCCTATCTCGAAAATGCCTTCAAGGCAGCAAAAAAAGTGAGCTGTCAAGGCTTGAATCCGGAGATACTCCGCCAGTCCAAAGCACTTTTGAGTATTGTGGAAGACTTGGAAAATGGCCCCTTGCCTCCGGAATCTCCGGTGTTCAAGCGTATAGAAGAACGTCTGTTCACGATTGCCCCTTCCATAGCCGCTTGTCCCAAATACTTCCCTTTCTACCATAGAGTGCTCAATACACTTAGGACGAGTGTAAAGAAACAGTCCGAAGCATGGGATATGGATAGTGCTCTTGCTAAAGAGACGACCTACCGACTGCTCTATGGGAGCCGGGCCAGCATCGAAGAGATTATCCTGCAAAGTGAGGATGATGATATCCCTAATCTGATCAAGGCCGTGAACGAACCATCCCGTTGTCCTTCCACGGAAGTATTGATGGCCCAGGTACATAGTGGTGATATTCTCGTATCGCGTGGTGGAGCAGCTACCTCTGCCCTTATTGCCAGGGGCAGTGACTATCCGGGCAATTTTTCTCATGTGGCCTTGGTACATGTCGATGAGGCCACGAACAAACCCTCTATAATAGAGGCCCATATCGAAAGGGGTGTAGCCGTGTCCTCGCTCCATGAATACTTGGAAGACAAAAAACTACGGGTCATGATACTTAGGATGAAGGCCGACCACCCTTCATTGACCGATAACCCTTTATTGCCTCATGTAGCTGCTACCGCAGCCTTGGAGGAGGCCCGCTCACGACACATCCCCTACGACTTCAGTATGGACTACAAGGAACACAGTGCCCTGTTCTGCTCAGAAGTCGCCTCCGCCGCTTATGCCAAATATGGTGTCCGGTTATGGGCAGGGATTTCCCATATTTCTGCCCAAGGATTGCGCCAGTGGCTGAGCGACTTTGGTGTAAAGCATTTTATTACCCAAGAACCTTCCGATTTGGAGTATGACCCTCAGTTACAGGTCGTCGCGGAGTGGCGTAATCTGGAGGCGCTGTACCAGGACCATATGGACAATGCCATCATCGATGTGATGCTCGAAGAGGCCAATGAAGGCAAAACACTCTCTTATAACTATCTGATGCTGCCCATAGCCCGGTTGATGAAGGGCTACAGCCTATTGCTGAACCTGTCGGGAAAGGTAGGACCTATTCCCGAAGGCATGAGCGCAGCGGCGGCGTTAAAAAATGCTGCGTTTACGGATAGGCATGCCCGTATCAAGGAAGAACTACAGAAAAAAGCACGGATTTTTCTGGAAGAAAGCGGATATCGTCCTCCCTACTGGGAGTTGGTCAGAATGGCAAAGGACGTAATCGCGGCTTGAGCTTGGTGATTATTGGCGGATTATAGGCAGAGGAAACTTAAGGAAGTAACAAAAGACCAATGAACGATGTCTCCATTAATTCAGGATCACCCCTTGGGCCGATTCTTCGATTCACTTTCTCTTGGGTTTAACCCACATTGATGGATAGAAATCGTGATGAGCGTATCAATAGCAAAATACCGGCCATTTGTATTCGTTCGGCATAGCACCGCTATGGTGAATGAAGACCGGTGGGCAAAGCTTCCGGTATGAAGCTATTTATGTGCGGAATAGGTTCTCTATTGATCATTTTGGGTTTAAACCCAAAGCCATCACCTCACTTTGAGTATACGTACCTATCGTCCATATTCCCGATAGTATCATCTCATGGTAGAACGTCCCGGACCTCACTTTCGAAAGTCCGTGATGGGCCAATAATAGCTCCCAATGGGGCAATCGGTCTCCTTCGATATGGCAGCATACCTTGAAAAAAACATACATACTGCGCAGTAAAACCTTTTGCCACCCGATATCCCGATGCTGGAAATCGGTGAACAGTAAGTGGCCCTTCGGAGTCATCACAGAGCATAACGATGTCATTACCTTATTCAAATCATCTTCTTTGAACAGGTCGAGAAAAAACTGAGTGAAGACCACATCATAAGACTCATTGGGGTCGATATCTGCCTGTGTTCCCAATAAAAAATGTACATTGGCCGCGCCGGGCAGACGGGCTTTGGCTCTTTCTATCATTTTCCGGGAAGCCTCGATATAGGTTACTTCGGTATCCGGGTGCTTTCTTAGCAAAGCCTCCAAAACCCAGCCTGAACCTCCTCCCAAGATCAGGGCTTTTGCCGGTTTAGGGATATGGTCCAGAAAGTACAGCTGCGCTGTTCGGATGGCCTTACCGAAGACAATCCTGGCCAAAATATCATATATAGGGGCGAGCAAATCAAAGCCTTTATGTGATGATTGAGATGACATTACAACAAAAAGAGTATGGGAAGATAGAATATACCGTCACTAATGGTTCTGTAGGCCTCTCCTCGAAATACTTTTGGAAAAACCATGACCAAGGCAAGGAAAGCAGTCATCATAAAGCATATACCCTGAATCCATAGGGCTTTCTCTGAAAAGTGATGTTCCATAAGGAAAGATACGGCCATAACAGGACTCAAGATCAATAGCATACCAATCAACCAACGCCCTTTACGCCTACCGATAAGCGTAGCGAGAGAACGATGGCCATCCCTTAGGTCCAAGTCCATTTCAAAGACCGAAAAAATCACCAAGTTCGTAAACGCAAGTACGACGAACTGAGCGAACAGACAAATCAGGGCACTGTTCAAGTGACCTTGATATAGACTCAAGGGCCCCAAAAAGATTCCGCCCGTGTATAAGAAAGCGATCATGAACTCTTTGTGAAAGAACGGTTTTCTCCCTATGGTGATGAGAAATACAAAATAGAGTACTACAAGCGTCAGTAATAGCAATCCCATATAAAATACGCTGATGGGCAACCAGCGTAACAGCGGTAGGCCCATGACCGCGGCCAGTATGGCAATCACGGTCAAGGTACTGAAGTGACGCTGATGAAACCGATGTCGAAAACTATGTGCTGTATGCGCAACCTTACGGGCATCCCAGAGATGGTCGAAAGTATAGATAAGCCATACGCATAGTCCCAAACTGAGTACGATGCTGAAGTGTAGTGTAACGCCGAGGTATTTGGCTACGAAGAGTGAGGAAATACAGGCTCCTGTCACTACATCCAGACTGAGTGCTTTGAAGTATTTATAAAAAAGAGAAATCGACACCATCCTCAACGTATCATGAAACAAAGGTAAGGAAGTGATCTGAACTTTTTATTTTAAAGCGGAAATTAATGATTTTTTGCACTAGTGAAGCCTTTTTTTGAGATGCACGGCCAAGGCCGCGTTGTGATTAAACCCGAATCGTGTATCAAGACTTCATCATGAGGACTTAAAATGTAATAATACAAATTTAGGTTTTAAATGTCGTATAAGATTCCGCGGGTCATTTTTTTTCAATCAAGGCGAGAACCGCAGGAATAGCAGCGCTATCCCGAGGATTGTCAACGCAGAGTGAAGCAAAATGAACAGGAAGATAGGCGATATTTGAAAGCTAAGTTTGTATAAGAGGAATAGTGTATACTCCGATTCGGATGGAAAACCCGCAGATAGTAATCCTATCTTTGTCCAATGCTGCCGTACCCAAAATCAGCACTCACAAGTTGCCAAAATTCTCCTATACTCAAAATTGCTTCGGGACATGATATTTTTTGGATAGCGCGATGCCCCTACTCTGAGCATTTTAGCTATACGGCCTTTTCGGATTATCAGTAGCTCATCATACTTTGGTAAAACGGGTCTCATCGATAAGCGGCAGATATTTATGGTATTTTCATGAAAATTACCGACTATGGAAACATATTGGTCGAATATGCATATCTTTCGGATTATTTTCACCTATCGTTATGCATAAGAGTATAGAGCGTCTATTAATTGCATTGGGCCTACTGACCTTCAGTATCATACTGGGCATCATTGGTTTTATGATGATAGAACATTATAACCTCTTGGATGCTTTTTACATGACGGTCATTACCTTTTCTACGGTAGGCTTTACCGAAGTGCATCCGCTGTCCACCGAAGGTCGATTGTTTACGGGCGCGTACATCATTATGAACTTTGGTATATTTGCCTACATCGTATCGGTCATCACCTCTTACTTTTTCGAAGGGGAGCTACAGAAGATTTTTAAGAACTATATGACAAATCGCGAAGTGAAAAAAATGAAGGATCATGTTATCGTTTGTGGTTTTGGAAGGAACGGCATGAAGGCCTGCGAAGAACTCTACTCAGAGAGCTTGGATTTTGTCGTTATCGAAAAAGAGCTCGATGAGATTGCGAAATTGCCTGTAGCTGACAAGTATCAGTTTATTCAAGGGGATGCCACCTTGGACGAGACCCTGAAAGAAGCGGGAATAGAACGGGCTTCCAATCTAATACTGACACTACCAAAAGATACGGACAATGTCTTTATCGCACTTACGGCCAAGGACATCAACCCGACAGTCAATATCATATCACGTGCCTCAGAAGGGAACTCGGAGAAAAAACTTCATCGCGCAGGTGCCTCCAGTGTCATCATGCCCGATGCGCTCGGAGGGCTGCACATGGCGCAGCTGGTCACCAAACCTTATGTCATTGAGTTCTTGGAAATGCTCAATGGTATAGGCGATAGTGAACTGACCTTGGAAGAGTTCGGCCTGAACGATTTTATGGAATCCTTTCAGGGAAAAACTTTGAAAGACATGCACATCCGTAACAAGACGGGCGTGACCATTATCGCTTTTAAGGATGGCAACCAAGGCTTTCATTTCAACCCATCCCCCAACAAGGTCGTGGACGATGACGATGTGCTGATAGCCCTCGGTACCCGCGAAAGCCTACTCCATTTCAGACAGATCTACTGCCGCTGAGCCTACTGTGGCCATGATGGGAATCGTAGGCCTTCACGAGAAGGATTCTTATGGCAACTGTGCTAAAAGCCTATCTTCGTCCCTTTATAGCCCTGCTCCTCGATGCTCTTAATGGACTGCTCCACCTTCTCCCTGAGTTCCGTTTTGTACTTTTCCAGATTTTTGGATACTTTATCATCAAAGGCCCCGATAATCTGAGCGGCGAGGATACCCGCATTTTTGGCACCATCCAGCGCAACTGTTGCTACGGGTACTCCACCGGGCATTTGCAGTATGGACAGTATCGAGTCCCATCCATCGATGGAATTGCTCGATTTGACGGGAACACCGATAACGGGCAGGGTCGTCAGTGCGGCCACCATGCCCGGTAGATGGGCGGCACCGCCCGCTCCTGCGATGATGGCTTTCAGGCCTTTTTCTTGGGCTCCTTGTGCATAGCTCACCATGCGTTCGGGGGTCCTATGGGCGGAGACTACGGTCAACTCAAAGGGTACCTGCAATTGTTCGAGAATGTCGGCAGCATCCCCCATGACCCGCAGGTCGGATTGACTGCCCATAATGATGCCTACCAGGGCTTTGTTCATGCTCATGCGATTACTTTCAAATGTTTTTTTACGAAGTGTACTTTTTCTGTTAGCGTCGTTTTATCCGAGGCGATAATGGTGACATGCCCCATCTTACGGTAAGGCTTGGTGACCTTTTTTCCATACAAATGGACATGGATACCACGCTGTGCCAGTACCTCTTCCAGTCCTTCGTACTGCGCCAGTCCCTGATGTCCCTCTGCTCCGAGTAGATTGACCATAGCGGTATGTGCGGTCAGGGCAGTGTCCCCTAAGGGTAGTCCCAATATGGCCCGAAGGTGCTGTTCGTACTGAGAGGTAACATTGGCCTCTATGGTCTGGTGGCCACTGTTATGTGGGCGGGGTGCTACTTCATTGACCAGTACTTCCCCTTCTTTGGTCACGAACATCTCTACGGCCAGTAGGCCGACCATGTCCAGTTCGGTAATCACCTTTTTGGCGATTTCCTCTGCTGTTTTCAGTATATTTTCGGCAAGACCCGTGGGGGCAATGAGGTATTCTACGAGGTTGTGTTCGGGATGGAATACCAGCTCCACTGTGGGAAAGGTCTTGATCTCGCCCCGTGTACTACGGGCCACGATGACAGAGATCTCATGCTCGAAATCCACCAGTTTTTCTACGATTCCCGGTGCATCAAAGGCTTTATCCAAATCCGCCTCCTCCCGAAGTACCTGTACGCCGCGCCCATCATAACCCGCTTTGCCCAACTTATTGACGGCGGGGAGAAAATCCTTTCGGGCGAGTACCTCCTGCTTTTCTTCCACGAGGATAAAATCGGCCGTAGGGATACCACGCTCTTGATAAAAAGTTTTTTGTCGGCGTTTGTCCTGTATGATGGAGATGACCGAGGGCTGTGGGTACACCTTTTTTCCCTCTAGGTGCAATCGCTCCAGAGCCTCGGTGTTCACATTTTCGATTTCGATGGTGAGCATGTCACAGGACTTACCGAATTCGTAGACCGTATCCGCATCGGTAATACTTCCCTCCACAAAATGGGAGGCGTAGTTTTTACTGGGAGCTTCGGGGTCCGCATCCAGTATACTGATGCCCACATTAAAATCCATGGCGGGGCGGATGAGCATTCTGCCGAGTTGACCACCCCCGAGTATACCCAATTTGAAATCCTGATAAAAAGCTTTTGACATAATGGTTTGCCGGCCGATAGCGTATGGGTATCACTTTCCGAATATGATAAATGCATTCGATGATAGAGACCACTACGCCCTTCCTGTTTTAGATGTATGATGTTTTGAACCTATAGTAATTGCACACTATTGATATGGTCGCCCATTTCCAAGGCATGGACTACCGCCATGCCTTCCACGACTTTTGCAAATATAGTATATCTTCCGTCAAGATGTGGTGTGGGCGAGTGGGTAATGAACCACTGTGTACCCTCGGTATCCTTTCCGGCCGAGGCCATGCCGATATAGCCCGTATCGTAGTGCAGTAGTGAGAACTCCGAACGCAGCGAATAGTCTTCACTGCCCCAGCCGTCACCACGGTGACAACCGCCCTGTGCCACAAAATTGGGTACCACCCGGTGGAAGTACTTTTCATCATAATACCCCGCTTTGGCCAAAGTGATGAAATTGGCCGTAGAGCCCGGTGCCGTCTCTATCATCAGCTCTATGGTGATGATCCCTTTGGAGGATTGAATCCTGGCCCTTTGCCCCTTGGACACTTGTCGTACCAGAGACCAGTCGATAGGGTGGTTATAGGTATTCTTGATTTGTACTTCTTCCCTGGGGATACCTTCGAAAAAGGCAATGGCCGTTTCCAAGTGCTGCACTGCCTCGTTATCCCGGGGCAGGTGCAGTTTGGATCTGGCCTCCCTCAGAAAATCGGGATGCTCATAGTAGTTTTTAAAATCCATCCCGGGGTCGGCAATCAGCTGGCTGACCAAGCCTACCATGGCCAGGTCGCCCGTCTCGATAATGGTCTTGAAGATATCGGCAAATTCCTCCTTGAGGTCCTCGGGAAAATCCTTTTTCCGCCGCATGTTGATGAGCGTATTCACTCCGGCCGTGGATACCACGGGCGTGGAGGTCCGGTAGGTTTCCGTTACGACAAAGGGATAGGCCATCAGGTCATGTTCCAGTGCCTGTAGGAGGAGGGCTTTTTCATAAGGGTCCTTGGCTTTTTGATACGCTTCTTTCACCTGTTGGCTGCTGTCCCGACCCTCATCATGCTGGACCAGCGCGGAAAAGAGCAATGCCCTGACGCGAGGATTTTCACTTTTCTCTACCTGCCGACCGAGCCAGTCGCTGTGTTTTGTCCCGCTTTTTTCCTGTACCAATTGTGCAGCGGTGATACGTACAGGGACATGGCTATCGGAAAGTGCTTTTTCAATAGTCTTTTGGGATGCCGATAAGGAAAAGTTGCCCAGGGACCGCAGGGCATTGATCCTGACCCGATAGTCCGGGTCCGAAACACAACTTTTTTGAAGCAAGCGCAGGACCGCTTTGGTTTTGATGTTTTTCAGGGCCGTCATACAGGCCATGCGAACGTTGGCTGCTCTATCGCTATGCGCGGCCTGTAGTAGGGGAGCGGCATAGGCAGATAGCTGTAGCTTAGGGGAGCGGGCGAGGTAATGCGCGGCACCGAGCCGGACGGGATAGGCATAGGTAGAATCCAGTAGGCGTACCATGTTACGGGTGATGCGGTCGTTGTGTACCTCGCGTATTCCCGCGCGATAGCAGCCCCAGGCCAGTCCTTCCAGTTCCAGCGAATCGTTCTCTCGGGCATCCAATCCGAGCAGGTCGATATCTTCGGGACCCACGGACTTTCCCAAAGCCTCCATGATTTCCCGGCGCACGATAGGTATTTCTTCTTGGTCAAGAGCACGGGAGAGTATAGCGGCCGCTTCCCGTCGACCGAGCTGACCGATGGCAAAGGCCGCACTTCTCCGAACACGGCTACTATCATCATCCAGCAATAGGTAGGATAGCTGCTGCATAGTGCTACTGTCCTGCACCGAAGCAAAGGCCAGTGCCGCAGCGGCGCGCCGTTCGGCACTGATATCCTCAAAATAGAGCAGTAGCCCTTCGGTATCCCCTTTATCCTGTAGTTGGTATATACGGACCAGCTCCGGGTCCGCAAAGCGGTTGGGTGGTGCGGGAGCCCTTTCCTTTTTGCCCTTGCTGCACCCCACCAGCAGTACTAAGGCCAATAGACAGGTACAGAGACTCCTGTAGGTACGGTTCATGGACATTGATGTGGATGATGAACCCGTAATCTAAAAAAGAAATCATAGATAATCCACCCCTAGGGCCAATACTTTGGAGAAGCGGGATGCCACTTCGTTATGGAAGGGTTTGGGCTTGGTTTTCAGAACGATTGACCCATTGGGCGCGGCCATGGATTCGGCTCCTGCGAAGACGGCCATGATTCCCGCAGGGGCAGTGGCTTCACCGATTCGATAATTTTAATAAGAAAAAATGTCAATTATTTTAAAATAAAGTATAAATTGAGTATATCATCATCAACATCGCGACCGGTTAGAAATGGAATAATGGTTATGCTTTTATGAGTTGTTGTTACTCCTCGAAGGGGGGACAAAATTGCTTTGGCAATGAAGTAGTGCAGGAGATGGCATAGTATCAGTAATTTATACAGTTTTTGAAGTCGTAGATAAACCTGTTTTGCTGCCCGAACATATGTACTTGTTTTTTAAGCGAAGTGAGTTCGATCGTATATGCGCGTTTTAATTCTTGGGACAGTGCTGAATAAACTTTCGATTGGGATGAAATGTGTATCGTACAATTCCTATTCCGAGTATAAAAATTCAAGAAGTCATTGTTGCCATTTTCCATGCCTGAGAAACTCGTAAACGCATGAATGAGCAGTTAAAAAATAGCATCAAACCACTTTGTCCTGTATTAATGCGTGGTGTTGTGGAGAGATTGGAAACTAAAATTGAGGCAGCTGTATGATAACGTCTTTAAACATAAAAAATATTGCCACTTATGATACCGTTAATGGTGTTGCTATAAATGACTTAAAAAGAGTCAATTTCTTTTTTGGTTTTAACGGTTCAGGAAAATCAACCATTGGTAAATATCTACATAATCTGAGTTTAGAAGTAAATAGTCAAAAGTCAGATTTCAACCAGTGTTCTCACGTTGGATATGATGAAACTCAGCATCAAATTTTAACCTTTAACGAAGGTTTTATTAAGGAGAACTTTGTGACTAATAGTGACATAAAAGGAGTATTTTCTTTAAATGAATCGAATGTAATCATAGACCAACAAATTAGAGATGAAGAAGATAATGTTGAAGATTTTAAGAGGCAGATTGATAAGTATAAAGCTAAGATAAAAGCTGTTGATACAGATAAGGATACAAAGCAAACCAATTTAGTGAATCACTGTTGGAATCAACGAAAAACGTTTGACAGTTTTACAAAAGTTAGATTAGCTCACTCTGGTAGTAGTTCTAACCATTTAAATGAAGTCAAACGGTTATTACAAAATCCTTTAGGAACAGTTCCTACGATTGTCGACCTAAAAGAACGTTACGAAAGCTTATATGAAAAGGAACTTAAGGAAATTCAAATAAGTGTTGATGCTAAGGTGTATTGGGAATTACGCAAGTTGGAAGAAAAAATCAGCACCCTTTTACAAGAGGTGATAGTTGGAAATGAAGATGTTAATATTTCCGGATTAATACAAACACTTGATTCTAGAAATTGGGTTGAGCAAGGATTAGGTTATATTGAATCGTCAGGTAGTACCTGTCCATTCTGTCAGCAAGAGACCATTGATGCAGAATTAATGGAGCAGTTTTCTAAGTTTTTTGATGAAACTTATAAACAAAAAATAGCCGAACTGGAAACATTGAAAGCCTCATATAGAGAAAAGGCTGATTTTTTTATTTCCAATATTTATCAAATCCAAGGTGAGTTCAATCCTCAAAACAAAGTATCTAACCTCGTAATGGCCTTAAAAGATTTGTTTGACGCTAATGTTGATATAATAAGCTATAAAATAGAACACTCGAACGAGAAGAAAACAATCACCAGCTTACATACAGAAAAAGCTGCTTTATCTGAAATTATAAAACTGATAAAAGATAATAGCCAAATATTCTCTGATTTAGATGCCAATAAGGAAACTTTACTTGATGATATATGGAAGTATATAGCCAATAATTGTAAAGACGAAATTGATGGTTTTGCAGGTAGAAGAGTCAAATATGATAGTATTATTCAGTTAGCTAGTCATTTGAAAACTTACTATGATGGCAAAATTACAGCAGCAAAGCAAAATATTGAATCCCTAAGAAACCAAACTGCGGATACAAAAGAAGCAGTAGATTATATTAATGATATACTGAAAAATGCAGGTTTTACAGGTTTTGAAATTGCTGAAAAAGACAAAGTAAATAATATTTCCAGATACTACTTAAAGCGTCCTCAAACACAAAATAATGAGTCAATATTCGAAACTCTTAGTGAGGGTGAAAAGAATTTTATTTCGTTCCTTTATTTTTATAGGCTGTGTTTGGGAACTGATGACCTACAAAGCAATGGAAACAAAAAGAAAATAATAGTCATTGATGACCCTGTTTCGAGTTTAGACAGTCAAGCTCTTTTTATTATCACTACACTAATCAGAGAGTTAATCCAACGAAAGGACGATAGTAATAAATCTGATAAACAGTCCTTTTTAAATCAAAATATTTGTCAAGTTTTCATCTTAACTCACAATTTCTATTTTTATAAAGAAGTGTCTTTTAAAAACAGAATTTGTACTGACTTTTTTCATTTTAGTCTGCTAAAAAATAATAATGTCACCTCTGTCTCAGGTCAATATAATCGTAAAATCAAAGATGATTATTCCTTATTATGGTCTAATCTTAAAGAGATTAAAGAAAATAATCTTCAAAATGGTAATGTTAATAATATCTTCATTTCAAATACAATGAGAAGAATAATTGAAAGCTATGTAAACTTTATTGGTTTAGGTACAGATTCTTGGTCGGCACTTTTAAATGAAAATAAAGATTTACCAAACTACTACATAAAATGTGCTTTTGTATCTACCATAAATGATGAAAGCCATAAAGTTTCTGCTCTTGATGGAATATATTATCAAAAAATAATAAATGAGCAACCTCAAGTTTTATTTGATGTATTTCTCTCCATATTCAAAACGATTGGTAAGGAGCATTATGAGATGATGATGGATGAAAGAATAGCAGCCTAATCAAAAATTAAAAGCATATTTATACCCGAAACCAATCGCATAGAATACAAAGTACAACTCAGCAAAGATGTAGATCTGGAAAAAGAAGTGCTAGCCTTTCCGTACTACCCCGAGGGCGGTCGGGTCTATATCGGTATCGGTAAAAATGGCAACACTGTGGGTGTAGCAGACCCGGATGCCGATAGGCTAAAAATAAAAGACCGCATTAAAAACAACATCTCCCCTTCGGCCATAGGCCTGTTTGATGAGGTGGCGGAGGAAAAAGACGGTCGGCCCAAAAGTCAAAGACATCGGCCAAGTTCAAATAGTAACCCTTCTATTTGTGGTATTTTAACCCAAAATGTCCATTAGAAAATCTATTCCGGACTTAACCGGCTTCAAATCAGTAAATGAATGCGTTTTTTGAATTCACCGTAGCGGTGCTACGCTGAACCCAAGAAACGCACTGATGTACTTGCCATTAAGTCCTCATGACGAAGTTCCAGCGAACATTTTGGGTTTAAAGTATAAGAAGATGTCGAGACCTATATCAAGAAACATCATGGCATTGAACCACGAGAAAAGAAAACCCGAGTTCTTATCATTTGATTGCTTTATCAAAAACTAAAAAATCATTAACCTTTTAAGTAAATAATTTTATAGCTTTGCAATGAGGTTATCGTACAAAACAAAAAAACTGGAGAAGTCATTCACTACTGATAAAGCCTTGGCAAAGCACTACGGTAAACAGGCCAAGAAGATAAAACAGCGTAGGAATGAGCTTGAAAGTGCGGATAATTTAGAGGTTATCTCTAAAATGCCCGCATTAAGGCTACACCAACACAAAGGACAAGGTAAAGGCACTTGGTCTATAAACATTCATCAAAACTGGAGAATCCTCTTTGAGATAGACCAAGACCCCATACCCACCTTGGAAGACAGCGGTGTAGACTTAAGAGCGATAACCATTATTTGCATAGTGTCCGTAGAAGACCCGCATTGACTTAAAAGGATACGTTATGAATGATTTGGAATTAAAAAAATCCTTGCTCTCCTGTCCGGGTGATAGCATACAGGAACATATTGATACCATTGGGATGTCGCAGGCTGAATTGGCTGAGCGATTGGGGAGGTCTGTTCCCAAACTGAACGAACTCATCAGAGGGAAAGCTCCTATTACAAAAGAAACCGCCACCAGGTTAGAATATGTTCTAAGTGTGTCCGCAAGCTTTTGGATCAATTTGGAACGTCAATACCAAGACGAATTGTTGGAGATCGAGCAAATGGAAAAATTGGAACAATATAAAGAATGGGTTTCGGGATTTCCTTTGGCGGCGATGAAAAAACTGGGCATTGTTCCCGATACGCGCGACAAGACAGAAATAGCGGAAAGTCTATTGAAATACTTCAGGGTGGCTTCCCCTGATCAATGGTCGGCTATTTATGTAGGCAGTTCATTGGCCTTCAAGATAGCCTTACGACATTCAGCAGAACCGCAAGCTATTTCGGTCTGGTTACGTTTAGGGGAATTGCAGGCAGAGCATATTACGGTAGTGGCTTTTGATAAAAAGGCCTTACGCGATAAGTTGGATGCCTTTAAGAAGATTTCCTATTACCATTCCGAAGATTGGTTGGAACAGCTTCAAGCCCTTTGTGCTTCTTGCGGTGTAGCTCTGGTATATACCCCTTGTATTGCCAAAGCACCTATCTATGGAGCAACCAGATGGATCAAGAACAATAGCATTCCGCTTATACAGATCACCGATAGAGGAAAAGACTACAATGCCTTTTGGTTCACCTTCTTTCACGAGTTGGCCCATATTCTGTACCATGGCAAGAAAGAGATATTTATTGAAGGGATAGATAGTATTGCTCCGGATAGAGAAAAGGAAGATGAAGCAGATAATTTTGCTTCCCGTATGTTGTTATCCGAAAAAGAACGTAACGAATTGTTCCAATACTCTGAGTATGATGTCGAACTGGTAATGCAACTCAGTGAAAAGTTCCAAAAACACCCGGGTATTATTGTAGGACAGATACAAAGAGAGTACAACCACCTATACAAGGATGTACGTCTGAATAGTTTAAAGGCGAAGGTGGTCTTTGAAGAACTGACAATGTAAATCATAGCAAAGATTACTGAAAACGCTACAGGGTTTTATGCAATAGTTCCCTGCTGCGTTTTGCGCAGTATATCCAATTGTATAACCTGTGGGAGAGGAAACCAAAAGGGCCGCTTCTGACCTTGTTTTCAATGGAGCCACAGCGACCCGTCATCAGCAAAATTGGAACTTGACAAAAAACATTATGAATCGTTAAAAAAAGCAATCTGAAAAGAAAGCCAGCATACAACAACTCCTCTCCATATTTAAAACGATTGGTAAGGAGCATTATGAGATGATGATGGATGAACGGATAGCAGCCTAATCAAAAATTAAAAGCATATTTATGCCCGAAACCAACCGCATAGAATACAAAGCACAACTCAGCAAAGATGTAGATCTGGAAAAAGAAGTGGTAGCCTTCCTGAACTACCCCGAGGGCGGTCTGGTCTATATCGGTATCGGTAAAAATGGCAACACTGTGGGTGTAGCAGACCCGGATGCCGATATGCTAAAAATAAAAGACCGCATTAAAAACAACATCTCCCCTTCGGCCATGGGCCTGTTTGATGTGGTGGCAGAGGAAAAAGACGGTCGGCCCATCATCAAAATAATCGTGGCCAGCGGTAGCGAGAAACCTTATTTCAAGAGAAAATACGGAAAGACCGAAAAAGGCTGCTACCTGCGTATGGGTACGGCCGCAGAGCCTATGCCCCAAAAAATGATCGATGAATTGTTTGCTTCCCGTACACGCAACTCCATCGGTAAAATAAAGGCGGACCGGCAAGACCTCAGTTTTGCCCAGCTGCGTATCTACTACGAAGAAAAGCGTAAACCGCTCAACCTACAGTTCAAAAAAAACCTGGAACTGCTGACCCTACAGGGCGATACCAATTATGTGGGCTATTTGCTGGCAGATGAAAACAATGTATCGGTAAAAGTAGCCAAATACAATGGCACTACCCGTGCAGACCTGGCGGAAAGCAATGAATACGGTTATGGTTCGCTCATCAAGGCCACCAAAAGTGTACTCGATAAAATAGAACTGGAAAACCGTACCCTCACCCACATTACTAATAAGGAGCGTTTGGAGAAACGCCTTTGGAATGGTATTGCCTTACGGGAAGCCATTATCAACGCCTTTGTGCACAACGACTATACCCGGGAAATAGCACCCAAGTTCGAACTGTTCCCGGACCGTGTAGAAATCACTTCGGCGGGAGCTTTGCCCGAAGGCCTGAGCGAAAGTGAGTTTTTTGAAGGCTATTCCGTCCCCCGCAATAAGGAACTGATGCGGGTTTTCAAGGATGTGGACTTAGTGGAACAATTGGGTTCGGGTATCCCTAGAATACTGGAAACCTATGGTAAGGAATGCTTTCAGTTCTCAGCGAATTTCCTGCGCATGACCTTCCCATCGGCAGCACAGGTCAACACTACCGAACAAGTCACCGAACAAGTCACCGAACAAGTCACCGAACAAGTCACCGAACAAGTCACCGAACAAGTTCAGGCCCTTGTTTCCGCTATGACCGACAAAGATTATTCCCGTGCAGAGATTATGGGACTGCTTGGTATTAAGCACCGTCCAACATTTTCATCTAACTATTTACAGCCTGCCACGGAATTGGATTTTATAGAATTGACCATTCCTGATAAACCAAATAGCAGCAAACAAAAATACCGTCTTACTGAAAAAGGCAAGCAACTTAAGGGACGTATTATACTCAAAAAAAAGTAAATCGGGAAATTTGGGGTCCGGCAGATTATGGAAAAATCCTGCATGGGTACAACCGTCATTGGTGGATGGGTCAATAGGGCCATTCCGGGCTGAACAGTACTTTCGCAATGATCTTCGGTCTGCCCCAGAACAATTGCATATGGATTGACCCCGGCAGGGGTTCGGTACCTTCATGATGCACCGCCCCCTCACCCAAGTATGATACCCATATTCTCCATAAGCTTGCTGGCATTGAAGCTCTTGCAGATACCGGGGGTCAGGCGATAGTCGAAGGTGATCTCATCCCCTTCGATGCGGCTATTGAAGCTGTAGTTGTGCGTATGGGGCAGTTCCTTCGCCAGCTCTCCCAGCTCCAGGTCATGGGTGCTGACGAACCCGAAGGCTTTCTTGCTGCTCAGCTGCCGTATCAGTGCCGCCGCGCCACGGTGCCGGTCCTTGGAGTTGGTCCCTTTCAGTACTTCGTCCAGCATGAAGAGCACGGGCAGTTCGGGCTTTTCCAGACTGTCCAACAGCTGGCGTATCCTTTTCAGTTCGGCATAGAAAGAGGATACGTTCTCCTCCAGGTTGTCCTGACTGCGCATGCCCGTGAACAGTTGCAGCACACTGATGGACATGCTATCGGCACAGACGGGCGCTCCCATCATGGCCAGGACCGCATTTACGCCCACTGTTCGGAGAAAAGTACTTTTCCCGGACATATTGGACCCTGTAATGAGTAGCACCGTTCCATCTTTTTCCATCATCAGATCATTGCTCACCCTTGCTTCTTTGAGGATCATGGGATGGCCCAGTGCTTTTGCCGACAAGTAAGGACCATCACCGTTTTCCCTTTCCGCTGTTGCTTTCCTTACTTCCGGAAAGGCATACTCGGGATGAGCAAAGTGAAGGGCAGCTAGGCTGCAAAGGGCTTCGTACTGGCCGATAGCATCAAACCAGTGGGACACCTCTCCACCATATTTCTTTTTCCAAGCGATGGCCGTGCGCAGGTAGTGGATGTCCAGCAGCAAAAGGATATTCAGCGTACCGAAAAGTAAATTGGTTCTTGCTTGCAGCTTTTCCAGTAGTGACTGTAACCGGGCTATGGCCTTGGAGGCTTCTTGTCCTTGACGGACGAAAGAGGACTGGAGTGATGTGAGGTAAGTAGCTTGGAAATCGGCTTTCTCTATCATGGCTATCAGGTCTGCGTAGGACTTCAGTGCCTTGATACTTGCCTCAGTAGCTTCCGTCGTCTGTTTTACACGGTCAAAAACCTGATACAGGGCCAAAAAGCTGAACGGCAGTATGGCCCATAATATAGTAAGACTAAACCCTATCGTAAGTGCCAGTACTAACAGGACCAGAGCGATGAGCGGCAGTGCAAAAGCGGCAGCTTGGAGCAAGGAGCCGTAGGGGAGTTTTTCGGGAGTCCCGGCCCAAGTCAGAAAGTGTTGGATATCGCTTTTAGGATCTTCGAAATGCATACCACTGGCCTGAAAGTGCTGTCGCCACTCCCATTGTGCACCGAGTTCGGCTATGGCAGCTTTTCTTTCCTCAATGCTGCGGTGAGCGGCGGGCTGTTTCAGCCAAGCCGCCAAGTAATCCCGGCCCGAGTCCGTCGTGCACCTGTTCAGCAATTGATACAAGGAGTTCTTACCGAAGATATCCAGATCGGAAGTATAGGGATGTCGTTCATCCTGATACACATCGCCCATGGCGAAGGAGCTCAACCGGCCCTGACTGCGCAGTAGCTCTTCTTCATTGATCTGTTTCAGAAAAAGGGCATGCCGCTTATCATAGGCCAGCCGGTTATGCTTTTTGATGAGCAGTCCGAAGAGCAGTGGAAAGAGAACGACCAAGGCGGTGAGCGGCCATACTGCTTTTATGGAAAAGAGGTAGAAGAACAGGCACAGGGCAGCGAGGAACAGCAACAATCGAAACAATGAAAATCTTCGGTGCCGAAGGCTCAGCGTCCGGGCCAATCGGTCCTGTCGTATCCGATTTTCCTCAAATGTGGTGGATGGTTCCATAATAGTCAATGTGGATAAGGAAATGATGGTCTATTGGCCCAATGTTAACGTAAAAAAGATGTTTTTTCAAGGCTCAGAAACTGTTTTGAATTACAGGGTTCATTTTCCTGCGAAAAGATATTTGTCTTTTTAGGGTCGGAAGTAAGCCTAAAGCTCTTTTTCATGCCTTGTGGCGACATGGCTGCATAAGGGTTTCATGTAGATGATGTTGATTTTTAGCCCTCACATGGTATTCGCGTATACAACATTTACCTTATTTGAATATTTTTCCCATCATGCTCATTACTGCAATGCTTCTTTCCCCATATCACTTCAACCCGAATCATGGGTTGGGACTTCATAACGAGGGTTTAACCCAAAATGTTCGTTGGAACTTCGTCATGAGGACTTAAATGGCAATACATCAGGGCGTTTTCTTGGGTTCAGCGTAGCACCGCTACGGTGAATTCAAAAAACGCATTCATTTACTGATTTGAAGTCAGTTAAGCCCGCAATAGATTTTCTAATGGACATTTTGGGTTTAAATAGCAATACATCAGGGCGTTTTATTGGATTTGGCATAGCACCGCTATGGTGAATTCAAAAAACGTAGTGCAAGGACCGGTTTGCAGCTATTTAGATCCGCGGTAGATTTTCCAATGCATGATCCGGGTTCAATAAGCGACAACAAATTTTATACCCTAGCGCAATTGATTTGGGACAAGATGTCCTTGACAGAGCCATATCTTTGCGTGGCCAGCCCCAATGACTGATTCACCAATGATCGATAGGATTTCGTGATGCAAAGTACAATAAGATCAGCGGTTTAGGAGAGGAGGCCTAGCGTATTGTTAGGGTGTACTACAAATTTGGGTTTTAAATGTCGTATAGGATTGCGCGGGTCATTTTTTTTCAATCAAGGCGAACACCGCAGGGATAGCAGCGCTATCCCGAGGATGGTCAACGCAGAGTGAAACAAAATGAACAGGAAGATATGCGATTTTAAAAGCTAAGTTTGTATAAAACCTGCGCAGCGTAAAACCACTGATTTTGAAGCAATTTATGTTCGGAATAGGAAAGCTATTGATCATTTTGGGTTTATTATATCTGATGGCCACTAAGAGCTATTTCTATCTTCACTTTCTCCTATGAAAACAGCTGATAGGTGAGAAAGGCGGAAAGGTAGGCCAGTCCTGTCATATAGACAAATTGTAGCAAGGGCCATTTCCAACTCTTGGTCTCGCGGCGGACGATGGCGAGTGTACTCATGCACTGCATAGCAAAAGCGTAGAAGACCATGAGCGAGAAACCGACCGCGGGGGTATATCTCGGTCCTCCTGTGGCAGGGTTGGTTTCCGACAGCATGCGGTTCTTGATGGTGGCTTCGTCCTCGGTATCCCCGATACTGTATATCGTGGCCATGGTCGCCACAAATACCTCCCGAGCGGCCAGTGAGGTGATGAGCGCGATACCTATTTTCCAATCGTAGCCCAAGGGTTCGATGAGAGGTTCGATGCTTTTGCCCACGATACCTGCATAGGAGTTTTCCAGCCGGTAGGAAGCGATGGCATTTTCCCGTTCTTCGGGGGACAGGGACGTGTTTCCGTACTGCTCCGTTACATAGTGTTCCGCATTGTCCATGCGCTCGGTCGGGCCATAACTGGCCAATACCCAGAGTATGATGGCCACGGCCATGATGATCTTGCCCGCTTCCAGGACAAAGGTCTTGCTTTTTTCGTACATGGTCAGGCCGACATTGGGCCATCGGGGCATGCGGTAGCTGGGCAGTTCCATGACCAGATAGCTCCTCTCCTTGGTCTTGAGCATCATTTTCAGCACAAAGGCGGAGAATAGGGCCGCGAACAGTCCCAGAAGATACATCGCCATAAGGCTGAGACCCTGTAGGTTGAAAAAACCGAGGACGGCCCTGTCCGGGACGACCAGCGCTATCAATATTGCATACACGGGAAGGCGCGCGGAACAGCTCATCAGTGGGGTGACGAATATGGTAATCAACCGTTCTTTCCAGCGGTCGATGGTACGTGTCGCCATGATAGCGGGAATCGCACAGGCCACTCCGGAGACCAGCGGTACGACGCTCCGCCCGTTGAGGCCGAACTTCCGCATGATACTGTCCATCAGAAATACCACACGAGCCATATAGCCCGACTCCTCCAAGGCGGCAATAAAGGCAAACAACAGGGCTATCTGAGGGATAAAGATGACCACTCCCCCGATACCGGGGATGATGCCTTCGCTGATCAGGTCGGTCAGAGGGCCTGCGGGCAGATAGGCCCCCGCCAGTCCCGCCAGTTGGGTAAAGGCTTCGTCGATAAAGTCCATAGGCACCTGCGCCCAGGCGAATATCACTTGAAAAATCAAAGCAAGTACCATGAAAAAAATCAGGTATCCTCCGATTTTATGGAGCAATAGGCGGTCTATTTTTTGCGATACCGTTTTAGAGGTCACCGTTTGATTCTTGCGGATGTGTGCAGCGATGATTTTCGCTATCTCATCATAGCGATAGAGCGTTTCGGTTTTCTGAAAGTCAGTATGCAAGCTGCCATTGGCTTTGGTATGGGCCGGGGAAGATGCCTCAGAAATATCGTTTTTCTGCTTCTTTTGTAGTAAACGCTGATAAGCTACATAACTATTCTCATTTGTAGAGGTATCCAGCACCCTCTGTAGCGCAGCAGGGGCATGTTCGCGAACCTCGAACAAAGGTTGCTTGCTTTTCTTCTGTGTTTGGAAAAGAGCGGCCTTCAGCTCTTCGACACCGCTGCCCTTTCGGCCATCGGTAAAGAGTATATTGACACCCAGAGACTGCGATAGGCCTTCTTTGTCGATTTGTTCCCTCTTTTTATGCAGTACATCGACCATATTGAGGACCAGTAAAGTAGGCAGTCCCAAATCCCTGACCTGTGTGAAGAGCAACAGACTTCTTTTCAGATTGGAGGCATCTACAATGACCACGACCAAGTTGGGTAGCGCGGAAGCATCCTTATTACATAAGGTATCCAGTACTACTTGTTCATCCTTGGACTTCGGGTAGATACTATAGGTGCCGGGCAGGTCGATAATCTCGGCCCGTTTATCATTATAAGTACAGTAGCCTATTTTCTTATCTACGGTTACTCCTGGGAAGTTCCCTACTTTCTGTTGTAATCCCGTAATTCTATTGAACAAAGTGGATTTACCCGAGTTGGGGTTGCCAACCAAGGCTACGGTCAAAAGTGAAGCTTGCGACATGGACGGATTATTCTATGGTAATACTCGAAGCTTCGCTTCGTCTGAGGGAAAGGTCATAATCTGCGATACTGATACAGATGGGGCCTCCAAGTGGCGCAGAGAAATTATAGGTAATAGCAGTGCCCGGCAGACACCCCATTTCCATGAGTTTAATGGAGAGTTGCGCATCGACAAAACCCTGAACGATACCCGTTTCTCCCGGTTTCAAATCACTAAGCCGTCTGTCTTTCCGCAAATTTATTTAGATTAATTATAAACAAATCAAAATTAAGTCTCTATGGGCTAATAAACAATAGCCAAAGTGATAAAGTGACTTCGATTAAATTATCTTAAGACTTCTGTTGTTATAGTGTCATGAAAAAAGATGAGTTGAAAAAGAGCGATAAAACAGTGGATAAAAATCAGAAATCCCATACCATCCCCCAAAAAGAAGAGGATGGGGCTTCGGAGTATATGGATGATGAAAATGATTTTGGAGGATTGCCCGATGGCCGTGATTTCAGGAAGAACCTAGGCTGTGGGGGCTGAGCAGTCTCCTATTCCTTATAGAATACCCGCTTGACCCGCTGACTGATATTGGTTAGGATCTCATAAGGGATGGTATGCAGTTTTTTGGCCATCGTAGTGATGGGCAGGTCCCTACCAAAGACAATAACTTCGTCCCCGGCCTCTACTGTCAGTCCCGTAACATCGACCATGCACATGTCCATGCAGACATTGCCGACGATGGGCCTCTCCCTACCGTTGATAAGTACAGTGCCGCATCCATTTCCCAAGGCACGAGGAAAACCATCCGCATAGCCTATGGCGATGGTAGCGATTTTCATTTCTTTTTTCGTTCGTTCTGCGCGCCCATAACCGATACTCAATCCAGCGGCTACGATCTTTACTTGGGAGACGACTGTTTTCAAGGTACTGATATGTTCAAGTCGTGCTTGTTCCTTTTGGTTGCTTTCGATACCGTAAAGACCGATACCCAAACGGACCATGTCGAAGTGGTAGGTTTTGAAGCGCAGTATCCCGGCGGAGTTGACCAGATGCCGCAGAGGCTGATAGTGCAGGGCCTTTTGGAGGTTTCTATAATACTGGAGAAAGCGTGTGGCCTGTTGGGTAGAGAATACATCATGCTCATCGGCATCCGCTCCTGCCAGATGGCTGAATATGCTGATAATCTCCAAGTTCGGATGGGCGACCAGTTTGGACAACAAGCGCTCACTATCTTTCTCCACAAAGCCCAAGCGATGCATGCCCGTATCCAATTTGAGGTGTGCCTTTGCTTTCCGGCCGGTCAGAAAGGTCAGGTAGGCACGCAAGATACGAAGGCTGTACAGTTCGGGTTCGAGGTGGTACTTCAGGAGTGCATCGAAGCTTTCTACCGTAGGGTTCATGACCATGATCGGTAAGGTGATGCCCTGCTGGCGTAGTTTGACACCTTCATCGGCATAGGCCACGGCGAGATAGTCCACCTTGTGGTATTGCAGAAGGCCAGCGACTTCTTGACTCCCATTACCATAGGCAAAGGCCTTTACCATCACCATGATTTTGGTCCCCGGCCTCAGCTTGGAGCGGTAGTAGTTGAGGTTGTTCACCAGTGCATTCAGGTCGATTTCCAGTACGGTACCGTGAATCTTTTGCTCCAGACGATGGGCCAGACGTTCAAACCCGAACCGTCGTGCCCCCTTGACCAGGATGATCTCATTGCCATAGTCCTGTCGGTCAAAATCGGCAAGGTACTGGTCCACATTGAGGTAGAAATCGGCACTGGCCTCGAACTCGGAGCGGTTACGGCAGATAGCAGGACCTATACCGATGAGGCGGGTCACACCTTTGGACCGGAGGATGTCGGCGACATTCCGGTAGAGTTCCTCCTCTGAGATGCCCGACTCAGGGATATCGGAAAGGAGCAGTGTTTTCTTCTCTTTGAGCTGATACTGATTCATAAAATCCAGAGCTACGCTCAGGCCCTGTAGATCATTGCTATAAGAGTCATCGATAACGTAGGATTGATTGATGCCATCTTTGAGTTCGAGACGCATCTTTATGCGCTTTAGTTGTACAAGGCTATGGTCAATAGTGACGCGGTCATAGCCCATGAACAACATATAAGTGATGCAGTGCAGTGCATTTTCGATGGAGGCCCGGTCTCCAAAGGGAAGTTCAAAGCCGATGTCTTCTCTTTCATAACAAAGGACCACGCTGCACTTCCTATCCTGATAACGTATTTCTTTCAGGCAGATATCGGCTTCGTTACTTTTGCCCCAGCTAAAGGTAGCAATACCCAGCGTAGATACATGTTCGTGGATAAGCTCATGGTCACGACAGTAAAGTATACCTCTGCTTTGCCGAAAAAGTAGTGCCTTTTCCTTCACCTTTTCCGCTATTGAAGAGAAGCCTTCATCATGCGCTGGGCCGATATTGGTAAAAATACCGATATGAGGTCTGATGATATGCTCTAAGGCCTGCATCTCCCCCACCTTGGATATGCCCGCTTCAAAAATACCCAGACGATGGCCCGAGGCGATTTTCCAGACCGAAAGCGGTACGCCGATCTGGGAGTTATAACTTTGTGGGGTCTTTATGGCATGGGTAAAAGGGGATACCAGCTGGTGAAGCCATTCTTTGACGATGGTCTTCCCATTACTGCCCGTAATGCCGATGACCTCTAGGTCGAATTTGTCGCGATGGTGCCGTGCCAGCCGCTGTAGGGCCAGTATAGAGCTGTCCACTTGTAGGATATTGGCCTCTTGGAGCTCACTGATATCAATCTCGCGTTCCACCACAAACTGACGTATGCCATTTCTATAAAGGTGCTGGATATAGGTATGGCCATCATGTCGCTCCCCCTGAATGGCAAAGAACAGTGTACCACTGTGCAGGGCGGCATTACGGCTATCCGTGAGCAGTTCTGTAATGGGGGCGTTGAAAAAAACCTGTAAAGCTTCGCCTTTTATAATACTTTCTAGTTCGTCGAATTGGAGCATGATAATGTGTTCTGATCTAAGATAAGTACAAGATTAGGATAATCCTAAGCAAAATGACACTGCCCGGAATCGAGCAAGCAGTCTTTTACCCGAATAAGCCATTGGAACTTCATCATGAGGACTCAAAACGCTATATATCAGCAGATTTTCTTGTGTCAAGCGTAGTACAGCTAGAATCATTTTGGGTTCAGCCCAAAATGATCGGTAGCCTTCCTGTTCCGAACATAAATTGCTTCAAAATCAGCGATTTTACACTAGGTAGGCGCGTCACCTTAGTGATACAAAAGCCTTCTGCCCTGAACCACTGGTTTTATTGTACTTTATGTTCTCATGACGACATCCTATCGGTTATTTTGGGTTCAAAGAAGGCTCAGATACAGGGTGGAAGTGAATGGCCCACGGTCAACAATCAATAACCTGTAGTCCACTCTGCCCCGGCCCAAGCGATGATCAAGGTTGAAATCCGTTCCGGTTTTGGGAAAAACCGATAAATTGCTTCTTTTTTATCTTTAAACAAACTATATTAATATATTGATATAAAGATGTTTAACAGAAGTAGTTTTTTGCTGGAATCAGCGGCATGTTTTTTGATATCAATGATGGAAGGGAATCTGTCATTTTTTAAAGGGTACCGATAAAGTTTTCATTCGCAAAGATTTTCCCGTTTTGCAGACGAAGCATTGGGCCAGGTTTAGATGAGATGTATATGAAGATATTACGAGGAGGGTTAGGCACTTTTATTTTTTCCATAGGTTTGGTTTTTGCCAGTGGCTGTAATGATGACGAGCTTAAAGGCTTGGTGCCCGATACATTCAGTGTAGAGGAGGAGGACTACAAATTATCAAAAGGCGTACTGATCGATTACGGGATTAATCCTGATGGAGAAGGCCATGATTATGATATCTTTCTGGCTTCCGAGGATATCCGAATAGCAGTAGACGGAGAGAGTGATTTTCTGGGAAAGGGAGATGCCATCTATTTGGACCTGAGTACCGCGATGACGGAGCAGGGACTGGCCGCTGGGGATTATTCTTGGGACAGCCCCGAGAGCAATAGTTTTGTGGAAGGACTTATCTATCTTGATTTCGATTTTGAATCGGGTGATAACGAGGCCTTGATCGCCGAAAGGGGAGTAGTACTGATAGATACCGGCGATGAAGGCTACAGTATCAGGTTTGTGATGCAGCTCAATGATGGAAAAGTAGTTAAGGGAGCTTACAGTGGCCTGTTGGAAGAAATGCAAGGCTAAACGATGCCATTGCTAAGGCGTATTTAGTACTGTCCAATTGTCCTGCTATTATACGTTCGTGTATGGAAAATCCATTTCTCGTGACCTTGGAAAAAACTGCATTAACCCAGAATGTCCATTAGAAAATCTATTCCGGACTTAACTGGCTTCAAATCAGTAAATGAATGCGTTTTTTGAATTAACCGTAGCGGTGCTACGCTGAATCCAAGAAAACGCCCTGATTCATTGCCATTTAAGTCCTCATGACGAAGTTCCAACGAACATTCTGGGATTAAGAAAATCAAACTTTTAGGAGGCAAAAAGATATCTGTCCGAGCGCTGCGTCATGCATTTTTTCAGTGAAACAAATCGATTTTCAAATTATTTATTGCCATCTTGGGCATTTCACAGGACGGCCCGAAGCCTTTCCCGACCTAGCCTTCGTTATATCTAGTTGTATTTGGGTAACCTCTGCAATGGATAAGCCTCCGAAAGATATCAACTATCCCAACCGACTTGTTGCACTACCCTACCCAGGCACAATTGGTTTGGAGCAAATAGCCTTAGAGAAAAGTCGGTTTCACTCTGGATTCCCTAATGATCAACTCTCTAATGACTTGGATACAAAGCGCCCCAAAGTGAGGCCATCACAGCATCTGCGAAATTTCCATTTTATTTTGAGTATAAATGCTTATGGAGTATCGAGCCTTCCAAAGCATAGGATTATTCCGATTTCTCTCCAGAACACCCGTACACCTTACATTAGGAATCAACTATAATTCAATATATCAAGTTGATATGCATCTCTTACATAAGATGCTCAACGAAAACACTTTACTCAATATATCCATTGAAAGACAAATTATAAAGACTAGCGGACGTTCACAGAAAATACACTGAATATATCACGATTCAATGAAACATTTTTATAGTGAAAAAAATACCAAAAAGGTACTTGATGAAATTCGTTATTTCTACTGTGTTCTATTAAAATCATCTCCTAATACCACTTATCAAATTTATCTGATTAAAAATTATAATCAATTAATAATCAATGAGTTATATATTGTAAAATAAGTCTATCAAACATTGTACACTTTTTTTCTAAAGTCAAATAATGTTATATTTACATTCTTTATACTACAACCTTTGTACAGTTTTGAACTATGTTGACAATACGAATAGAAAAAAGGGCTTTATCTTACTTGTGTTGTTTGTGCTTATTTTTTGTGGGCCAAATCTCCGAAGATACCAATCAGGATACTAAAGAGGCATATCAAGATTTTATATACCACCATCCCTTTCGTAACCGGGCTTCCGATAAGATTGTCAATCGGGAAAGTATCCCGAAAAAGGACCGTCCCGACTTGGCTTATGAGCAGGATTTTTTATCGACCATTGACCCTAAGCTCAACAGGGTACCCCATGGACGGAGGGCCGAAGCCTATCGTTATGCCCAAGGTCTACTGAAAGGAAAGGTAGCTCTGCTGGCCGCCATTAGTGATGTAAACTGGACGGAACGGGGTCCGAGCAATATCGGAGGAAGGACAAGGGCGCTGATGTTCGACCCCAACGATGCGGGCGATACCAAGGTATGGGCCGGGAGTGTAGGTGGAGGCCTCTGGTTCAACAATGATATTACCGATGGCAACGGCTCCTGGCAAAATGTCGATGACTTCTGGGCCAATCTGGCCGTGACCACCCTAGCCTATGATCCCAGTACGACCACTACCTTTTACGCAGGTACGGGCGAGGGCTTTTTCAATACCGATGCTGTCCGGGGCGAAGGTATCTGGAAGAGTACCGACAGTGGCGGTACCTGGTCGCAATTAAGTGCTACCGACAATACGGATTTCAATTACGTACAAAAAGTGATAGTGACGAACAGCAGCACGGTACTGGCCGCAACCAGAACGGGAATCTTCCGCTCGACAAATGGAGGTACGACCTGGGCCAGTGTCCTCGCGGGGATGGGATATGATCTTGAAATAGCTGCTAATGGCGATATATATGCCAGTACCACAGGGTTGATCCACAAATCCACTTCCGCTTCGGACGGTGCCTCAGGCACATGGAATGACATCACTCCCGCAGTGGGGGGCGAACGGATAGAAATGGCCATGGCCCCCTCTGATGCCAGTTATGTATACGCTATTGCGGCCGAGCCTATGGGCGGAGTCGTATGGTTCAAGAA
This sequence comes from uncultured Cyclobacteriaceae bacterium, assembly GCA_947492745.1. Lineage (GTDB taxonomy): Bacteria > Bacteroidota > Bacteroidia > Cytophagales > Cyclobacteriaceae > Aurantiphycus > Aurantiphycus algarum. The sequence continues at coordinate 113,301 of CANLOE010000001.1, read as the reverse complement.
AAGTACCGATGGAGGCACTACTTGGAGTGATATCACTATTCCTGCCTATATCAATCCCGCTTCCTGTACCAATAGCGCAGAAGACTTCAGTAATGGCCAGGCATGGTACAATCTGATACTGGCCGTAAGTCCTTCGGACAGGGATTTTGTGCTGGCAGGAGGTATAGACCTCTACCGTAGTGAAGACGGTGGTGCTGTATGGGCGCCCGTATCGCACTGGATAGAAGGAGGGGTATGTACCATGGCCTACGATTATATGCATGCGGACCAGCATGCCATCCTTTTTCGTCCCGATCATAGTGATGAGGCTATATTCGGCAACGATGGCGGTGTCTATTATTCAGAGGATATCGGTACTGCTACACGGGCCGATATAGATTCGCGAAACAGGGACTATAATGTGACCCAATACTATAGCATAGCCATGCAGAACACCTTACTGTCCAATTACCTTCTGGCGGGTGCTCAGGACAATGGTACACTGGCCTATAGTAGCCCCGGTATCAACAGTGCCTCTTTGACCACACAGATAACCGAAGCTACGGGCGGTGATGGTGGTTTCTGCCATATCGACCAAGACGATGCGACATACCAGTTGACCGCGGCCACACACAATTATATATTTCTTTCTACAGATGCCGGGACCAGTTTCAATACTATCGCCACGGACAAAAGCAAAGGGCGGTTTATCAATCCCAGTGATTATGACGATACCCCGAACATACTCTATACCGCCGGAGGCGAAGGTGAACTTATCCGTTACTCAGGGATTACCGGTACAGTGAGCCGCACAGACCTCGACCTCTCTGCTACTCTGGGGATGGAACTCATCTCTCATATTCGGATCAGTCCATACACGGCCCATCGCTTGTTCATCGGTACCGATGGCGGTAATGTATACCGCATCGATGGTGCGAACGGCGTTCCTACCGTAACGGATATTACGGGAAGCCTTAGTGTAAGTGGAACGGTGTCCAGTATTGATATAGGTGCTACGGACAGCGATTTATTATTGACATTTTCAAATTATGGCATTGTCAATGTATGGGAAAGCAGTGATGGAGGGACTAACTGGAGCAATAAAGAAGGCAATCTGCCCGATATGCCCATACGATGGTGCCTGTACCACCCCAGCAATCGTAACGAGGTGTTGCTGGCCACTGAGGTGGGAGTCTGGTCTACCGATGATATCAGTGTTGCCTCGCCTGACTGGCAGCCATCCAACAGTGGTCTGGCCAATGTGCGCTGCGATATGCTTCAGTACCGAAGTGCCGATGGACTGGTGGCCGTAGCCACACATGGACGTGGTGTGTATACCAGTGATGTCTTTGCGATAACGACCGCGGTCGATTTTTCTTCGGACAGGACTATTGCCTATACTACGGCACCTGTGCAGTTTATCGATGGTTCGGTCGGAAATGAAAGTGATTGGTCATGGGATTTTGGCGATACGGGCACTTCTACTGAACAAAGTCCGGAACATACTTATAGTGCGAAAGGGACCTATACGGTAAGCTTAGCCGTCAACAGTGCTGCCGATACAGAGACAAAGAACGACTATATCGATGTACTGCCCCATATCGTGGGTAGTTATTTGCCGGCAGATGGCGGCGACTTCGAGAGCAATACGGATAATTTTGTGATAGAGAACATTTCTGGGACTCCCTTTCAGCGGGGGAGTTCGCCCATCATCGAAAAAGGGGGTACCACTAGCGGTACCAAAGCTTGGGTGACGGGACTGACAGCTGCGCAATATGCCAATGACTCCGAGGCGAGACTGTATACACCTAGCTTCGACTTTACCGAAAGTGGTGTCTACAGTGTTTCTTTTTCCGCCAACTACGAGTTCGAGGATACTTTCGATGGGTTTATCGTACAGTATAGTACAGATGGGGGTGGTACATGGAGCAAACTCGGCGATGATGTCGCTGCGGGATGGTATACCACAGCAGCGAGTATCAGTAGTAATATATGGACTCCGGGCGAAGGGATATTCAGCGGTACCACGGATGCTTCCTATGACCCTTTTACTTTTGATGTCTCCGCTCTGGCCGGCAATGCCAGTGTGGCTTTCCGGTTTTTATACAAGACTGATGAATTTGGACGGTCCGTAGGCTTGGCCATCGATGATTTTCAGCTTACTTCACCGACCGTACTCCCGATATCGCTCATCGATTTTACAGCTACTGCACAAGGCAGTGACCTTGTTCTGGATTGGTCCACTGCCTCTGAGTTCAATAACCAGGTCTTTGAAGTGGAACTCATGGATATCAGTGACGGTGCCATAGGTGAGCGCTTCAGTACTATCGGTTCCGTGGAGGGCAGTGGCACTACTTCAGAGCAGCGCGATTATCGTTTTGTCAAGAACAACATGGCCCCTGGTACTTATCTGATACAGTTGCGGCAGGTCGATTATGATGGAAAGTATGAACTCTTCGGTCCGCGAAAGGTACTGATCGTAGACAGTGGTACTTTTGATATACAGGTGTACCCTAACCCTTTTGCCAATCGCGTGACCCTGTCCCCATCGTCAAAAGTAATTGGCGGTCTGACCGTAGCTATAGTGAATATCAACGGAAGGGTTGTTTTTAAGAATCACTACCCGGCTCCTTCTTCGGAAATAACCCTAGTACTGGACGGACTGGAGGAGGGTATCTATTTTGTTCAGGTACTACAGGGAGGGCAGCGGGCCACAAAGAAGATCATAAAAAGGCAGTAGACTTAGGGAAGTTTCGGCAGCCATTATAGTTGAACCCAAAATGAGCGATAGAAATCGTGATGAGCGTATAATACAAACTTAGCTTTCAACTATCGCCTATCTTCCTGTTCATTTTGCTTCACTCTGCGTTGACAATCCTCGGGATAGCGCTGCTATTCCTGCGGTTCTCGCCTTGATTGAAACAAAATGACCCGCGGAATCTTATACGACATTTAAAACCTAAATTTGTATAAATAACAAAATACCGGCCATTTGTATTCGTTCGGCATAGCACCGTCATGGTGAATGAAGACCGGTGGGCAAAGCCTCCGGTATGAAGCTATTTATGCGCGGAATAGGTTCTCTATTGATTATTTTGGGTTGAACGCTCACCCTGCGTAAAACTATGTCATAAGGGCTTGAATAGGTATAAATAAGTGTGTTTGCATGGATTTAGCATAGTACCGCTATAGTTGGTTCAAAAAATACATTCAGCTTCACTGATGTGCAGCTATTCAGGTTTGTAACAAGTTTTTCAGTGCATGGCATGATTGGAATCAAAACTTATCCTATCAAAAGGGGCGGTATTTATGACGATGGCCACTTGCTATATATAAGCTATATTTTCTTCAATGCTCCCTTTTCGATGTTCTTGGCGACACGCTGCAAGACCTTGTGGCTGAAATCTTCGCACCTATCGTTGAAATTAAGTTCGACGCGGAGTGCCTTGAGTCCATTGGCGCCTTGCAGCTCCTGTAGCTCAAGGTGTTCTACCCGCTTTTTCAGATAGCCGATGGCTATCAAATATTCGATGAACTCCTCGTAGATACTTGCCTCACTGGCGCGAGCATAGACAATAGCGATTTTCCCGGGTTGTGTCAGACGTTCCTTAGTGCCTTTGATATAGGCCTTATCTATCCGTTTTTTCACGATTTCATAGCGTATATTATAAGCGCCATCCACATCGAATTTCTTTTCATCACGCCTGAAACGAATGGACAAAGGCTCGCTCTGTACCAATATCAGTTGGGCTACGCTCAGGGCATTGGCCAGACGGGGTTTGAGCTTCTCCATCTCCCGTCCTATCTCACACATCACAATAAATTGCCATAGTTTGAAATTCTTTAGGTAAATGGTATCGAACTTCCTGTCTTCGACCAGAGAGTTCCCGAGATAGATATTGTATTCTACCCCATCGCTTTTGTATTTTTCGAAATAATGAGGAAATGCCTGCTGTGCCTCTACTTCTACCTCATCCAGATAGGCAGATATGGTTTCGTTGATTTTTGTCAGGCTTTCTTCAAAGGCTTTTCTTTTTTTGTAAATAACACCTAATTGTGGGTCGAGTTGTTGTTGGTACTTTTCGATGACCTCGACCAGTTCGGGATGCGCATCTTTGAAGTACCGGAGTTTTGGCGTAAGCTCTTTGAGAAAAGATTGTACTCCTGATTCATCACCTGAGCCTAGGCCGGACTTGATACTTTCTTCCTTAAGGCCGATTTTATAGATCATTTCATCAAGAATGGGCATTTTTTTAGAAACCCTGATGGCTTTTAGCACATTCTTGGCCTGACGAAGGTTTTCCTGTAAATCTTGTTGTATGGCTATATTGCGCTCAAAAGAGGAATTCCGGATATCGGACAGTCCATATATAGGATAAACGTCATGAAAGATAATCGCCTCCATCTCCGCATTCTTGTCATGGAGGCGATTGTTCATCAAATTGATGCCGGCTTCCATGAACCGCCACTCTACTACGGGGTGTATGGCCGTACATTCTTCCTGTATCAAAGCGCGTATGCCCGTTTTCATTTCGTGCAGCACTCTGGTCACCGCACTGGTGAACATCGGAAGTACGTTTTCCAGTTGACCTACACTGAAGGGGGTAATTTTTCTGGCATAGGGCGTCGCCAATTCGAGAAAACCAATCATCTCCTTGTCGTAAAACAAGGGTGCAACGACAATGTTCCTAATGCCCTGTTGGATCAAAGCCCGCTCTGCGGAGGTAGCCCCTTGATACTTGGTCAGGTCATCGATGATGATGGGCCGTTGTTCGGTATATACCCGGTCGTAGATGGAGCCTATACAGCTTTCGCAGCTGATTTCCACATCGGTATGCAGGATGATGCTGTTCCATATCCCCGCCTGGGCCGTAGTGATAAGTTTGCTCTTCGGGTTGAAGGCCGCTAGACCGAGTTTCAGTTCAGGTAGGCCGAAAACCGATTGCATTTTTTTCTGTATCGTGTCGAAGTCACTGCCTTTGATGACGGCATCTTTTTTCAGTAGGTCGTACTTTATGGAAGACAACATCTCTTGTACGGTAACGTCTATCAGCCGAAAAAGCATGAACCCTTGGAATTCGAAATTATCCGCTTCGATGTATTTTAGCCATAGATCTACATTATAGAGATTCTCGCACATGTACTTGATTTCATCGTTATGGATGGGCTTCAGGTCTCCTTTTTTGATGATTTCGATAAAGCGGTCATCGATTTCGACCTTGTAGACCTTGTCCAGGCCGGATTCGACATCAGTGATGTGAAACATCAATGGTTTATCACCTTTGATATCCGTACCATAGAATTTATTGAGGATCAGCATGCAGGCCCGCATCGTCTTGCCAGCGACCATATTTTCCTCGGGCATGTTGTTGAAAGTCGTCTCGTTGAAGCTATCCCTCGGAAATAGCTTTCGGAAGCCGATAGTAGAATGGAAACTCTCCAATTTGAAGGGTAGAATAGCGGCGCTCAAGTCAGTACTGGCCTGTGCAGGAGGTATTACCGCACTCATTAACAAACCGACCAATTGTCGATGCTTCTGTAAAAAAACCACATCTTCAATGGGAGATTTCAAAGCGGGTACGGAGTCTATTTGGTCTAGGATGTACTCACTGGGATAGCCTTCCAGCAGACCCGTAGATGTAAGATTATATTCCCAAAACTTGATAAGTGGGGATAAATTTAACGTTGATTTGAAAGGAAAGTCAATATTTTTCATCCGCTATCGGTATAAGGGTAGATACCCTAAAAGCTCATAATTCGTTCTATTTTATGTAAACGATGAAGCTAAAGATAAGTTCATGTAAGTGACGGGAGAATTAATGGTACTGCAAAAAAAATAGTATATATCGAACTTTATAGTACATAAGACAGTTTCATTAATATAATGATACAAATGAAAGGGAAGGAAGTCCTTTTCTTCATTTTGAATTAACATATAATTAGCTTAATTTTATTCACTGAAAATTTAAATGACAAGTTTCGAAAACTTAAAGCATATGTTTAAGGATTTTTTTAGAACTGTAAGACCTCTGCAAAGTGATCGGGTCAAAACGATTCTCAGTGACGAAGGCACTAAAAATAGGTTTCTTAATGCTATACACAAAGTCCGAAGCGGAAAGGAAAGTGCTTCTTTCAAGAATGGCACAAAACAGTACCGCTTAAAATTGGTAAAAGACTTATCCCTAAACAACAAAGATTAGCTTATTTCCGTAATTTACTCCTATGAATCTTGCGGTAGGGGCTATCCTTCTCTTTATTTTATTTATTCTCCCTTCACTGATTTTCAGAAGGTTTTATTACACAGGAGAATTTTCCAAAGAATATTTCAAATCCACACCCTTTCAGGTATTTTTAGCCGCTGTTGCGCCAGGGGTCATCTTCCAAGCTTTACATTATCTCATAGCGGTACATCTGTTCGGTTACGAACCTGACCTTGATGCCATAGCTACGTTGGCCCTTGGGGGCAATTTTGATGCGGCAAAAGCAGCTGTAGATAGTGTTAGGCAGCGTATCGGGGAGATTTTGTTCTATAATGTTTCTTTATGGATATGGGCCGGTGGTTTGGCAGTGTTGATGAAGTTTGCCGTTAGAAAAAGTAAACTGGATAAGAAGACAAAGCTCTTCCGTTTTCAGAATCATTGGTATTATGTGCTTCGTGGCGAAATTTTGGATTTCCCCAATATAAAAGGCAAGGTCAGTAGCATAGATTTCACCTATATCGATGCGGTTGTCAGTATAGGAGGCAAAACTTTTCTCTATTCGGGCCTATTGGAGGGCTACCAACTGACCAAAGAGGGTAGCGGACTGGAGCAGATCTACCTTTCTGAGGTGAGGCGCAGAAATATCGAACATGACAGCGATAGCGAGAAAAAATACTATCATATACCTGGGGATTTTTTCATCCTTCCTTACCATCAGATTATCAATATGAACATTTCTTATTATAGCTTGGAGTCGCTGACGGGGCCCGAATGGGACATCGACCCTCAAGAGGACGATGCCAATGGCCAAAGCAGTTAAACCAAAAAGTCCTTGGGCTTTTTGGTCCAAGTATCAATTGATTCAAGCAGGAATTTTGTCTTGAGGGCTTACATCGCCATAAATCGGGATGTTTTTGTTGGATTTAGTTTTGTGTAGTACTGCTGCAATCAATTTGAAAAAAAAGCATTTATTTTACTGATTATAAGAGGATTATCCCGCTATGGAAAGGATTATGCATGACCTAGGTCAAAGGTCGCCATAAATTTTCAAACCGAGGGTTTATGGACTTCGATTATAAATATATAAATAGAGCTAAACAGTGAACTAAACCGCAGATTGACGCCGCTTTGTTTGTCCTTCGAAGGAGTCATCGAAGATTATTTATGAACACCTATGGGGACAAACGGCATTATGAAGAAATACAGAATAAGGGATTCAAGCCAACAGTTGAACAAAAGCCTGATGAGGTTTCGGGCCAAATCCGAAAATACCAGCAGGACATACTCATTGAGGGCCGTAGGGCTGAGGCAAAACAGGATAACTCATCCAATGAATAGATAACTGTAATAGCATTTGTTTGTTATACCGACAAAAAGTACCATAAATCAGCGGATTGAGTGAGCGGTACATTGTAAAAGCCGTACACTAGGTCTATGCAATTTAAGTCATTGATTTTTAGTTGTTTGTGTTTAGAGTGCGTGGATCGATAACAGCCTGATGATGCTTTGTCATTGCTGTCGGTTTGAGATGTTCGGATGTAAGCAATTGCACTTTTTACGCTTTGAAACTGTTCTTATAATCAATAGCTTTGCAGCTGAAAAGGTGCTGACACCTAATTAAAAAGTGAAAAATGACGGAAAAAAAAATAGTATTACAAGAAAGAAACAAACCTAAGCTGAAACATGAAATCAACTTTATAGTGATTCATTTATTGCCTTTGGCCGCATTTTGGACAGGGGCGACTGTTTTCGATTGGATAGTCTGCGCAGTACTGTACTTTGCCAGAATGTTCTGGATTACCGGAGGGTATCACCGCTATTTTGCCCATAAATCGTACAAGACCTCTAGGGTCTTTCAGTTTATTATCGCCTTTATGGCGCAGACTTCGGTACAGAAAGGGGCGCTCTGGTGGGCGGCACACCATCGTGTACATCACCGTACCAGTGATACCCCGGAGGATCCGCATTCGATGAAGCTCTATGGCTTTTGGTATTCTCATGTGGGCTGGATTGTCGGTCCGGACTATAAGGAGACTGATTATAAGTTGATCGGTGATTACGCAAAATATCCCGAACTGGTGTGGCTGAACAAATATCACTTGTTACCACCACTGATAATGGCACTGGCGGTCATGGCCTTGGGTGGCTGGGTCAATGGGGGCAGTGTATTGACGATGTTCAGTGTTGAAGGAGGGCTATCGACTTTGTTTGTCGGATTCTTTTTGAGTACGGTTATCCTGTACCATGGTACTTTTACCATCAATTCCCTGTCTCACAAATTTGGCAATCAACGCTACGTTTCCGGAGACGAGTCCAGAAATAACTTTTGGCTGGCTTTGGTGACATTGGGCGAAGGCTGGCATAACAACCATCACTACTATCAGGTAGCGGCACGGCAAGGGTTCTTCTGGTGGGAAGTGGACATTACCTTTTATGTACTCAAATTGTTCTCCTACGTGGGGCTGGTCTGGGACCTGAAAGGAGTGCCAAATCATATCAAGTATTCTAAGGACAAGGAGCACGCCAAATTACTGGCACAAGAACAACGGGGAAGAACGGAATATAAAAAATCTGCATAATTTTTCTTTCAGGGGTTGCATATTCAAAACACTTCATTAAATTTGCATTCCAATTAAGGGAATCAGTACAGAAAACGTTCTTTAAATAGACTGATATTCTAAAAAAATAAAAGCGAAAGTAGCTCAGCTGGTAGAGCACGACCTTGCCAAGGTCGGGGTCGCGGGTTCGAATCCCGTCTTTCGCTCTTTTTTACAATATGAGGTTATGGTGCTGATATAGCTCTACATCCCTGAAGATTATCCACTATTCATCTATAGATAGTATTTGCAGGAATGCAGATAAGTATTCATTTCTAATTTAATAAAGAAAAAAAGACCTTATTATTTAAGATAATAGCGTCTAGATTCATTTACTCCCATACCCTGCCGGGATGGTGGAATTGGTAGACACGTCAGACTTAAAATCTGATGACCCTCGGGTCGTGCGGGTTCAAGTCCCGCTCCTGGTACTAAGCAGAGTGTTGTGCGAGCGAAAGCGAGACACATCACTCTGCTTCTCTAATCTCACTCTCAAACTCACTCCATTTCTCACTTTGTTTGATTTTCAGAAGCTCACTGTATATCAAAACGGTTGAAGTTTTTGGAAAGGCATATTTAGACAATATTGCATTTCAAACAACAAAAGCCTCAGAGTCCTCTGTGAGTGACTCTGAAAAGAGGGAAATATTTTGGTTCAAAACCCCAACACAGCCCCAAATCCACTACACTTTATCCCAGTTTTTATATTGTAAGGAATGCAACATCGTCATGATTACGAATAACACTGGATTTATCACACGATTCAACTGCTTTTGAGACAATTTTCTTTTTTTGCTTGTATGATGTACGAAATTATGTCTGAGGTCAAATAGTTCGCTTAGGTCACTTTTCCATTCCGGATCGTCTCTGTCCAAGACAAACGATTTTGTCATTTTATTCCTTGGAATATAATCTTTGGTGTCACGGCTTCCAATCAGGCGGATGAAATCTTGACCCAAAATAATTGACATAACTCGGTTAATTTCTTCCAAACTTTGAAAGGAATAAAAGCTAGCAACAATATCTCTAAGCTTTACTTTTTCTTCTGAAAATAACTTTGATGCTTCCCAAAGTGTGATTTTTTCTCTCAGGAGTTCTTTCAAATTATTGTCATATTCAGCCAAGTGATACTTTATCACTTGCTTAAAAAATTGCTCAAGCGCAGATACTATATTAATCACATAATTTTTCCTTGCTTAGTGCCTCATGGCTGCTTTTACCTTACTCTCAAGGATGAAATAGCATAAATCCATCGCTTCCTGCATACTATCAAGAAAATTGAGAAATGCATCTTTTTCGCCTTTATTGTAATTATCTGTCAGAATACTGTTCCGCTCGATTATTTTGTCGAGTTTATAATAATTAATCATCTTTTTGATTTTCAATTAAGGAGCTGAAAACCTCCCCAACTCATTATAAGTGTATGTTTTAAACAATAATACCACTATTAGCATATGTAATAAATAAAACCGCTTTAACCATAACTGAACAGCATTTTATGACATAATTAACAGGAATCCCCGTAGATCCACCCCTACTTTTTTCTTTTCCCCGTCTATATTATTAAATACTCTAACAAATGACTGGAAAATTTGATAAAATGACAGAATTGCTTAATCGATTCTACTCAACTAAAAATGAATACTACTATAGAAGTTTCCTTGAAACTGGAATATACGAGTATCTTACAGCTATTGCTTATAGAATAGTAAAGAATCGCCATTTGGCAAATGAGGCTACCAATACCGTTCTGATACGTATTAGAAAACCACCTCAAATGCCTTTCAAAAACCTCCAGAATTATCTTTGTACTTCAGTTACTAGAGCTAGTTATGATATAATGAAAAAATATAGACTAGGGAGTCAGCATTTGTTCTTACCCTATAACGATTCGGCCTTTAAAGTCGTCCATCAGCAAATTTTCTCGAATAATTACGAACTGGCTATGGAGGAAGCACATGAAAGACTATATCAATACTTGACTGAAGAGATTAGACCAAAGACGTTGACTCATAACCAAGCTTATACTCTTGTAGAAGTAGCAAAGGGTAGCAAGTGTGCCGAAATAGCTGTTGATATGGGTAAAACATTATCAACAGTTAGGGCTTACCTAAGAGATGCTAGAAAAATCATAAAAGAGAATAAAAGCTCTAAAGAGGACATAATCAAAGTGTTTGTAGGATGAAGAACATTACAATATTTAACCGTAAAAGTCCGCAGCCCGAATGCCCAGATTTCAGTGCTCTGGTAAAGTTTGCTTTTGATGAAGATAATCGCCAAGAACTAAGGTCCCATATAGATACCTGTCCTTTTTGCCAAGATGTCCTAGCCGGAATTGTAGAGCAAAAGAACCATGAGGAAATTACTTGTGGAGAAGACGTCTTAAACATGATAAATGAGGATGAAAGGAAATTTATTGAAGCGACAAAATTATTCATGATTAAGAAAGGCAATACAACACGACCAAATACTAATCTTGTGGAAGACTTGGAAGCTGGTCTTAGAAAAGCCGTTGGGTTGCAAGAAGACAATGAGCTTTTTAAAAACACCAAACATATTCATGTAAACAATCGGTTTAAAGTTGTCACTAGTAAAAGCTATTTTTCGAAGATTACAGCAGCACCAATTTGGAAAAGGGGGTTGGATATCATCACCTCATCCTTGACCATTTTTATACTCAGCCCTGTCATCTTCTCAATTGCTGTACTCATCAAACTGTCTTCTAAAGGCCCAATATTATGCATCGTTAAAAAGAGAAGAGCGGATGGTAAAATATTTAATCGTTATCAATTTAGAACATCCAGAATCTGCACGGTTTCAGAGTTGGATAGATTCAACAAGTCCTTGAATTGGACTACTACTCAATCTGGTGTCTACACATCTAGAAGGTATAAACCACAAGAAAATCCTCGATGGATCTGGTATGGAGACTTATTCATGATGCTTGGCATTGAGAAAATTCCATATCTATTCAATGTACTTAAAGGAGATGTGTCATTGAAAGATGAGTACATGAATATATATGGCTCAAATTGGGCAACAAACGATTACATTTGGAAGCATGTGGATTCCACCCCTTTCTTTTGTTCTTGGGAAGTCTCTAGAAATCACTGCGATGAAATACAAGAAGTTGAAATTTCAAGCTTTGAAATAAAAAACACCGAACCCAATTTCTCAAAAGTTAAAATCACAAAAAGGGTTGCAAATGGAACTCAGAACGATAGTATCGAACACCTTAAAAATGATGAATAGTAGCTGCCCGTTCGCCAAAACAAGGAGCAAAGCTATTCCTCCGTTGTAAGGTTCTAAAAACAACTATGACTGTTAACCAATTAAAATCTTGCATTGATAAATTACTCAACACGCATCAGTTTGAGTGTCTCTGACTGGTCACTTCTTTAAAAGGCTATATTATAAATACTGGAGGTTCGGCCTAAAAATATTGGTAAGATTTTAGATGAAGTGTACATGATGTCTGCTATTTTCGATGTCACTTCAAAACTAATAGTCCTTTGCCAGATACTGGATCTAAATGAACAAATGTTAAGCAGTATTTTATAAGTGTTATACTGTACTCATAGCTGTTTAGAAGAGCTATTCTAAAAACCCCACCACAGCCCTCAAATCCCCTAAAAAGTTCGATATTGGGTACACTCCTGGTACTAAGCAGAGTGTTGTGCGAGCGAAAGCGAGACACATCACTCTGCTTCTCAATACTCACGCTCACTCTCACCCTCAAACACATACTTCCACTTTGTTCGATTTCCGGAAACTTACCGTTGATCAAAAAGGTCAACAATGTTGCCGACCTTTGTTATTTTTTGAAAGTCAGTTGCTTACGATTGATGCCCATGGTCCGGTAAAATGGGTTTTTATGGAAGGGAATGTTGCAAAATTTTGGTTTATAGAACTTTAGCAGAAACAGGTTTGGAATTTTAGATCAGAAGGGCATATTGCTATTTGTGCTTTTTCAATACCGTAATCAGCTTACTGTTAATGTAGATGGTCTCCCTTCCGACTTTTTGGCTTGTCAAAACCCCTATTTTTTCCATTTGCTTTAGGTACCTGGAGGCTGCCTTCCGCTCCACTTCCAATCGATTGACTACATGGTCTATTTTGGAATAAGGCTGCTCGAACAACAGTTCAACCAGCTCTTTACTATAGGTCTTCGGGGCTTTTTCTTTGGTCAATTGTATTGTATCGTTCAATAACTGATTGACATCATCAATTTTTTGAATAGTGTTCTTGGCCGTTACCTCAATTCCCTTGAGCATGTAGCGTATCCACTTTTCCCACTCATTTTTATGATTGACGGCATTGAGCAATTGATAGTATTCCTTTTTATGGGATATGATGTACGAACTTAAGTACAGGATGGGAACATCTATAAGTCCATTTATGATGAGGTAAAGAATGTTCAATATCCTTCCTGTTCTCCCATTTCCATCATAGAATGGATGGATGCTCTCGAATTGGTAATGCAGTACGGCAAGATTGATCAAAGGTGACACTGATGTGTTTTGAGCATTGAAATGTTCCAGAAAGTTGCTCATCAACTCAAGTATTTCATCCTTACGCTGAGGAGGAGTGTACACTACCTCGCCGGTAGTATCATTTTTCAGGACAGTCCCGGGCAATTGCCTGATGCCTGCATTGTTCTCTAAAATTGATGCTTGCAGCTCCAATACATCGGACAATCTGATAAATCCATTTTCTTTGATGATATCGTACCCTTTAAAAATGGCTTTTCTATAGTTGACCACTTCTTTTATGGCCGGGGACTGGGTTTGGCTGGTGGAAATGGCTTTATAGAGTTCATCTTGTGTGGTGATGATATTTTCTATTTCGGAGCTGTCTTTGGCCTCTTGTAGTACGATGGCATTGACCAGCATTTTCTGATTCGGTATCGTCTTTGCTATACCCTTGAGTTCGCCCAGAGCACTGGCCGCCTTGGCATCTGCTTTCAATATGGCCATGGTTTCGGTCCACTCTATTTTCGGGGGTAATTTCTCCAATGGTCGATAAGGTGCCTTTTGTCCCATATTTACTGGTTGTGTACCAAATATACAAAAATTGGTACACGTTAGGGTGATATGGGACATTTTATCCCATATCACGAATTATACAAACTCAGCTTTTAAATACGCTACCCAAACCTTTAACCCAAAATGTCCATTGGAAAATCTATTCCGGACTTAACTGGCTTCAAATCAGTAAAATGAATGCATTTTTCGAATTGACCGTAGCGGTGCTACGCTGAATCCAAGAAAACGCCCTGATTTATTGCCATTTAAGTTCTCATGACGAAGTTCCAACGATTAAAGACTACTTCTATAATCAAAATCCCTCCACAACCCTCAAATCGGCCAAAAAATTCGATATTGGACGCACTCCCGGTGCTAAGCAGAGTGTTGTGAGAGCGAGAGCGGGACAATCACTCTGTTTCTCAGACCTCGCTCTCACTCTCACACTTTTCCCATTTCGTTCGATTTCCGGAAACTTACCGTTGATCAAAAAGGACAGCAATCTTGCCGGCCTTTGTTGTTTTTTTTTGTCAAGCATTTACGATTGATGCCCATGGTCCGGTAAAATGGGTTTTTATGGAAGGGAATGTTGCAAAATTTTGGTTTATAGAACTTTAGCAGAAACAGGTTTGGAATTCTAGATCAGAAGGGCATATTGCTATTTGTGCTTTTTCAACACCGTATAGCACTCCCCAATGTTAGGGCCGGTTTTTCGCCGGTTTAAGTTTTTTTTTCATTAGTATCAAGCAGCATTTTGGTATTTGTGATCAGGGGTTACCTTACCGATTCCCTGATGTCTCCTGTTATTATATCTGTCCATAAATTGTTGTATCCCCTTGAACAGCTCCAGTCTGTCCTCCGCTGGGTTTAAATATACATACCGTTGCTTTAACCCAGAATGTCCATTAGAAAATCTATTCCGGACTTAACTGGCTTCAAATCAGTAAATGAATGCGTCTTTTGAATTAACCGTAGCGGTGCTACGCTGAATCCAATAAAACGCCTTGATTTATTGCCATTTAAGTCCTCATGACGAAGTTCCAACGAACATTCTGGGTTTAATGTTCTCCGGAAACGCTCTATATAAATATTATCGATGGCCCTTCCTTTCCCATCCATACTGATTTTGATATGGGCCCCTTTCAGTCCTGATACCCATTCTTTGCACGTAAACCGGGCCCCTTGATCGGAATTGACGATGTCGGCCTGCCATATTCTTCGATCCCCCGTTCAGGCACTTCCAGGCCACACTCGTTCGACAAGGAACTGCCCGGCCCCCAACGACTATCTTACGGCTGTAAACATCAATAATGACGGTCAGGTACATGAACCCTTTGCGCATGGATGTAGGTAATATCAATGGCCCACACCTGATTGGGCCTATTTATCGGCAATCCCCTCAATAAATAGGGGTGGGTATATTTTGCCCCGCCCAATGCAGAGAGGTTCTTTTTCGGGTAGATGGCCATCAGTCCCATCAAGCGCACCGGATACCCGGCCCGCTTGGGGTTCACAACTATATCTTCATCCCTGAACAGGTCGGCCATGCCTATCACCCCCAGGGTAGGTTCTTCCGGCATCCACCTGTCCACCTTGTCCATGAGCATCAGTGAAGGCGCTTTCCTGCTTGTGGACATAATAGGCACCGCTCCTGTGGATACCCAACAGATGACACTGTTTACGGACTGAGAGGGCACAATCCCGTGAATCGACCATGGAGCGCAACATTACAACAGACCTGTTTTCCTTAAGCTTTTTTTAGAAAATCACGCTCGACCTCCAGTTGGCCAATTTTAGAATACAGTCGGTCTAGGTCAATGGATTCTTCCCTGGGTCTGTTCTTCCCATCGAACACTCCCGCGGCCTTGCCAGGAAGCTCTTTTTTCCATTATGCGATCTGCGTAGGGTGGATTTCGAGTTTCTCAGCCGGTTGAGCGTATGGCGTTCTTTGATAGCTTCAATGGCCACTTTGGCCTTGACTTCGTTCGTGAACTTTCTTCTTGTCTTTTTCATCGTTCTCTACTAAGTTATCATTTAAATGTAACCTTAGCGAACGGTCCTATTTCTGGGGAGTATTATATTGAATTCAACCCAAATTGATGGATAGAAATCGTGATGAGCGTATAATACAAACTTAGCTTTCAAATACCGCATATCTTCCTGTTCATTTTGCTTCACTCTGCGTTGACAATCCTCGGGATAGCGCTGCTATCCCTGCGGTTCCCGCCTTGATTGAAACAAAATGACCAGCGGAATCTTATACGACAGTTGAAACCTAAATTTGTATAAATAGCAAAATACCGGCCATTTGTATTCGTTCGGCATAGCACCGCTATGGTGAATGAAGACCGGTGGGTAAAGCTTCCGGTATGAAGCTATTTATGCACGGAATAGGTTCTCTATTGATCGTTTTGGGTTCAATGAACCATGCGGGGTCAATAACCTCGGTCTTTCTTTCCCGTTGATAGTCTTTCTTGTTAATGGCTTGTTAAAAATCGATATTTCACTGAAAATTGCCTTAGATTTATAGCGTGTCCGGAGTTTTTTGGATACAAAAGGCCTCTGTTTATTGCTCGATTTCGGATAGGTAAAAATCGTTCTCGGACAAAGGGGCATCGTCGTTGTATCCTCCAAAAACCACCATGCTGTGAAAAGAAACACATTACGTCTGGTCATCGTTCTGGCGATACTTTGTATCGTGGGCATTACGGTAACACAGCTGTACTGGGTGCAGAAGGCATTCAATCTGGTCAACGATCAGTTTGAACGGGACGTCAACATCGCCTTGCACAATGTAGCCGAGCACTTTTTTGAGATCAGCCACCTGCCACCGCCCAAGGAGGACCCGATACAGCAGCTGTCCAGCAACTATTATGTGGTGATGGTCAATAGCGAAATCGATGTGCAACAAGTGGAGGCCATGCTCAAGGCCGAATTTTCGAAAAGGGATATCGCCGTGGATTTCGAATACGGCATCTACGATTGCAATACGGATAAAATGGTTTACGGCAATTATGTCTCTCTCGATGAAAACGAAGCCGATAAGTCGAGGACCTTGCCCAAGTGGAACAAGCAGAATTACTACTTCGGGGTCAATTTCCCTACCATGGGCAGCTACCTCATCAATAGGATGGGAATATGGATATTCTCTACAGTGGTACTACTTTTTGTCATTTTGTTTTTTGCCTATACGCTGTTCGTCATCTTCCGACAGAAACGCCTATCGGAAATTCAGAAGGACTTCATCAATAACATGACCCATGAGTTCAAAACACCGATATCCACTATCGCCATCGCCACGGAGGTACTGAAACACCCGGGCATCGTCCATAGTCCCGAACGCCTGCTCAACTATGCCACTATCATCCAAAACGAAAACCAACGACTCAAAAAGCAGGTGGAACGGGTGCTACAGATAGCCGCACTGGACAAAGAGGATATCGGACTGAAAAAAGAAAAACTGAACCTACATGAGCTGGTGAAGCATGCCATCGCCAATATCGAGCTGTCTTTTGAAGATAAAAAACCGGAGATACACTATGAGTTCCACGCAAAAAATCCCTTTCTCATGGCCGACCGCCTCCACTTGACGAATATTGTGTACAATCTACTCGATAATGCCATAAAATACTGTAAAGAGGTACCTAAGATTCATATTTCGACCGAGAATAAAGGTGCTCACTTAGGTCTGACCGTAAAGGACAATGGTATCGGTATCGCCGAAGAGCATTTGCGAAAGGTGTTCTCAAAGTTCTACCGTGTGCCTACGGGCAATGTACATGATGTGAAAGGATTCGGGCTGGGCCTGCACTATGTAGCGATTGTTATCCGTGCGCATGGAGGGACCTTTGACCTGTCCAGTAGCTTGGGCAATGGGGCTACTTTTTCCTTTGTTCTACCTCAAGATCAGTAAAATGCAAAAAAATAAGTTGTTGTTAGTGGAAGACGATAAGAACCTGGGCTTTGTCATTCAGGATAACCTGCTGGCCAAAGGCTTCGAGGTGATCCTCTGTAGCGATGGGGAGCTGGGCTGGGACACCTTTCAAAAAGAAAATTTCGACCTCTGTATATTAGATGTCATGCTTCCCAAAAAGGATGGTTTCTCTCTCGCAGAGCAGATACGGAGCAAAAACGAAGACATACCCATCCTATTCCTAACGGCCAAAGTGATGCAGGAGGATAAGATCATGGGCTTTGTCAAAGGTGGGGACGACTACATGACCAAACCCTTCAACATCGAAGAACTTCTATTGAGAATAAGCGTCTTTCTACAACGCAGCCGTAAGGAACAGTCAGCGACCTCAGAGCGGTACGCCATAGGCCGGTATACTTTTGATGCAGCGGGGCTACGGTTGATGATCGATGGTCAAGAGCGCAAACTGACGCAGAAAGAAGCCGATATCCTGAACCTTTTCTGTCAAGAAAAGGGCAAGATCCTCAAGCGGGAGGACATTCTTAAAAAAATATGGGGAGACGATGATTACTTCTTGGGCAGAAGCATGGATGTGTTCATATCGAAGCTGAGAAAATACCTCAAAGCAGACTCTAACATAGAAATCATCAATTATCACGGTGTGGGATTCCAATTGGAGGTGAACAAAAATCAGTCCTAATGTCGCTGATATGACGCTATACCCGTCAAGGTTCATTAACTTTAACGAATTGTTTGCCTGTTGTTATCAAATTGTTTCCCGCTCCCGACTCCGCCTGATCAAGGATATCGACCTATGTACGAAAATAAGACACTGGATACCGCTATTCTTCTCTTTACCCGTAATCCAAGGGAAGAAGCTTTGGCGAAACCCCTAAGTGGTGGGAAAAGCCTGAAGGAAGATACACTTCTGGCGGGGTATCTGATAGCACATTCGAAACAAACGATAGCTGCTACAGGGCTGCCCTGTTTCCCCTTTTATTCCGAGCAGCAGGTAGGGATCAGTTTTCAGGAAAGACTGAGTCATGCCTGTCGGGCGATTTTCGACAAGGGTTATGAAAAACTCATCGTTATCGGTAACGATAGTCCCGGACTGGAGGCCGACCGGCTTTTGGAAGCACAGGCACTTTTGGAAAAAAGCCCGCTTGTCCTTGGCCCTGCAGAAGATGGAGGCCTTTATCTCATCGGTCTGCACCGCACAACCTTTGATGCTACCGCTTTCGAAGCTTTGCCCTGGTCTACCAATGGGCTTTTCGAGGCCGCTCAAAATACCTTCCTTGTCGAGGATAGTGCTGTGCTGTCTTCTCTGGGAGATATCGACAGTTTCGGAGACCTCTGGAGGTTCATTCATGAAGTTCAACAGAATGCAGCTTCACCCTTGGCTTGGTTAAAGGAAGCCGTCCTGAAAATCCTAAAACCAAGAACTATACTTCATCGACCCTATGACTTTTCCTTTCCTATCCGAAAGATAGTCGCTGTTTTACAATCCAGACCACCCCCTTTTCCCTTCTCGGTAGCGATATCCGTCTCTACGATGTACTTCGGTAATTCCACATGTTGACTTATACAAACTTAGCTTTCAAATATCGCCTATCTTCCTGTTCATTTTGCTTCACTCTGCGTTGACAATCCTCGGGATAGCGCTGCTATTCCTGCGGTTCTCGCCTTGATTGAAACAAAATGACCCGCGGAATCTTATACGACATTTAAAACCTAAATTTGTATTAGAAGCTGTTTTGATCGGTATACCTTTTATTTTCTTGGGTACTTATTTGGGTTCAAGGACCATGCGTTGGAACTTCGTAACGAGGGTTTACATGTCCATAAATCAGGGAGTTTTATTGGATTTAGCATAGCACCGCTATGGTGACTTCAAAAAACGTAGTGCAACGACCGGTTTGCAGCTATTTAGATCCGCAGTAGATTCTTCAATGTATGATCCGGGTTAAAAACAGCATTTGGTCTATTGTTTGACTTTATGGGTCTCTTGTGGTCCAAATGGAAGTAGATTGTTTTTCTATCACTTTCGCGTGAGCTGAAAATGGGATGTCCTGCTTTCGTATGAAGGTTCCCAACCTTTGTTATCACTTATCCACTACGGACAAGAATGTCCCATAATCTTATATAATGAAATTCTATATCGCATTGCGCATACTGGCGGTAGTAATTTTCCTACTGCCCTATCACGGTACTGTCAAAGCACAGATTACCTCCTCCACTATCGAAGGAAAGATTACAGAACAGAATGGACTCCCACTTCCCAGTGCCTATATCAGGGCTGTTCATGAGCCTACCGGCACACAGTACCCAACGGTGAGCCGTGACAATGGTGATTACACCTTGTCCAATCTGAAAGTAGGAGGGCCTTACACGCTCGTCTGTACCTATATTGGCTATAGCGCCGACACCCTGAGGAATCTATACCTTGCTTTGGGTATCGCAAAAAAGGCCAATTTTATACTGATGGAAAAACGGGAAGCATTGCAGACCTTGGAGATTGTCGGTCAAAAAGACGGAGTGGCAGAGGGTGCCGATATGGGCATCACGGCCAATATCAGTCGGGAACAATTGGAAAATATCCCCTCACTGAACCGAAGCCTACAAGAAGCCACTCGTATGAGTTCTCAAGGAAACCAGAGCGCTTTTGGAGGAAATAATTACCGTTTTAACAGTCTAAGTATCGATGGTGCCTCTAATAACGATGCGGTCGGTTTTCAGGAGCCCGCTTCGGGCGCAGCGGGCAGTGTCGCTTCGGGAACACCGGGAGCGCTGGCGGGAACACAGCCCATCAGTATGGATGCCATCGCTCAGGTTCAGGTAGCCATCGCTCCTTTTGACACCCGACAGGGCAACTTCACCGGGGCCAATATCAATGCCGTCACCCGAAGCGGCACGAATATACTGGAAGGTTCGGTGTACACCTTCGGTAGAAATCAGTGGGTTACGGGAAGGAGTATCGATGAAGCACGGACGCCTATCGCGGATTATTTCGATATTCAATCCGGGTTTCGCTTGGGGGGTGCACTCAAAAAGAACAAGCTCTTTTATTTTATCAATTATGAACATACCCGCCGCAATGAACCCGTCCTCAATCGCCCCGGAGACCCGGACACGAACATACCCTTCGATGTGGCGCAGCGCATCGCCGATACCTTGAGGACAAGGTACGGCTATGACCCGGGTACCTTTGGAGATGCTTCCACTGACCGGGTCAGCGATAAATTTTTTGTACGGCTGGACTATAATATCGGCGACAGGCATCAGCTGACACTGAGGGATAATTTTGTCAAGGCCTCCTCGGAGAACCTAGAGCGGGGTTCGAATTTTCTTAATTTCGGAAATCAGGGTTTTACGCATGAGAGTCGCAATAATAGCGCGGTCATGGAGCTGAAAAGCCGCCTTGGACATCATAGTGACAACCACCTGATTATCGGACACAATACCATCAATGATACCCGTAGTTTTGAAGGTAGGGTGTTTCCGCACCTGCGGATTACCTATAATACCTCCAATACCATTTTCGCCGGAACCTATCGGGAAGCTTCTGTCTACGGAGTCAAGGTCAATACCACACAGTTCACTGATAACCTGAACCTGTACAAAGGAAGGCATACTTTTACTTTAGGTACCCAGAATGAGTTCATGGATATCGAGTACCGCTTCCTGACCGCTTGGAACGGCCGCTGGGAGTACCGCTCTGTGGAGGATTTCTATAACGATAGGCCCAGAAGGATACGCGGTGTGTACAATAGGGAAAACAATGACTATTTCTTCAACCTTAATCAACCTTCGGCGGATTTCAAGGTATTTCTATTGAGTCTCTACGCACAGGACCGGTTTAAGGTCAGCGAACGCCTGTCATTGACGGCAGGACTGCGCATCGACATGCAGCTACATCCCGAGAAAGTACCCATTAACCCCACCGTTGTAGCTACACGGGAGTTTTCTCATTTTGACAATGATTTCGGAGGAGTGCCACAGCTCAACCCGAGATTGGGTTTTCACTATCAGCTGGACAGCGAGGGGCGCTGGCAGTGGCATGGAGGCTCGGGGCTCTTTTCGGGTAGGATTCCCTTTGCCTGGTACGCCTATTCTCATTATATCTCCGGGGTGGAATATGGCAACATAGACCTCCGACCCAGTGGCTCTTTGGAAATCACGGAAAACCTCTCTGACCTGAGGGCCACGCAGGACGGACTGACGGAAGTCAATCTGGTGGACAATGACTTCAAACTGCCCCGGACCTGGCGTTCTTCCCTCTCCTTGGACTGGAGGCCCAAAGATGACCTGAAGCTCTCCTTATCCATGATGTATTCGGCCGTACTGGATGCGGTCCTTTTCCGCTCTATCAACCTTCGGGACAATCAACAAAGGCTTGAGGGTGCCGATGACCGATGGAGATACCAAGGCTCTGGAACAGAAAAGAAAATCAACGATACTTTTACGAATGTGTTTTTGCTGACCAATACGGACCAAGGTTTCCAATACAACCTCACACTGGGCGTCGAAAAGCGATTGGGTGCACATCTCAATACCTTTTTGAACTATACCTATGGAGAGAGCAAGGACATCTCGAACGGAGTCAGGAACTCGCTGGCCGCTAATTTCAACTGGAACCAGTCCCTGAACAGTAATGCACCCGCACTGGCCTATTCCAACTTTGATCTGCGTCATAATACGGTCTTAGCTACAGATTATCATACTACTTGGGCCAACGGGCAGCAGAGCAGGGTCAATATCGTCGTGACAGCCCGTTCGGGAAGTCCCTTCTCTTTTACCTACGTGGGTGACGTAAACAACGATGGTTCCAGTCAAAACGACCTCTTGTTTATCCCTGAAAAAGCTGAGGACATTGTACTGGTCGATATTGTGGATGCCGGCTCGGAGATACTGGTGAGCGCTGAAGAACAATGGGTCCAACTGGACCGCTATATTGAAAATAGCGATTACCTGCGAGAAAGGCGCGGCAGCTATGCCGAGCGAAACGGGGCCAGAACTCCTTGGAACGGACAAGTGGACCTGCGTTTGGCCCATGAAATTCCTATGGGTAAGAAAGGGAGAAAACTGGCCTTCACGCTGGACATTATCAATGCGCTGAACCTCATCTACAGGGACTGGGGCCGACAGGCCTTTGTGCCGAATGTCCTGAACTCTTCTTTTCCCCTGCTGGATTTTGTCGGGCTGGAAGATAATCGGCCACAGTTTCAGTTCAAGAACCCCTCGGGAACTCCATGGCAGGTAGACCCACTGAACTCCAGGTGGCAGGCTCAGGTAGGTCTGCGTTATAGTTTTTGAGGATTCTGTATAGGTATACTTAAGAAAAGTGAAATAAATGGCATAGCACTCAAATAACCTTTTATGCCCAAGAGAAGGAAGTTAGGGAAATAGACAAGTCAAGCAGCCTTAAAAAGAAGAGGTATATTGTCCACTGATCATTTTGGGTTAAACCCTCATAACTAGGCTCTAATATATAATGCGGGTTGAAATCGCCTATCTTCCTGTTCATTTTGCTTCACTCTGCGTTGACCATCCTCGGGATAGCGCTGCTATCCCTGCGGTGCTCGTCTTGATTGAAAAAAAATGACCCGAGGAATCTTATACGATATTTGAAACCCAAATTTGTATTATTCGAGATATATACGATGAACATAGTGCTTTTCTAGAAAAACCGGTTCCAAATCAATTGCTTTTGGGTATAAATTGATATCCAACGGTCGTATCGAAACCCTCCGACGCTGTTTCGTGCTTTGCGTCAACAGGGATACAGCAGGGGTCATAGCTGACTACAAAATTTGCGACCGTTCGAATAGTACACTATCAACTGACCTTCGGGTACTTGCTCGAACTTCACCCGTTCAGAATCTTGCCGGTCAGGTGGCGGACTTCGAAGGGCTGAAATTTGGTTTTCAGCCTTAGTATTGTCCTCAGGTTACTCCAAATTGCGGAATGCAAATCCAGTATTTCCTTTACTCTGAAAGAAGGACGAATCCAGGCCCGCGACATCGGATACAGGGTCCCATCCGTATTTATTTAATGCCGTCGATATGCACAGCGACAAAGGCATTGATAAAAGAGTTCTTGGATACTTTGTTTCGAATGTCGATTTGTTTCAGTCGGAAGTGCTTGCGGACCTTGTCGCTGTATTCCTGATAGCCCCAGCAGTTGGCGCAGGCGACATTCGGATTTCGTTGTTTCTGTCCTTTGAAGGTACGGACGAGTGTGTGGAGAAAGGCAGAATGTTTCATAGCATAAAAATTTAAAAGGTTGGAAAAAAGGGCCATGTCCCTTTTGGCATGGCCCGTATCTGTTCCTGAATCCGATTAGGCGTTGGCCGTGTCCAATGAAGGTGCTAAAGGAAAATCAATAGCAAAATCGGTCAGGTTATGTATATAGTTACTGATGATCTTGTCCCCGACAACGATGACCACATCGATCATATTGGCTTCGGTATATCCTGCGGCGAAGAAAGCATCTTTGGCGGCTTCGCTGGCTTTGCCACGGGTTTCTACCACACTGGCAGTGAACTTGGCCAGAGCATCCAATTTGTTATCGAAACTGGCTTCTCCACCTCTGATTTCTAAAATCTGCTCATCGGAAAACCCGTTCATCTTACCGAGTGCCGTATGTGCGGATTGGCAATAGGCACAACCGTTGATCTGGCTGGTCACTAGATTGATAACTTCTCTCTCTTTGGCTTTCAAGGTGCTCTTACGATTCTGTAGTGCTAGGTAATCGCCTAGTGCAGTATCATTTTTCGCATAGTAAGCGTACAGATTGGGAACAAAACCTAAGTTCTTGTTCAAGTTATCAAAAATCGCTTGGTTGTCTGAACTTACTTCGTCTCTTGTGGGTACTGTGAAATTTGCCATTATAGTAATATTTATTTTATGTTTTGTTTGCGAATGATTTTTTCAATTAAGTTATACAAACTTAGCTTTCAAATATCGCCTATCTTCCTGTTCATTTTGCTTCACTCTGCGTTGACCATCCTCGGGATAGCGCTGCTATTCCTGCGGTTCTCGCCTTGATTGAAACAAAATGACCCGCGGAATCTTATACGACATTTAAAACCTAAATTTGTATTACATAACTATATACGCTTAGGGTTTGCCCGAAGATTTGGCAGTACTTCCTCAAGGCTTATCAATTTTTCCCTAATATCGAACCTTGCACCTAATATCAGTTGAACCCAAATTGATCAATAGAGAACCTATTCCGCGCATAAATAGCTTCATACCGGAAGCTTTGCCCACCGGTCTTCATTCACCATAGCGGTGCTATGCCGAACGAATCCAAATGGCCGATATTTTGCCATTGATACGCTCATCACGATTTCTATCGATCAATTTGGGTTGAAATGAGGGTAATACAAACTTAGCTTTTAACTATCGCCTATCTTCCTGTTCATTTTGCTTCACTCTGCGTTGACCATCCTCGCGATAGCGCTGCTATCCCTGCGGTTCTCGCCTTGATTGAAACCAAAATGACCCGCGGAATCTTATACGACATTTAAAACCCAAATTTGTATAAAACCATTGATAAATAAGAGAATGGGATGAAGGAAAGGACTAAACCTATGCTATATTGTCAGTGAACAGGAAAATAGCTCAGCACAGATGTCATGAAGCATATCCGGTCATTGGGGTTTTTCCGGAGGATAGAATCGAGATTCATTTTGGGTTGAAATCTGTACCGAACAGCAGAAAATGTAGTATCTGAATGTAGGGTTGTATAAACCCAAAATGTTCGTTGGAACTTCGTCATGAGGACTTAAATGGCAATACATCAGTGCGTTTTCTTGGGTTCAGCGTAGCACCGCTACGGTGAATTCAAAAAACGCATTCATTTACTGATTTGAAGCCAGTTATGTCCGGAATAGATTTTCTAATGGACATTTTGGGATAAAGTAATGGGTACTTTTTCGAAAGGCAAGAGATGCATTGTTTCAAAATACTATCCCCCGTTTGCGGGGGATAGCAACACTGATGCTAAAAAGTGTGAAGATACTGCACGGACAAATAGTACTCGGGCTATTAACGGTCGCGTTTGATGAGTTCTTGGGTAAAGTCCCTGAGCAGGGCCTTTTTGGTCTCGTGCACCTCTAACTCATCCAATAAACGAAAGCCCTCTGCAAAATACGCGTTCATTTTGTCTTCGGTAACTTCTTTGATGTTCAGGTCGGTATAGATTTCCGTTACGGCCTTTACTTTCTCTGTTTTATCGAATTCTTTCAGGGATAACCATCGCTGTAGTTCTTCTTTTTGGTCGGTATCGGCCTTCTGCAATGCCTTGATCAAGAGAAAGGTCTTCTTATTGGCGATGATATCGCCTCCGACCTGTTTGCCGAACTTGTCCTGGTCGGCATATACATCGAGGAGATCATCCTTGAGCTGGAATCCCAGTCCTATATTGACACCGAAGTCGTAGAGCATGCGCTGGCTTTTTTGATCGGCACCCGCCAGTAAGGCCCCCATCTCTAAACAGAAACCAAGAAGCACTGCCGTTTTGAGGCGAATCATTTCCAGGTAGTCCTCCTCAGTGACACTTGTTCTGACCTCAAAGTTCATATCGTACTGTTGTCCCTCGCAGACATTGCCAGCGCATTGGTTGAAAGATTTCAGTAAGGCCCGAAGTGATTTATCCGCTGCGGTCCGGAGCAGCATGTCATAGGCGATAATGAGCATGGCATCACCGGAGAGTATGGCGACGCTGTCATCCCATTTTTCATGTACGGCAGCTTTTCCCCTGCGGAGTGGGGCGCGGTCCATGATATCATCATGCATCAGGGTAAAGTTATGAAAGACTTCTATCGCACAAGCTTGCTCCAGAATACTTTCGGGGTCATCTTGATACAGTGCATAGGCCATCATGGCCAGTGCGGGACGCAGGCGCTTGCCCCCGAGTCCCATGATATAGCGGATAGGCTCGTAGAGTTCGACGGGTTGATTTCCGTACACTTTTTTTTCTAGATGCGATTGTATCTGTTGACTGAAATGCGCTATTGTCTGAATCATTGGCTTCGCTAAGGGTAAATGGCCCTGGTCTAATGGAAACTAGCTGCAATAATAAGAAAATTTATGACGTGTTTTCAACAAAAAAATGAAATGGCAAATGGCCCTCGGCCTGAAGGGTGTTCGAAGGACCGTTTTTGTCAGTAAATTACAGAAATGTCGGATATGGAAGTGCTTGGGAAACGCCCTGCTCTTACCGTATGCCTACCATTTTGGATACGGCGATTGGCATGTTGAACGGGGCATGCCCTGGACCGCAGTCTAAGAAGACTTCTCTAGGTTCAGGTCGATAGTCCTTCGATCGATATCGGTATCCTTCACACTGACCTTCACGGCATCTCCCAAGGTAAACATTCGCTTATTGCTCCGCCCGATAACACGATAATTCCGCTCATCGAACTCATAATAATCATCGTTCATATCCACCATTCTGATCATGCCCTCGCATTTGGTCTCAACGATTTCCACGAACAGTCCCCACTCGGTCACTCCCGAAATGATACCATCGAAAACCTTGTTCTCCACGCTTTGCATGAATTCTACCTGCTTATACTTTATAGAGGCTCTTTCGGCTTCTGCCGCTCTCTTTTCTCTTTCGGAAGTATGGATGCACATCGGCTCATACTCCTCTTTGGATACGGACTTGCCCCCATCCAGATAATGCTGTAGTAAGCGATGCACCATCATGTCGGGATATCTCCGTATCGGAGAAGTAAAGTGGGAATAGTGGTCAAAGGCCAGACCGAAGTGACCCATTGGCTCTGTCGTATACTTGGCCTTGGCCATGGCACGAATGGCCAACTGCTGCAATACATTCTCTTCGGGCTTGCCTTCGATATCCGTCATCAGATTGTTGAGGGACCTGGAAATCATGGCGGTGTCCGTACTGAGATCATGTCCAAATTTTTTGGCAAACTGTGCGAAAGTACCTACCTTATCCGGATCGGGGAAATCGTGCGCACGGTATACAAATGTATTTTTCTCTTTTCCTTTTTTCATGTCATGCACAAAGGTGGCCACCCGCTTATTGGCCAAGAGCATAAATTCTTCTACCAGTTTGTGAGCGTCTTTCCTGACCTTGGGGATGACCCCAAGTGGTTTGCCCTTCTCATCCAGTTTAAATTTGACCTCGGAGGTCTCAAAGTTGACGGCTCCGTTTTCGAACTTCTTTTTTCTGAGTTCGCCCGCTAGGGTGTTGAGTTGTCCGAGTGCTTCATGATAATCTCCCGTGCCCGTCTCTATTCCCTCCTGAGCTTCCTCATAGGTAAAGCGGCGGTCGGAATGGATAATGGTCCTTCCGAACCATTCGTTGAGTATCTTTGCTTTCGCATCCAGTTCGAAAACGGCAGCAAAGGTGAGTTTTTCTTCATGGGGCCGGAGTGAGCACAGCCCATTGGACAGACGCTCGGGTAGCATGGGTATGGTACGGTCCACCAGATAGACAGAGGTAGCTCTGCGGTAAGCCTCTTCTTCCAGCTTACTATCGGTCCGGACATAGTGCGTAACATCGGCGATATGAATGCCCACCTCAAAATTTCCGTTATCCAGTACTTGCAGGGATAGGGCATCATCAAAATCTTTTGCGTCTTCGGGGTCTATGGTAAAGGTAAGTACCTCTCGGAAGTCCCTTCTTTTCCCGATTTCCGCTGCTGTTATCTCATCATCGATGTCATTGGCCTCTCTGATGATACGCTCCTGAAACTTGAAGGGCAGGTCGAATTCTGCCATAATAGAGTGTATCTCTGCATCATTTTCTCCTGCCTTACCCAAGACCTCGGAGACCTTGCCCTCCGGACTACTGTCCGTGGCGGGCCACTTGGTGATATCGACGATGACCTTATCGTTATGGGTGGCCCCATTGGTATGTTCTAAATTGACAAAGACATCCTGATGTATACGACGGTTGTCGGGAACGACGAAGGCGAAGCGGGGCGAGAATTCGATACGGCCCACAAACTGACTTTTACCTCTTTTAAGGATTTCCAGTACTTGGCCCTCAGGTTTCTTGCCCGGTCGGGGAGGTGCTGCCACTGCTCGGACATGATCACCGTCCATCGCGTTTTTCAGATGTATGGTCTTGATATAGATATCGTCTTTCTCTTCTTCCGTTATCAAATAGGCGAACCTGGGATTGACATGGTCGATGATGCCTTCTATGAATTCGGGTTCTTTGGCACTTTTATAAGTACCATTGGTCAGTTGTATGACCTTGCCCGATTTCTCTAGGGAATGAAGGACCTTTGGGATTTCTTTATTTATATTTTTTTGTCGAAAGCCCAGTTTCTTGACAATCCGTGCCGTGGAGTAGGTCTGTGTCAGGTTGGCATTGAGCAAGCTAATGATTCTTGCTTTCAATTTTTCTGAGACATTGCCTAATTTCCCTTTTATGGGCTTCTTTCTTCTTTTACTCATAGATTGGGTTCATCAGGTCAAAAAATGGGATTCCAGCCTATCACTGACAGTTAAATGTAATCAAATATATGGGAATACTTATAAGCTACCGAAAATATCTTTTCCTTCGGTCAGCTCAGTGAGGTCCAAAGCGGTCTTCAGGTCATCGATCTTCAGAGCGAGCGGCCCGAGATGGTGTTCTGTAGCTATTCTGGCCCCTGTTTCTGTCTCCTTCCAAGCTCCCCATGAGGCACTTAGCCCTTTTATGGGAATAATGGATACCCACATACTATAGGTGAGGGGCAGTCCTTGTTCGTCCAGCTCCCAGAGATAGGCATCTCCCGGAGTAAGGCCGCCGCTGGAGTAAATGACCAATAATGCCGGTCGGCCGTTTTCCATAGGTATGAGCTTGCGGGAAGTGCCACCGTCGAAAGCTTTGGCGGGTGCGTTCAGCCAAAAGGAATCGTTGGCCCAGTACGCCCATGCTTTTTGTACCAAAGCTCTGTTCTCTTCATCGGACACGGGACTTTCGTTGGTATAGGCGATACCCTCTTGTTTGTTGATATCGACCAGTACGCGATGGTCTCCCCAGGTCACCTGTACGAAGTGGCGCTTTCTGTCCCATATAAACCGATGCCGTTCGGCAAAGGTCCATTGTACTGCACCAGTGCTTTTCCACGCTTGATGATCGATGGCCTCTAGCATCTTTTGGGCAAGCGCATCAGCTGCCGGGCCTTCCTTGCCCTCGGGTAGTGGTTTACTGAGTAAAAAGACCAAGGCGAACACACCTACTACTAGGACGCCTATCACTATGCCGGTTATCTTCAACCAGCGAAACTTACTTTTTGCCATTTGTTTGCTTACGTTTTTTATGGTTTAATGAAATGATCAAAATTTTCTTTGGGCTGCAAAGCTAGCCCGTTTCCATTTAATTTTGACTATGTACGATGAGGTAAGACTAGTTGTACCAAGCCAAGAGGGTTTTGTTGGGAAAAGACCTTTGATGTTCGCTTCAAAACAAAAAAGGTTGAGACCATTTCGATGATTGAACTTTTACCTAATTGCTAATTACAACTCAAATGAAAGAGAATTGTTATACAACGGTATTCATGGAGTCAATGAATAGTGACAAAATGAATCTGCGAGGCATCGATATCTTCCAGACCTTTCATCTTCAAGTATACCTGAGCGGTAGCGGCGACATCCTGTGCGCAATAATCGGCTATCCGCTCTAGGTCTTTTTCCCGATAGTAGACCTCGTTGACCTGACTGCCATCGATGCCGGACTTACTGCTGGTAATGCCAAAGATACAGCATAACAGCTCTAAGGAAGTGAAGTGCTTCCGATCACCGAACTTCCATAGGTCAAGTGTATCCAAATGCTTGACTTCCCAAGGCTTTTTCCCCGATAGGTTCAATACGTCGGGCAGACGGATACCGTTGACCAGCATTCTCCGACTAAGATAGGGGAAGTCGAATTCCTTACCATTGTGCGCGCATAGTAGCAAATGATCGTTGGCAAACTTGGCCAATACTGCTTTGAATGCTTTGAGCAATTGTGCTTCATCATGATCGGAAAGAGTGGTGATGCGTAAGGTGGGTTCGGCCTTTTCATTTTTGCTGAAGTACCCCAGCGCAATGGTGATCACTTTTCCGAACTCGGCATAAATGCCTGCCTTCAGGTCAAAAAATTCGGCATCGTCCATACCTTCTTCTTTATTCAGGTAATGAGCCTTTCTGGACCATTGTACTTTGAGACGTTCGTCCAGTTCATCATACCTTTCCGAACAGGCCACCGTTTCGATATCAAGAAAAAGTATATTGTATATATCCTCGTTCATTTGAAGGTAATATAGGGCATTTCACTCGTATTGTAAATCATTTCGAGCCAAATGCCACTGGCTTCAAGAGTGGATAAGCGCTCTCGAACGGCCATCTCTATCATGAAAGTCACTGATAATCAATCTGCCGATATACCGGTACCCTAAACTTGTTCTGATCTAAATTTTCTTTTGTATAAACATACATTCCTATTATCCATACGCTATAGCAAAGTGGAGTGGGACGAATACGGCATTCAGGATTTTTAGAGATGATGTGGGTATCTTTTTGGTTCCCGATTTCAGGAATGCAGTATCGCTTCGCAATCCAGTGCCTCTACGAAGCGCAGGTTTCCCTCGGTGATACTATCGGGCAAAAAGAGGAATTTCTTATCAAAGATCTCTTTCCCTACATAATAGCTGAGCCAATATTCATTGGTCAGGTGGAAGAGACCGGGGTCGATAGGTTCTACGAGGGCGACACTATTGGCCTCCACGGTTTCCACAAAGTGCCTCAGCACGGAGGTTTTTTGCTCCTCACCGTTTTTTTGGCCGTATCCTTTCGAAGCGACCAAGGTATTTTCTAAGGTGAAATCATTATTGTTGATAATGAATACGCGCCACTCACTATGCCCCGTGTCATTTTTTTTTCTGGCTACGGCGAGGGTGACGTGTTTCACTTCCGGTTTGTTGATGTCTTTTTTCATTGTCTATATGCTTTTGGTCTTGGTTATTTTTAACCCAAATCATGCATTGGCCCCTTCTACTGTGGAATAAACTGCTTCCAAATCAGTGAAATGTACGCATTTTTTGAATTGTAAGTTCTCATAACAAAGCTTCACTACACGATTTGATGTTAAACCCAAAATGTCCATTAGAAAATCTATTCCGGACTTAACTGGCTTCAAATCAGTAAATGAATGCGTTTTTTGAATTCACCATAGCGGTGCTATGCCAAATCCAACAAAACCCACTGATTTATTGCCATTTAAGTCCTCATGACGAATTTCCAACGAACATTCTGGGTTAAATTTATACTCAACAAAAAATGAAATGGGAAATTTGAAGTTCCGTAGTCTTGGACAAATCCTACATTTGTTGACCGGTCATTAGGACCGTTCCGGGCAGAACAGTATTTTCTTGATCATTTCAGTAGGTCCCAAAACAATTTCATCTGGGTATAGGTTGTGTATTGGGATTTTGTCTTGCGAAAACTGGATAGCCGGAAATTTTCCGTTGTGTGATTCGGGCCTAAGTAATAGGGCGATTTTCCTACTAAAGAGCAGGAATGACTTCCATTTCGAAAATGTCGGCTATTTTTTTCTGTAACACAAATTCAACTTCCCGTAAGTCAGGTTTACGGCCAAGTTCTTTGGCCATAGAGGTGACTGCCTTATCTTCTATACCACAGGGCACGATATGGTCAAAGTAATCGAGTTGCGTATTTACATTGAGTGCCAGTCCATGCATACTGACCCATCGGCTGGTCTTCACGCCCATAGCGCATATTTTTCTGGGGTTTCCATCATCGGCCTTATGGCCCAGCCACACACCCGTCAGCCCTGCTATGCGCCCCGATTCGATACCGTAATGTGCTAAGGTCTGTATGACCGCTTCTTCGAGCCGGCGCAGGTATAGATGTATATCGGTAAAGAAATTTTCCAGATCGATGACAGGATAGCATACCAGTTGTCCAGGGCCGTGGTAGGTGATGTCTCCCCCACGGTTTATCGCATAAAAAACAGCGTTTTTCTGTTGTAGCCCCTGTTTGTTCAATAATAAGTGTTCCATAGCTCCACTCTTGCCCAGCGTGTATACATGAGGATGCTGACAGAATAACAGGAAATTATTCGTGGGCGACTGATTTTCAGGCTCCTCTCTACGATTTTTTATCTTGAGCTGGACAGTGCGCTCAAAGAGCGTTGTCTGGTATTCCCATGCTTCCTTAAAATCCACCTCACCCAGATGAAGTACTTCTACCTTATTGTTCCTTATGTGATTCATCGCGATACCTTATAGCGCATCAAATTTAGACAATAAATCGTTAGGCCTATATATTTGGAGCTTATGTTGACAGTGAAGTGATAAAACCGGAATACTACATTTCGTTTTCCATGCCGATCATCTTCATAAGTACCCATGAAACGCAAGTTCGATGACTCCTTAGAAAAACAAGCAAAGCATTGTCAAACGTGAATTCATTGATTTCATTGAAAACAAAATACAATAGTGAACGGAACGCGCCATCTTGATTTATACCCGAGAAAAAATGAAATAGGAAAAAGAAGCATGTCGCAAGGTAGATCATAAACAAGTCAGGAGATGTTGTGTTCTGTCATCATCTCCTTTGTGCAGTACTATCCTTCTGTTTACTTTACTTATCCTATGGCGAAAGAGCTTTCCGGTCTAGGGAATATAGGTTTCCAGCACTTTTGCCGCTTTGTCAGGAACCAGTTCCAGTTTGTTCAGGGACGCTGGGACCATTATCGCCTCACCCTTAGTCAGTTGAATGGATTCTTCTCCATAGACGATGCTCAAGCTGCCTTCTATGCCTATATAGATGACAAAGGAGTCAATGTCACTATAGTCCATGGACAAGGTTTCGTTGATATCTACTCTGCTGGTATGGAAATAGGGACAGGAAACTAGAGGGTTGGATTTGTTGGGTTTGGCTTGATAATCAGTTCTATAAGTGTCGTATTCTTTGTAATCGATAGCATCGAGCGCGGCTTCCGTATGGAGTTCTCTTAGTTCTCCGTTGGCATCTTTCCGGTCAAAATCATAGATCCTGTAGGTAATGTCGGAGGTTTGCTGTATTTCTGCCAGTAATAAGCCCTTGCCTATGGTATGTACTCTTCCCGCAGGGATGAAAAAAACATCTCCGGCCTCTGCTTTTTCCTGATTGAGGATTTGTTCTATATTTCCCTTATTGAAATGTTCTATATACTTTTCTTTCTCCATCGGTTGATTGAAACCCGTTATCAAAGTCGCGTCTTCATCTGCCTGTAGGATATACCACATTTCGGTCTTTCCATAGGCTCCCTCTCCGTGGCGTTCCTGGGCCAGACGGTCGTCAGGGTGTACTTGTATGGAGAGGTCCTGGGCGGCGTCCAGGAACTTGATAAGGAGGGGTAGCTTTGTACCGTACCGGGTATATACTTTATTCCCGATGAGGTCTCCTTGATAGCTTTCTATCAAGCTTACGATATCCTTTCCCTGTAAAGGACCTTCTGCCACTGTAGAAACATTGCCATCTACGGCAGAGACAGCCCATAGCTCTCCACAATTGGACAGTGGTGAAAAATCCTTTCCCAAAAGGTGATTTATTTTATGACCACCCCATAACTTTTCTTTAAAAATGGGGCTAAATTTCAATGGGTAAATGGTTTGCATTTTTG
This sequence comes from uncultured Cyclobacteriaceae bacterium, assembly GCA_947492745.1. Taxonomy (GTDB): domain Bacteria; phylum Bacteroidota; class Bacteroidia; order Cytophagales; family Cyclobacteriaceae; genus Aurantiphycus; species Aurantiphycus algarum. The sequence goes on along the minus strand of CANLOE010000001.1, from coordinate 78,950 downwards.
ATAATCAATTATTGAAAAAATATCTTTTATCTACTAAGTATTTGATTTACACTCAATCGGATGTCCTGAAACAATACTCCTTAGAAAACCAATGGTCGAAGGGGTGTTTTACGAGCCTTTGTTGAAGTACTTGATGCTTTTCGGAGGAAAACCCTTATCCTAATTTCATGTTCATCAGAACAATCGACACGCAATGTAGATCATTATGATGATAAAGAGCAAGAAGACGAATGAATTATTTGTTAATTTAACAATGTATATCCTACTTACTTCAAAAGTAATCAATAGTTGAGAACAAATATTGAATGAATGAAAAAAAATAGAGCTTTAGGTGGCAGAGGCGAGCAAATGGCGGTCAATTTTCTGTGCGACAGGGAATACATCATTCTGGAGCGGAACTACCGATATAAAAAATCAGAAATTGACATTATTGCCCAAAGAGATGGGCTGATGATTTTCGTTGAGGTAAAAACCAGGTCGAGTACTGCTTTCGGCTATCCGGAAGAAGCGGTGAGCATACAGCAAAAGAAAAAAATACTGGAAGGGGCCGAGCAATATACCCATGACTATCAATGGGCCGGAGCTATCCGTTTTGATATCATTGCCATTTACCTTGGAGACCCACCGGAATTGAAGCATTTTCAAGATGCCTTTTATTAGTCTTGGAATTATAAAAGTCTAAATCACTTCACTGAGCGGATTTAGCTGTTTTTTTGGCATTTTCATAAATAATCTTCCCTTTGATATTCCATTCCCTCCATACATAGGGCCTGGTCGTATCGTCATAGGGGTTTTCGGGGTATTGTATTACCTTTTTCCTCCTCTTGGTCTTGAAGTGGTTTTCGGTCCATTTTCCCACTTTTTGATCATAATGGTATTCGCCCCTGACCGCTAGGATGCCATTTTCGAAGAAATAATAATAGTTGCCCTCTTTTTCTCCATATTCTACAGGGATAACCTCTTTGATTTTCGTCCTTTCGTCATCATAATAACTGACCAGTGACTCTTTGGGCCAGCCTTTGTAATATTTTTGTTTATCCAATAGAAGGTCTTTATTATCGAACCGAAGCCATCGACCATGTTTGGTGCCGACGTAGAAAATTCCCTTTTCTATTACCTTATCTCCTTTTTTCTTCTCGTAGGGTCCATGGAGTATCTCCCCATACTTCAAATCGATTTCCCCACCTTTACGGATAGCTTTTCTTCTATGATCATACCAATAGACATCACGGACATAGGGATTGGGCATTTCCGGTTTTTTCATCGTATAGAACAGCTCTATAACGGTGCTTTCACCATAACCTTTCTTCGTATACCCTTTTCTGGTCTTCATTTCATAGAAGACCTTTTTCTTTCTCTTTTTCTTTTTAGGGGCGACTACCTCTTCTTCATCTTCATCTTCTTTAAGGTTGATGGTCAAAGGAGTATCAATAGTAAACATGTTATCTCCGGTACCGGACTCGGAAGTACTGCCGCCATCTTGTGCCTTCGCACTTAAATAGCTCATAATGAGGAGCATCGAAACAAAAAGATAGTGTTTTATTAAAGGCATGTTATGGTAAAAATCGAATAATGAATATCTTTACAACGACAATCTTAAGCAAAAAATTATAAATTAATAGACTAAATCGAGCAGTAAAACTGTTTAAAGATAACACAGAGCAATATTGTCAATATATTTTTTAGCAACAAAATTATATTTTGTAATTTTAATAGAACTACTCTTTCCTAATAGGGATAATAAAATAACGGTTGGTGACTACATACTTTTAATATATTTACTATGAAAACGAATTTTTACAAATTTGGGCAATGGCCGCAGTGGTCCTTGCTGATGCTTACGTTACTGTTTTTAGCCTGTTCTTCAGAAGAAGAACAGGAGCCTGTAGTCTCTTCTGCCGAAGGGGAGGTCCAATTTAGTCTAGCGACCTTTTCGAATACCGGTGCTGATGGAGGCCGACTTGCCGCAATGGAAGATTTGGAGGAGAGTTTTCTTTCCGTCTTTATGGAAAATGCCAACGGGGAACGCTTCGATATCATATTCGGGGATTTGTTCAGTGTTGACGGCCGTATACTGACTTCTACGAGAAAGCTGCAAGAAGGAACCTATACCGTCACCAATCTTAACATCTCCAATTATGATTATGTGACTACCTACGCAGTACCCGCAGCAGGAAGCCCACTTGCCCCTTTGGTAGAATTTACCCTACCTTTTGAAGTAGAGGTGGTCAGTGGGAAGTTGAATAATTTTTCTGTCGAACTGGTCAATACCGAAAATATGCAACCTGAAGATTTCGGTTACCAGAAATTTGGCTTGAAACTGATAGAAGCAGAAAAATTTGATATAGCCGTCTATAAATTCGATAAGAACCTAGATGAGCATGTCCTGACCAGGGCTAAACTGACGCTGAGGATTGATGGCAAGCTGGTTTATTCCAGACGCTTATCTGCCGAGATCAATAAAGTCTTTATCCGAAAGAGTGACCTTCAAAAGGATTTTGAAATGACCATCAGTAAACCGGGTTTTCGAGATGATATAGCGATAATTCGACCTGAATTTCTGATTGCTTACCAGACGGAACTGAATCCCGGTATCATACATGACATTTATCTACAACCGGAAGAGTAATATTTAGTTAAGCCCAAATTGATCAATAGGATTTCGTGATGAGCGTATAAAGCGCACTAAAATCAGTGGTTTAGGAGAGGGGGCTTTGGTATCACTAAGGTGACGAGCCTGCGTAGCGTAAAATCGCTGATTTTGAAGCAATTTATATCCGGAATAGAAAGGCTATTGATTATTTTGGGTTAAGCTGCCTGAGTCGAAAATCAAGAATTACACGATGCTAGGGCAAACTGCTTTTATCGAGCAACGCTACTTATAGCGTATTTACCAAGAAGGCCGTGACCTTACTGATTATTTGCGCCGTAAGCAGTTTTGTCCTCCTTATCTTGGGTGAAATTTAGGGAAAGAGGCATTTACTTATTTACGATTGGCTCAAATCAGGGTGGTTTACCTGTGCAGAGCGTTCGCGCTAAGAGAAAAGAATCTATCAGACTCTAAAAACGTTAAGTTTTTCCGAGATGACAGGTTCTTTTTTTATTTTAACCCAAAATGTTCGTTGGAACTTCGTCATGAGGATTTAAATGGCAATACATCAGTGCGTTTTCTTGGGTTCAGCGTAGCACCGCTATGGTGAATCCAAAAAACACATTCAATTACTGATTTGAAGTCAGTTAAGTCCGGAATAGATTTTCTAATGGACATTTTGGGTTTAACCCGGATCATGCGTTGGAATTTCGTAACGAGGGTTTAAATAGCAATACATCAGGGAGTTTTATTGGATTCAGCATAGCACCGCTATGGTGAATCCAATAAACGTAGTGCAACGACCGGTTTGCAGCTATTTAGGTCCGTAGTAGATTTTCCAATGCATGATCTGGGTATACTGAAATGCGTACCTACTCTTCTTTGGTATCCACCAGTGCAATACTTCTTTTGATGAAGCTTGTCAAATCGGCACCGTTCAGCATATTTTGCGATAACATACCTAAGTCAAAAGCCTGTTTGGCCAAGTCTTTTTGAGTGGCTTCGTCAGCATGGATGATTTTTCCGATAATACTGTGGTTGGCATTGATGGTAGCCGTAAACTGATCGGGCATGCCTCCCATCATAGAGAAACCTCCACCACTGTTTTTGGCCATATCCTTCATCCTGCGCATGAACTCGGGCATGGTAATGGTAATGGGCATCTCTTCCGGGGGAAGAGAGGAGACGGCAAAAGTCATGCTTTTATTGTCTATCGCAGCCTCAAAGACCTCTTTCACCTTTTTTTCCTCATCTTCGGACAGTACGCTGGGAACTTGCTCATCCTTATCGACCAATTTGTCCACCGTTTCGGCATCTACCCTTTTCAGGTTGGTCTTTTCCAGCTTTTGTTCTAGATTATTGATGAAGTGGCTGTCTATAGGGCCGTCCAAGAGTAGAACGTCATAGGACTTGTTCTGAGCAGCTTGTATATAGGCGTCTTGCTTCTCTCTATCGGATGTATATAGGTATACTACATTCTCATCCTTGCCCGTCTGGTTGGGTTTTACTTTTTCTTGGTACTCATCAAAAGTGAAATACCCACCATCTACATTCTTCAATAGCGCGAAGTCTTTGGCTTTATCGTAGAACTTTTCCTCGCTGATCATACCGTATTTGACGAACAGTCCGATATCGTCCCACTTGGCCTGATAGGCTTCGCGGTCCTTTTTGTACAGCTCACTCAGCTTATCTGCGACCTTCTTGGTGATATAGCTATTGATCTTCTTTACGTTACTATCCGATTGTAGGTAACTTCTGGATACATTAAGTGGAATGTCGGGAGAGTCGATGACCCCGTGCAGCATCATCAGGAACTCGGGCACCACGTCTTTGACCTCATCGGTAATGAAAACCTGTCTTGAAAAGAGCTGAATCTTATTTTTTTGGACTTCAAAGTCGTTTTTGAGTTTGGGGAAGTACAGTACACCTGTCAAGTTGAAAGGGTAATCAACGTTTAAGTGTATCCAGAACAGCGGGTCTTCGGAGAAGGGATACAGCTCTTTGTAAAAGCTTAGATAGTCCTCGTCTTTAAGGTCAGAGGGTGCTTTGGTCCAGATAGGACTGGTATTATTGATGATATTGTCGACCTTGACCGTTTTGTATTTGGGTTTGTCCTCTTCGTCCTTACCATCTTCTACGCTTTTGTCTTTCTCTCCGAACTGTACGGGTATGGGCAGGAATTTACAGTATTTGTCCAGAATGCCCTGTAGCCTACCCTGGTCTAGAAATTCCTCGGAGTCCTCATTGATGTGCAGGATGATATCCGAACCCCTATCGCTTTTATCGGCTTCGGTGATTTCGAACTCTGTAGAGCCGTCGCAGGTCCAGCGGGCAGGTATACTTCCTTCTTGATGGGACTTGGTAACAATTTCAACAGTATCCGCTACCATAAAAGCGGAGTAGAACCCAAGACCGAACTTGCCAATGATATCTTTGGCATCATCGGCATCTTTGAATTTTTCAACAAACTCGGTAGCACCCGAAAAGGCTATCTGGTTGATGTATTTCTTTATTTCATCGGCAGTCATACCGATGCCATTATCACTGATGGTAATCGTCTTCTGCTCTTTATCGAAACTCACTTTGATCCTCAGGTCACCGAGCTCACCTTTGTACTCACCTAAGGAAGAAAGGCTCTTGATTTTTTGGGTTGCATCTGCTGCATTGGAAACCAATTCCCTGAGAAATATCTCATGGTCCGAATACAAAAACTTTTTGATGATCGGAAAAATATTTTCCGTGTGTATAGAAATTGTTCCTTTTTCTGCCATTATATCCAATTATTTAAATTTTTAAGGTAATTAATCTCGACAGTACGCAAATCAAAATCTATTCCGGGCCAAAAAATATGACAGGATGGCAGTATCGTTTTTCTGATTATCTTAAGATAGGCAATGCTTTTTATAGAGGTCCACCGGTGATTTCTATGGAAACACGTGTATAGTAGAAGAATGATAACGTTCAAAAGCAGTTCTCGCAGATGACTCTATTGTGCCGAATAGGGTGCTTTTACTACATTTCTATAGACTTTATGAAAAGAAAATCATGTCCTGGGTAGTCAAAAAATAGGCAATGTCAATGGTAGCCGTTTGCCTGCTTTTGAGCGTATCTTGTATTTCCAGAAATGATTGTGAAGACTCTTGCTGTGGCTATGCCCCCGCCCCGGTTTATATAAAATAAAATCATTACAGTTAAGAGTGGGCAGTTATCGTGTATAATGAGGATGCTTACTTAGAGAATGAATTCGTCGATCAGTTAACTTCCACTCCCGAAATGGCAGCTCTCTGTATCCGGATCGATGAACTGGAGTGGATAGCTATAGACTACAGCAAGCCCGAAAAACACATCCAACTCCGGACCGCAACTATTCTGTGTCCCGATAAATTTTCAGATGATTCGTCGAATACCATCAAAATCACTTCAATGAGTCAAAGCGATGGCTGCCAAAAGAAACCGGCAAACTTATGGTTGATAAGGTATTATTTACCCTTGAAAATAGGCATTTTAGATCAGTCGTGGGCAGTGTTAGCATAAATCGTATAGGAACCGATGACATGATTCTAGTTGGATAAGCTCAATGTTGAAAAATAATCTTAGCAAGATACAACCAAAGAGTGAAATACAGGGTCTCTATATTGAATTCTATAAGCTGCTGGTTTGAAACTACATACCAAAAGAACAACCTAAGAAGTAAGCCTGACCAAGAAAGTAAAAGCTTGAGATGGATATAGTTCTCTTGTGAATTCTACTTGACCGTTTGATATCAATGCGTACACGAGAAAATTAAGCGATGTATTTTAAAGCGGTTTCTCATGCCGTACCTAAAATAACAACATCATCAACAATGAAAAAGTATACAATGACCATCTTGGCATTCAGCCTACTGTTATCGATATCCTGTACTTCTGAAGATGATTGTATCGATTATTGCTGTACTAATAAGCCGTCCGGCCCCAGCATTTTCAAAATAAAATCGCTGAAGCTGAGGGTAGGTAGTATTGTTTTTAATGAAGGAGGTTATCCAGAGAATGAATTTGTAAATGAGCTGACTACCTCTCCCAAGATGGCTGTTCTCCGTGTCCGAATCGATGAGCATGAATGGGTATCAATGGACCGTAGCTCAAAAGAAAAGTCCCGGAAAGGGTGGAGGTTTTCCCTGTTCAGTAGTGCTTATGCTTGCAGTCCCTTAGAGCCACAGCCCTTACAAGCTGTTCGTACGGTCACCATCACTTCGGATACCGATATCACTGATGGCGAAACGGCCTACAGGGCGGGAGAAAATCTTTCGCACTTATTCTCACAGGTAAGAGAGAAGGGCAAGGACATTATGCTATCTGATTATATTTCCGAGCAGGTACCGGGTATCTACAATACTGGAAATACCCTTCTTATGTTGAGGTTGAACAAGGATATGGATTTTCCGGCACAGGAACTAACGATAACCATAACACTGGACGACGGTCAGGCATTCTCATTGATGACCCGAGGGTTTGTGGTTTCCTGACATCAACTAATAATGGAGTAAGATATTGATTTCTAATGGTTACAGGGGATTCGCATGTACGCGTTTATTTCAAGTTGAATATTTTCCCAACGATGCTCATAGCGATAAACAGTCATCTGGTGTATAATTTGTTGAAAGTTTCACAGATAGTGTTGCTATCCCCAAAGATGTGATCTTAACGCTCGGTCCTACTTAGGGTACATGACGACAAAGTTTAATTTTAGCCTCTAAAAGAAATATATAATGAATGATGATACCTGTCGTTTAAATTCTTGTTATCCCGTCGGATAACTCGTGAAAGATAGTATCTCTATCAATAATTATGTGAGGGGGACGGCAAAGTAAATTAATTTCATGCACTTATATTCGTATAAATTCAGGTCCAACTATTTCAATATAAATCACTTCATTATCAGCTAATGTAACGTCACTAATTTCTAGGATTGCTTACTTATATCTATATACCGACTTATTCAAGCTCCTGTTAAGAACCCATTTCCGTTTTTTTTGGAGACTAATCTAATTTTATCAAACACTAAAAATGAATAACAAACAACTGCCATTGATTTTTTATGCGCTGCTTTTATCCTGTAGTGTAGCTTATGCCCAAAAGCATACCATTAGTGGATATGTGAAAGAAGAAGGAAGCGGAGAGCTATTACCGGGAGTGACCATATATATTCCCGAACTGAAAACAGGTACCGTGACCAATACCTATGGGTTCTATTCCCTAACGCTGGAGGAGGGAGAATATGAGATCAGCTATTCCTTTATAGGATACGAACCGATAAAAAAGAGTGTACTATTGAAAGAGTCCCAAGCCATCAATGTACATCTGGCCACTGCTACTACTGCCTTGAATGAGGTCGTTATTACTGCCGATGCCGAAGTACCCGTGAGCGAAAACAGTCAGATGAGTATGGTGACTGTTCCTATCCAAAGGATACAGGACTTCCCCGCATTTCTGGGAGAAAAAGATGTACTCAAGGTACTGCAGCTCATGCCGGGAGTCCAGTCAGGTTCCGAGGGCAGCACCGGACTGTATGTACGTGGAGGTGGACCGGACCAGAACCTACTGATACTGGATGAAGCCACAGTCTACAATGCCAGTCATCTGTTCGGCTTTTTCAGTGTTTTCAATGGAGACGCGCTAAAGTCCGTTGAACTATACAAAGGAGGTTTCCCCCCAAGGTTCGGAGGTCGCTTATCCTCAGTAGTAAAGATGGACATGAAGGACGGAAACAAAGAAAGTATTCACGGTAAGTTCGGTATCGGCCTGATATCTTCCAGTCTGAACCTAGAGGGACCTATCAAAAAGGGGAAAACCTCCTTTCTGGTGAGTGCGCGCAGAACCTATCTGGATATACTTACGGCACCTTTTATCAAAGCAGCATCCAGCGCAACGGACAGTAACTTTGGAGGAGGCTATTATTTTCATGATTTCAATGCCAAAATAAATCATGAAATCAGCGATAAGGATAAGTTATACCTCAGTGGCTATTTTGGGCGCGACCGCTTTTATGCGAACGAAGAGTACGATGATGATGAAAAGTTCGATACCAAGTTCGGATGGGGTAACGCCACGGGTACCCTGCGGTGGAACCACCAGTTCAGTGATAAACTCTTTGCCAATACAGCACTGATATTCAGCCAATATGACTTGGGCCTGTCCTTGGAAGAGGGCTTTAGGGGTGAGAACTTTATCCTAAAGTACAATTCAGGGATCAGGGATTGGAGTGGTAAGTTCGATCTGGATTTTTTTCCTAATCCCAATCACAGTCTACGCTTCGGTATGTTGTCCACTCACCATCGTTTTACGCCAAGTGCATTGGTGATAGAGGAAACGGGTGCTGCGCCTACGGATGCCAGAGACGAGTTCAATTCACAGGAATCGGCCGTCTATGTAGAAGATGACATGCGCTTGTTCAATCGGCTCAATATCCTTACGGGATTCAGAATGAGTCATTTTGTATATAAAGACACTCATTATTTCAATCCCGAACCCCGTTTGTCCATGGCCTATATGCTATCCGATAAGCTGTCCCTCAAAGCTTCTTATGCCAGTATGAACCAGTACATTCATTTATTGAGCAGTTCGGGTATCGGATTGCCAACCGATCTGTGGGTTTCTTCTACGGACCGTGTCAAGCCACAGAGATCGCAACAGGTAGCTATGGGGCTGGCCAAGGACTTTCGAAGTCGCCACGGCCTCAGTCTGACCGTAGAAGGTTATTACAAAAAATCCGATAATGTCATCGCATATAAAGAAGGGGCGAGCTTTTTGGTACTGGATGACCTGGAATCCGCCTCGGAAGTCAGCTGGGAAGATAACATCACTTCGGGGCAGGCTTGGGCCTATGGTATCGAGACATTTTTGGAAAAGAAGCATGGAAAGTTTGCGGGTTGGCTGGGTTATACCCTCTCCTGGGCCGAACAGCAGTTCGATGACCTGAACTTGAGTAGGAAGTTCTTTGCGAGATACGACCGTAGGCATGATGTCTCTTTGGTCGGGTCATATAGGGCCAACGATAGGGTCACTCTAGCGGCAACATGGGTATACGGTTCGGGAAACAACTTTACCCTACCTACCAGCGAGTCTCGCGTTGTGAAGAATGAAAGGATAAATAGTTTTATATTTCAGAACACCATCGGTGAGTTCGATAACATCAATAACTTCAGGGCAGAAGCCTATCATCGCTTTGATGCAGCCATTAGGCTGCATAAAAAGAAGAAGAGAGGAATAAGAACTTGGGAAATAGGAGTGTACAACTTATACAATCAAAAAAATCCCTTTTACTATTTCAAGGATACTAGGAACACTAATGCAGGTCAAGAAACCAAGTTGAAGAAGATCACCATCTTCCCTATGATCCCCTCCGTAAGCTATACCCTGGAATTTTAATAAAATCAAGCTATGAAAATCAATAGTATAAAACAAAAAACATCTTCCCTGTGGCAGATAATGTCCTTTCTGCTCTGTTTGGGCCTAAGCCTCAGTATGGGCTGCATAGAGACAGTAGACCCGCAGGGTCTTGTCAATACAGCATCCAGAGTAGTGATCGGCTCCCTCATATCCCCTGATGAAGAACTGACAAAAGTACAGGTTTCGTCCTCCATTCCTACATTTGGGACGCGTGCCATTACGGACAGTGATAGTGACCTCATCAAAGATGCCATTGTCCTTCTCTCCGGCGGCGGAGAAACAGCTTCTTTGACCTATAATGAAGAAGAGAAAAGCTACACAGTGCGTAGAGATGAGTTTCGTATCAAGGAGGATACACGATATTTATTGGAGGTGATCACCGGAGGCGTCACCTACACGGCTACCTGCCAAGTGCCTAGAAGAACAGTCTATAATATCGATGTAGAAGCTTCGAAGAGATCGGATGGTTTCAGATTGAGAGTGCTATGGGATGATGCACCTGGCGTAAGTAACTACTATAATGTTACTGCGCGTCATATAAGAGAAGACATAGGCTTCGGCACCGACATTACCAGTGTTGATTTTTATGAAAATGCCTTTCAGGAGGATACAAACAGGGATGGGAGAAAGCTCTCAGCAGCGACTGATGTATATGTCTATTCTTTGAATGGCGGGAGCAGTGACCATCAAGACTCTGTAGAAGTCCAATTGTTCATCACTGACGAGAACTCCTACGATTACTTGGAATCGGTTTTCTGGGCGGACTATAATGAAGGCAACCCCTTCGTGGAGCCTACAAAGGTTCCCAGCAGTATAGATGGAGCTCTGGGTGTATTCGGAGCCTATCTAGTAGAGGAAAAAAAGATAAAAGTAATTCTTTAGAGCAACTAAGAATACATGTCCAAATATACAGGCTGTATCCTATTCATCCGGATGCAGCCTGATCAATGGGCTTACCGAGAAACACCTAGAGCCAAACACGACGTAGGTATAGAAATCATGCTTTGATCGATTTTTAAGAAATATTGAGGATTTTGTAATTTTTGTATTCTTCGGAAGCGTTTGAGCATTATAGATTTAAAATGAAAAAAGGAATATAGATACTCCTATGGTGAAAAAAGTCATGGAATGTCTAGGCATTTCATGTTAGTATCAGAAATACCAAAAAAGACTATAGATATAATTATTAAAATATAATATATAATGAAAAATGTATATTAAGAGCCTTTTTGCCTAATATTGAAGTGTTTGTATTTCAATAAGAATGGGCATAACCTCTAATTAAGGTATTATGCCAATTGATTCCTATTTTTTTGAAGCATTTTTTCAATACTCTCCATTTATCATCTTCTTAACAATTATTTAACATTAGAGATTCTTGAGTTCTCACTTTGTGAAAATGGCAAAAACCAGTCTTTGGATGATGGGATTATTTCATATTTTCACAAAAAGGGTTCTTCGGACTTCATTCAGTTAATATACCTGTTTAGGCGTTCTTAACGAAATGCACATATTATTGATTGAAATTCAATACATATGTGATTTTTTGTATGTTCGTTTAATGATATGAATGTTTTATTGCGTAATTTTGAATCATCAACACAATTTTAATATTTGATATATGAAAACAACGCGATTGACAACAAGGATGATAGCTATAGTAGCTGTGGCCTTATTTATTTGGGTAAGTACACCCACAATGGCTCAAAGTGGTACAGAGGTATTATTGTTGCCTTATAAAGGTGACAGAGTAGTACTGAAGATTTCCAATCCTGAGCAGGATGAACCACTGGCGTTGACCATTAAAGACGCAGAAGGAAGCATATTGTTTCAAGAACAAATCGAAGAAGAAAAATTCGAGCAGGTTTTTGATTTTTCAGTGGCTGGCAAAGGAGCATATATTTTTGACCTGAACCACGGTGGTGATTTGGTAAGAAGTACCTTAAGTGTAGATGAGAACGGCCTGATTACGGGTAATTTTGCTGATACTGGAGGAAGTGCCTATGCATTTTCAAAAGATATCCGTACTTCCGATAATAAATTGATGGTAAGGTTCAAAAACAAATTGGAAGAATCTATGACCTTGAAAATCTATGATAGTAAAGACGATACATTGCTTTATGAAGAAGAAGGTATCAGCGCAGCGGAGTTCGCTAAATCATATGATTTCTCGAAGTTGAAAAAAGGAGTCTATTCTATAAGTTTGTCAGGTAATACTTATTCTTACTATTACGATGTTGACCTCAGATGACAATGCTGATTCTTCCGGTGACCAACCAGAACAGCAATGTAGAAACCTGAAGTACAGAGAAAGATAGAGGTGTAAGCGATATGATTTACACCTCTTTTTTTTGCCCTTTTCCCAGTTTTCCTGTACTCCGATTATCGCTCACTAACAAAAGAAAAGCTGTTGATTAGTAATCAAATCTACGGACTTCGCTACTCCTGTCCTATGCAAGCCACTCCCTGAATCCCTCATACAAAGTGCTGAAGCGTCACCGTTTCAGCAGTTCCGACGAAGATAGGCGGGATACATAATCAAAGAATGGACCTTGAACGGGGGCGTTTTGAAGCTTTATTCTGTATGAGTCCTTGTCATAAAAGCCTAAATAGCCATAAATCAGAGTGTTTTCTTGGATTCGATACTGCATCGCTACGGTCCATTCAAAAAACACATTTATTTTTAACCCCAAATGATCAATGGCCTTCCTATTACGGGCATAAATTGCTTCCAGACCAGCGGTTTTACGCTGCGCAGGTTTTACACCTTAATCATCGATTAAGCTTCCTCATCTAAACGGCAGGTTCATGAGTTCCCATTTGAAAAATAAACCTCACACGAACTCAACCGAAGGTTGATGGAGCTTTACCTGTACTCTTAAAGACATCATCGAGTTTATGTTTACCGTCGATGCCTTGCATTCTTTTCTTTTGGAATCAGCGAATTATCATTTCATGAATTCCGACAAAATAGAATGCCGAAAAAACTACTTTCAGTATTTTCCAAGAACCTTTTCCAATCCTATCGGATGCGGTCCACCGAGCGGACGAGCTTTTCATCCCTTCGGATAAAGCGATTGGCAAGTGAGTTGCACAGTACTGCAATAGCGGGCATGAACAGCCCAATTTGATAACCGCCCCTGATTTCAGGCATCCATTTGGCTTCGCCCTGATACGTGAACCAGAGGATACAACCGAGGGCCACGAGCATCAGCAGTGAGTTCAGCAGTCCCAGCTTCATTTGCAGCATACGGTTTTTGTATTTGGTGATAGCGATAAAAGCTACCGTCGCAGAAGCAAAGGTCAAAATGCCAATGATGGCATAAGGAAAACCGGTATGCTCTACAGGAGCATCCGTAGTCGGGATATGCTTATAATATAATGCTGATATTTGATTGTACTCCCCACTTTCGGGGTTTGTCTCGGACCAGATAGGAAAAAAGCTGGTGGCCAGCATTGCTATTACCACGATGCCCAGAAATAGGCTTTGAATTCTTTGTAACATTTCAGCAAGGATTTTAATTGCAGTGCAAAAATAAGCCAAAGGGATGGGGTTTTCAAAACTATGTGACAGGATACTTGGTATATCCACAGCCTTATGCCCTTAAACTTACTATCTTTGCTGCTGATGTGGCCTGTTGAATTCAGGGGGAGACCCTTTTACTGAAAGACAGAATAGGGCCTTTCAATGGTTTTTAATGAGTGTATGTAGCGGATGGGATATCGATCATGAGGTATTTTTTTGAAATAGCGTACAAGGGAACGGGCTATCACGGTTGGCAGATACAAAACAGTACGCTTACTGTTCAGGGAACAGTGGAAAAGGCCCTTTCTACCGTTTTGCAGCGGAAAGTAGGTATTGTGGGCAGTGGCAGAACGGATACCGGGGTGCACTGTACGCAACAGTTCTTTCACTTGGACCTTCCCGATGAGATGGACGGTGCACTGCTGGGCTATAAGCTCAATACGCTACTGCCGAAAGACATGGTGATACATTCTGTAAGGAAAGTAATAACAGACGCCCATGCACGATTCGATGCCGTGCTACGTTCTTATGAGTACCGAATCAGCGAAAGAAGAGATCCTTTTGCCGTTGAGTTCAGTTATTGTTACAACAAAAAACTGGATATCAAAACCATGAATGCAGCTGCTGCGTTATTAATCGGGAAAGAAGACTTTCAGGCCTTCAGTAAGGTAAAGACGCAGGTCAACAATTTTATCTGTGATATCAAAGAGGCTTACTGGGAGAAGTCACCTGATGGGATGATATTCCATATCAGTGCCAATCGCTTTTTACGGGGTATGGTCAGGGCCATCGTAGGTACTCTGATGGACGTAGGTTTGGCCAAATGTGATGTGGAGGGTTTCAAGGAAATCATCGCCAGTAAGGATAGGAGGAGAGCAGGGCGGGCAGTGCCCCCCGAAGGCTTGTTCCTGACCAGAGTAAATTATCCGGAAGAAATTTTTATCAATCAATAGATATTGGAAAAGGAAAAGAGCAATAGTGGTCAGATACTGGACCTTGCCGTGCTTCGAAGGCTCATCAAGTTCACAAAACCCTATATCGAGAGATTTTACTTTTTGATTTTCTTGACCATTATGTTAGGGTTACTGGCACCACTAAGACCCTACCTTATTCAGTTGACACTGGACGATCATGTCGCTGTAGGTAATTTTCAAGGTCTGGTCCGGATGACCTTATTGTTGGTCGGGCTTTTGGTCCTACAGGCTATCGTACAATATAGTCATACGTATCTGTCGGGCTGGCTGGGCCAGTACATTATCCGTGATATCCGTATACAGCTCTACCGACACCTACTTTCTCTTCGGCTTAAGTTTTTCGACCGCACCCCCATCGGCCGATTGGTAACGCGTACGGTATCCGATATCGAGACCCTGGCCGATGTGTTCAGCCAAGGGCTCGCGGCGATGATCGGCGATCTCTTACAGCTGGTATTTATCCTTGGGATCATGTTTTACACCGATTGGAGACTGGCACTGATCAGCCTCTCGACCTTGCCCATACTGCTCATCAGTACCTATATATTCAAGGAGAAGATAAAATTTGCCTTCAACGAGGTGAGAAGTGCAGTAGCCAACCTCAACTCTTATGTCCAAGAGCATATTACAGGGATGAGTATCGTACAGATTTTTGGGAACGAGCAGCGTGAATATGAGAAATTCAAGGCCATCAATGAAACACATAAGAAAGCAAATCTAAAGTCTGTACTGTACTACTCCATCTACTTTCCCGTGGCGGAAATCATCAGTGCAGCAGGCATAGGGCTTCTGGTATGGTTCGGGGCCAAAGGGGTTATCCACCAAGAGGAGACGGGGCTTACCTTGGGCGTATTGATAGCCTTTATCATGTACATACAGATGTTCTTCCGTCCGATACGATTGATTGCCGACCGTTTCAATACCCTACAATTGGGTATCGTCAGTTCTTCCAGAATACTGGATCTACTGGATAGTAAAGAAAACATCTCTGACGAGGGTACACTGGCTCCGGCTAAAATCAATGGGGACATTGTCTTTGACAAGGTCTGGTTTGCCTATAACGAAAAGGATTATGTACTCAAGGACATCTCCTTCGAACTCAGGCAAGGGGAAACGTTGGCCTTGGTCGGTGCGACGGGAGCGGGGAAGTCCTCCATTATCAACCTGTTGAACCGGTTCTACGAAATCAACAGAGGCACCATCAGTATAGACGGAACCGATATCAACGATTTCAGTCTAGACTACCTTCGTACTAACATCGGTGTGGTATTGCAGGACGTGTTTCTCTTCTCCGATACCATCGCTACCAATATCTCGCTGGGCAATGAGGACATTACCAAGGAGCAGATGCTGGCTGCTGCCGAACTGGTCGGTGCCAGAAAGTTTATAGAGCGTCTACCGGGAGGTTTTGATTACAATGTGATGGAGAGGGGAGCAACACTGTCCGTGGGACAGCGGCAATTGATTTCCTTTGTCCGGGCAATGGTCTACAATCCAAAGATCATCGTTCTGGATGAGGCCACTTCCTCCGTCGATACGGAAACCGAAGAGATGATACAGCAGGCCACCGAGAAGATGATGCACGGTCGTACGGCAGTCGTCATTGCCCATCGCCTGTCCACTATACAGAATGCTGATAAGATCATCGTATTGGATAAGGGAGAAATCAAAGAGGTGGGTACCCACGATGAGCTACTGAGCAAAGAAGGCTTTTACGCTCAATTGCACCAAATGCAGTACAAGGCAGTTGTTTAGCCCCTCTTTTCTAGGATAGTATTGCTGCCTTTGCCGGTTCAGCCTCGCTCCGCTCCGATATCAGCGATAGCAAACTCCGACTATAATAGTAGTATTGCCTATGGCTGGCATGATATAGCTGATTTTGGGTTATACTAAAGCGCCATTGGTTGGGGACTGGATATTCGATGTCTTTACGAAGTATTCCCCGTGACGTATTCACCAAGGTACAATGGACGATAGGCTAAACACCATTGATTAGGGACAAGATGCCCCGTTGACTTAAGTGCCGCTATTTTCTAAGGCCCCTAATGACAAGTCTACCAGTGACAGTTCTATACGATACGGATTTTTCTCCTTGGCCATTGTCCATAAGGTTTTCCATTTCATTTTTTCCCGAGTATACATCTGGAATATTTCCCTATTCATTTTCTCTTGGCTAGAAACCACAAAGATAGATACCTCATAGTGAGTAATGAACAATAAAACCTACATTTGCACATTACTAGTATATCACTGACGATGAACATTATATGATAAAACGACAGTATCTCATTTTAGGCTTGGGTTTTTGTATCTGTTTCTTGCTAGGAAACGCTACCGTATGCGCTCAAGAAGGGCAGCAGGGCATAGGCCTCCGTGTCGGTGACCCTTTGGGACTTACCTACAAATATTATCTGCCAAGAAAGATGGCCATGGAAGTCAATCTGGGTACCGCTCCTAGAAGCTGGTACAGTGCCTATTTTAAGGATTCCTTTGATGATAGGAAAAAATACGATGATTTTCGCTATGTGAGCCATAGCGTCAAGTCTACATTTGCGCTACAGGGCCGCTATTTGTGGCACTATGCTTTTCCTGCCAATGTGGAAGGGCGCTTGGATTGGTACTGGGGGCTAGGAGCACAGATGAGATTGGTCGGGGTAGAATACTCCTATTTCGATAATGAAGATATTATCAATGAACTAACAATAATCAGGGAATTGAAAAGGACCGATTTTGATATCGGCCCAGAGGGCATTATCGGAGTCGAGTATGAATTGCAGGACTTTCCTATCGTCACTTTCGGAGAAGCCAGTCTTTTGACGGAACTGGCCGATAAACCTTTTCGTTTCAGGGTTTTTGCAGCTTTGGGAGTACGCTACAGTTTTTAATATGATACCTTCTAAACAGGCTACTGTTGAAGTCCATGAGCAATTGACCCATGGTAGTCATTATCATAGCTCGGGAAAATTTCAAAATAAGAGACTGTTTTGAGAAGATTATTTTAACCTTTGCATAGATTATTTTGAGTGTGTGGGCTTAAAGATAGTAGCGCTATCTGCGCAAATTTCCAACGAAGTTATGTGCCATAAGAAGCACATAAGGATATGTAGGATACATTTTATGCCAAACGCCATTGATTTGGGACAAGATACCTGTTGACTTAGGTGCTACTCTATTTTCTAAAAGCCCTAATGACAGGTCTACCCGTAACGATCTAACATTATCCGGAATTTTTCTCAAGGCCATTACCTGTAAGGTTTCCCATTTTGTTTTTTCTTGAGTATAAACAGTCTCTTAATCATGAATAAAAAAGTCATAGTCAGTATTGTTATCGTACTGGTATCGATAGCGATATTTTTCGCCTATCGCTACTTGGGCGGTTTTACGGAATTTACGTTTTCCCTAAAGGATTCAGGTCCTTATCATATCATCGGCAAACCTTTTGAGGGGCGTTATAATAATCCTTTACTGGAAGCCCACTTTTTTGAAATCAAGTCGCTCATTGATAAAAAAGCCTATGATGGGCCGCTAGTGGTAGTGAACTATGAGCTGGTGCCTGAAAAAGCAGAAAAAGGATTCGTAAAGCAATTCATAGGTGTCTTGGTCACCGAAAAACCTGCTTTAGATTTGGAGGGTAAGCTGGCTTATCTCTATCTCCCAAAAGCCAAAGCTGCCGAGACCCGAATAGTATCCCATAACCTCGTCATGCCCAAGGCCGATGCCATTCATCAAAGAGCGGAGCAATTCCTGAGTGAAAAGGAGCTGAGGATAGGGAAAGTGTCCTTGGAAGAATACCGCTCGGACGAAGAACTAATAGTAACGCTGAGAGCAGAGCAGTAAACCCTTGAATTATCCACCTGTATTACCAAAGGGAATTATGGTCCGGTATAATTGGTTACGGGAACAGGTAAGGGGCATAGTCAAGAATAGAATGTTGGGAAAGTAAGAGACTGTTTTGAAGATATTATTTTGGAATTTGTTATCGCTTATTTTGGATAGGACCGAGCGTTAAAATAATGCCCCGAGGGCATTATCAGTGAAGGGGCCGGTCTGCCGCGTGAGCCATTGACAAAGATAGCCTGTCGCGCTAGCTAGCGGAAATTTCAACGAAATCACAAAAGAAGTACATAAGAAAAAAGAAGCCCCATATATCATTAACCTTCGATTGGACTCATTCTATTGATTGATTTCGAAACAGTCGTTACACCTTTTCCTCGGTACTCAATTGTTTTTCATAGAGTTCTTTGTAAACACCGTTTTTGGCCAGTAATTCTTCATTCGTCCCCTCCTCTATCAAGAAGCCGTCGTCAAGTACGATGATTTTATCTGCGAGTTTAGCAGAGGATACACGGTGCGAAATGATGATACTGGTGCGTCCTTTCATGATTTTCTTCATACTATTGAGTATGATGTTTTCTGTTTTGGTATCTACTGCTGAGAGACTATCGTCCAGCATCAATATCTTAGGGTCACGGGCGATGGCCCTGGCTATGGAGAGCCTTTGCTTCTGTCCTCCCGATAGTGTGATTCCCCTTTCTCCCAGCATCGTATTGAATCCCTCGGGAAAAGCGACAATGTTATCATAAAGGTCAGCATCCTTTGCTGCATTCAGCAGTTGTTCTTCTTGGACATCGCCTATGGCCCCGAAAGCAATATTGTTCAGGATGGTATCCGAAAAGAGGAAGACATCCTGTGGGACATAGCCAATCTGCGAACGCAGATTGGAGAGCTTATAATCCTTGATATCGACATCGTCGACCAAAATGCTCCCTTGGCCCGTGTCGTACATTCTCGATATCAGATTGGCGATGGTGCTTTTTCCTGACCCTGTGGTCCCTATCACGGCTAAGCACTCTCCCGGTCGAACTTGAAAGGAGATATCCTTGAGCGCTTTGATACCTGAATCAGGGTAGGTAAAACTGACCTTGTCAAAGGTAATACACCCTTGAATAGCCGCTTCGAGATTCTTTTCGGATACGATATCGTTCGGGGTGTTCAAAAATTCATTGATTCTCTTTTGAGAAGCCGCCGCTCTTTGTATGATACTACTTATCCATCCCAGTGACGTGACGGGCCAGGTCAGCAAGTTGACATAGATGATAAACTCCGCTATATTACCAAAAGACAGATGACCATTGATGACCTCAGCACTGCCGATATAGACCGTCAGTACCGTGCTGAAACCCACAAGAGCCATGATCAGAGGAAAGAACAGGGATTGCACCTTGGTCAATCGGAGCGATTTTGTTTTGTAGGAATTGCTTTTCTCCTCAAAGTCTTCCGCTGAGGCCGCCTCTCTGGTGAATGATTTCAATACCCGTATTCCCGAAAAAGCCTCTTGGACAAAAGTGGATAATCCCGACTGACTGACCTGAATCTCCTCCGACCGCCGATTGATGATATTGTTGACATAATATATACTGACCGAAAGTATGGGAAGGGGCAGTAGAGCGTAGAGCGTCAGGGTGGTACTGACAGAGAACATATACGGTATCAATAATAGAAACAGGATAGCCATGTTCAGGCCGTACATAATGCTCGGCCCGATATACATTCTTACCTTACTCACATCTTCCGATATCCTGTTCATCAGGTCTCCGGTATTGTTGCGTCTGTAGAAACTGAGCGGTAGGGACTGGTAGTGAGTGTAGATTTCGTTTTTCAGATCGAATTCTATCAAGCGGG
Organism: uncultured Cyclobacteriaceae bacterium; assembly: GCA_947492745.1. Taxonomy (GTDB): domain Bacteria; phylum Bacteroidota; class Bacteroidia; order Cytophagales; family Cyclobacteriaceae; genus Aurantiphycus; species Aurantiphycus algarum. Next base: position 58,751 of record CANLOE010000001.1, on the reverse strand, counting down.
ACATCACGATAATGGTCTGCCGCACCATGAAAAGAAAGACTCCCCTTAGCAGGGCCATCAATAGTATGGAGGCGGCACAGATGATAATGCTACTTGCAAAAATACTGTAAAAATCATCTTGCTGTGCAGTACCCTGAAAACTACCGTACAGTTTGATATTATCCGTTACCAGATTGATAGCATAACGGACAATCTGCGCTGGGAGAATCTGGAAGGCATTGGATATGATGATAAACAACAAACCCAGTAAGAGGTGTTTTTTATAGTTGTAAAAATACTTGTTGAGATAACTTAGTTCTTTCATTTTTTTGAGTTGAGACCGAAGGTCATAATGGGGAAATCAAGCAAAAAAACAAGCTGCTTTCCAGTGATAATCAAAGCTTGCGAGTTCTGTCTCTCCGAATTTCTTCTCCTTGAACAAACACTCCTGACATTGATAATGTTCTGTGATATACCGCAAGTGAAAAAGAATATTCCACAAAACCCACTGACATTGGAATAAAACGTTGTCAGTGCCGCTAGGGTTCTGTGCCCCTAATTGAAACCTTTGAATAAATCACAAAAATACCCTATTTTTGACGTTAACGATAAAATCAAAAGGCTTTCATTGTCTGAATTTTATTGTCTTTTATCCATCTATCCAGAAGAGGGAGCGCAAATGGATAAAGACGGGTCAAAAGTACTAAACAATAGCAAGAAGGTATTACGATGGAGATAAAAGAAATCGAAAAAATCGACAAACCCAGTGTTTTCGGAGACTTGTCCGAGATGGGACATGAACAAATTGTATTTTGCAATGATAACGCCACTGGGCTGAAGGCGGTTATAGGGATTCACGATACTACGCTAGGCCCCGCCTTGGGCGGTACGCGTATGTGGCAATATACCAATGAGCAGGAAGCGATTACCGATGTACTGCGTCTTTCCAGAGGGATGACCTTCAAGGCGGCCATATCGGGGCTCAATCTCGGAGGGGGCAAGGCCGTCATCATAGGCGATGCCGATACGATGAAGACCGAAGCTTTTTTGCGCCGCTTCGGTAAGTTCGTAAACAGCCTCAGTGGTAAGTACGTCACCGCTGAAGACGTTAATATCAAAACGCGCGACATGGAATATGTCGCTATGGAGACTGCGCACGTTACAGGACTGCCCGAGTCTATGGGTGGAGGTGGTGATCCGTCTCCGGTCACGGCCTATGGGACCTTCATCGGAATGAAAGCAGCGGCCCATAAGGCCTATGGGTCTGACAGTCTTGAGAAAAAGAAAGTGGTCGTTCAGGGAGTAGGACAGGTAGGTATGTACTTGGTAGAGCACCTCAGCAAAGAAAACGCCGAAGTATACATCACTGATATATCTGAGGATAAACTGGCACAGGTATCGAAAAAATACGGTGCAAAGGTAGTGAATATGGACGGATTTTATGACCTGGACATGGATATATACGCTCCCTGCGCTCTGGGTGCGACACTGAACGATGCTACAATCTCCCGATTGAAGTGCAAAGTTATCGCCGGAGCTGCGAATAATCAGTTGGAAAACGAAGTCAGGCACGGCCGACAGCTCAAGGATATGGATATCGTGTATGCACCTGATTTTTTGATCAATGCCGGAGGGCTCATCAATGTAGGGGCAGAATATGAAGGAGGATATAACAGAGAACGAGTATACCAAATGACCGAGAAAATCTATGATACCTGTAGTGCGGTGCTGGACATGTCCGATAAGGAAAACATCAGTACCCAAGAGGCGGCTATCCGTCTGGCAAAGCAAAGGATAGACCAAGTCGGTAGGGTCAAACTCGGCTTCTGAAAAGAAAACACAATAGAGATTTTTTATCGTTAAGCAAACTGCTAAATTTGCTTCTCAATTTTCAAATAACGAAGATGCTCAATCGCAGAACATTAAGGATAAAGGCCATGCAAGCAGTTTTTGCTTACTGGCAGTGCAAAAACTCTGATTATAACATCACCCGAGATCAAGTGGCGGAGGCTTTCGCGCCAGATCTCAATTCCATGGAGGTACAGGATAAAGAGCTGCTGGAGCAGGAAAAAAAGGAGGCCCTATCGCTGTTTGAGAGCCAATACAGAAAAAAAGGGGTGGACCTTTTAAAAGGAAGTACGAGGAAAATCGAAGAAGTGGTCAGAAAGAACATCGACTTCTACTATAACCAAGTACGCAAGGACTTTACCTTTATCAAACAGAGCATGGTACTAGAGGCCGAGAAAATCAACGATCGGTATTTGATGCTTTTAGGACTGATCGAAGAGTTTGCTGTTCTCGCTGAAAACGACACGCGATTACAGGCAGATAATTTTGTTAAAAATTTGTTAATTCATACCCTCAGGAACAATAGTTCACTGGAAAGCGTATCTTTGAGAAAAGGATTGGACTGGGAGGATAAGCGCTCTGAGGTCAGGCAGTGGTACCGAGAGGTCATCAAAACCGATGATAGCTTCAAAACTTATCTAGGCCTAGCACAACCCACTAGGAAAGAGGATGTTGCGATTGTCAATCATATAGCAAAAAATCTTATCTTCAAGAATGACGTTATTATGTCCTTCATGGAGGAAGACGACCTGAACTGGGCAGAAAACAAGGCCATAGTAAAAAGCATGGTCGTTAAGACCCTGAAGTCTTTTGAGGAACAAGAGGACATAGAACTGTCAGTACTGTCCTACAATTGGGAAGAAGACAGAGAGTTTTTCATAGAATTGTTCCAAAAGACGGCTACGCTGGATGAGGAATATACTGACTTGGTAGCAAAAAAGACAAAAAACTGGGATGTTGATAGAATAGCCATCTTGGATAAGATTATTCTCCATATGTCCATCTGTGAGATGGTGTTCTTTTCGAGTATCCCCATCAAAGTAACGATAAATGAGTACATAGAGATATCCAAAAACTACAGTACACCCAGAAGTAAGCAGTTCATCAACGGTATTTTGGACGTGATTGCTCAAGAATTAACAGACAGAGGAGCTATCAGAAAAAGTGGTAGAGGCCTAATAGACAATAAATAACCTTATAACCTCATGGGAAAAAAAACTTCAAATACACTTTTGGCATTTTTGACAGGTGCTGCGACCGGCGCGATATTAGGAATACTTTTCGCCCCTGATACAGGTTCGAACACCAGAGGGAAACTAACCTATCGACTGGATAAGTATAAAAAGACCTTGGAAGATTTGATCGAAGACCTCATCCAGGGCAAGGAAATACCCTTAAGCGCTGCTAGGACCAAAGGGCAGCAAGTTATCGACGATGCCAAACAGAAAGCAGAAAAACTACTGGAAGATGTGGATCAGCTCATAGGACATATCCGCGAGAGTGAAAACGACGATAAATAAGGTTGCTGAGTAGAGCAAGGGAGTATCTCTTACTTAAGATATTATAGTATATTTTCAATTTAAACTAATGATGATAATGAAAAATTACGGTGTAAAATTAGCGATGATGGCCGTTGTTTTGGCGCCGATTTTCTCGGCTTGCTCGAACAACAAAGATTCGGAAAAAAGAATCGCCGAGCTGGAAAACAAGATATCGGAAATGGAGGGTTCCCATGCAGATCACCCATCCACTATTACTCCCTCTCCCGAAATCAAACCTGAAGAGAAGCCCGAAGGACCTCTTCCCGCTTTTGAGTTCGAAGAGGAGTCTTTTGACTTCGGTACCATCAATGAGGGAGATGTAGTAGAACACGTATTCAAATTCAAGAACATAGGAGAAGCTCCATTGATCATACAAACAGCTACCGGTTCTTGTGGTTGTACTGTTCCCGATCCTCCAAAAGACCCTATCGCAGCAGGTGAGACGGGCGAAATCAATGTCAAGTTCAACAGTCAGGGAAAGCCTAATCTACAGAACAAAACCGTTACTATTACTGCCAACACTTGGCCAAGGCAGAGTACTTTGAAGATAAAAGCTCAAGTAACTCCCAAGGCCAAACCCGCCGAAGAACCCGCCGAGTAAGCTTTTTTGTGTAAAATAATCATGTAAAATCAAGCATGGAAAACATCCCAACTTCGAAAGAGGTTGGGATGTTTCGATTTAAAGCACTAATTTCAAACCAAATCTAAGCCGATTGAGGTCTACGGAGGAAACCTTGTCCATTAATAGAGAGTATCGAACTGTTTTGCAGTGCTATTGAAGCCTATTTTCAATAATAGGCGGCTGTTAATGAAAAGAAAGTAGGTATCCGGAACCGGCTAGTTTCAGCGATCAAGAACAATCATTTCTAATACATATCAAGAATAATGTTACTACAGATTTTATTACAAGTAGGTCAGGGGGGATGGGAGCAAATCCTGTTTTTTGTTGCTATAGGCCTGGTCTTTTATTTTTTCATGATTCGTCCTCAACAGAAAAAGCAAAAAGACCAAAAGAAATTTGCCGAAGAGATAAAAAAAGGCAATCAAGTAGTTACTTTGGGCGGTATCCATGGCAAAGTAGTGTCGGTAGATGGAGATACTGCTACATTGGATATCGATAGAGGTACGAAAATCGTCATAGAAAAGAGTTCTATTTCCATGGAACTTTCCAGCAAGAAAGAGACTGAAAAATAAGTAATCAAGCCTGAATGGATAGCTTATCGAAACTCATTCATTTCGTCAGAGGGATACGTATCCGGAACTGGAAAGTAGTCTTGCTTTGCGTTCTGGCCGCCGCTACCTTTAAGCTGTTCAATTCGCTGAACAAAGATTACACAACTTCCATCCAATATCCCGTCAACTTTGAATTTGACGGACGCGAACTGGTTTTGATGAGCGATCTGCCGGAAGGTGTTCAACTGAACGTATCGGGCGATGGATGGACGCTGTTCAGAAGGACCTTTGGTTTCAATGTTCAGCCCTTATCCATAGCTTTGGAAAGACCCGTCGAAACCAAAAAACTAGTTGCTTCATCGCTCATGCCCTTGCTTACCGAACAGGTCAAAGACCTAAAGCTTAACTTTGTCGTTACCGATACCCTTCATTTCGATATTGAACCTGAGATGGAGAAGGCCTTTGTCATTCGGGTAGATAGCGCCCGTATCCAATTGGAAGAGAATTATCGAATCGTCAGTGAGGTGTCGATATCGTCCGATACCGTACTACTGAAAGGGCCGACCTCCTTGATGACCGAACTTCCCGATACCCTACAGTTGCAAATACCGGAGGAAGATATCGATGAGAACTACAACCAGCGTGTCGAATTGAGCCTACCTATCGAGGATAAGGGACTGATCGATAAATTTCCCAGTACCTTTGAAGTGCTTTTTGATGTCGAGGAGCATGAGTTCGTAAAGACTTTACTTCGGCTGAAAAAAGTGAACTTCCCTAAAGACTCGACCCTTGCGCTTGATGATAGTGTCGCATCCATAGTATTCTGGGTAAACAAGGACAAAAGAGATGAGGTCAAAGAGGATGACTTCGAACTGCTTATCGACTATCATCGGATGGACCCCGCTGATTCTATGGTAGGCATTACCATTTCGAAGGCACCGGAGTACTCCATCGACCCTCAAATAGATTCGAGCGATCGGAAAATCAAAATCAAATATTTGCGCAAAGGCCAGTGATATGTTGAAAGTTGGGATAACGGGAGGTATCGGCTCGGGCAAAAGTCTGGTATGCCGTATGTTCTCTATATTTGGAGTGCCTATATATGATGCAGATTCGCGGGCCAAGTACCTCATGGTAAATAACGATGCGCTGATAGCGCAAGTCAAGGCAAATTTCGGGGCATCCTCCTACTTGGAAGACGGTGTCCTTAACCGGCAGTATCTTGCAGAAAAAGTATTTCACGATGAAGCACAACTGCAAAAACTCAATGCCCTCGTACATCCGAAAGTAGGCGAAGATTATCATAACTGGCAAAAAGAGCATCAAAGCCTTCCTTACACCATAAAGGAGGCCGCTTTGATGATAGAGTCGGGTACTTACCGCAATCTGGACCGATTGGTAACGGTGAGCGCTTCGGTAGAAGAAAGATTGCGAAGAGTATTGGCGCGTGACCCCCAGCGCGATAGAGAGCAGGTGCTGGCCATTATGTCCAAGCAGCTGAGCGAGGAAGAACGCAGTGCCGTGGCGGACCATATCTTGATCAATGATGAATCTCGCTTGCTAACGGAGCAAGTAGTGTACTTGCACAAAGTCTTCTCTGGAGGCAAACAGTGACGTATAACGGCCATTGAAATGATACGGACTTTTTATTTTATAGAGAATTAAAGTTTTTTTGTTCTAGTGAAGCCTTTTTTGAAGGGTAGAACCAGGAACTACGCTACGATAGAAAAGTCAAATTCAAGGTGAAACAAATTGAATTTGCAGCCGAAAGAAAAATTCGCCCGATCTTGACCGAGCGAATTTTTTTGGTATAAGCTAATGTGTCGATACTTTACTGCGGCTCCATGGTATACGGAGAAATGGAACGAGTTTATTTATTGACGACTAAAGGGTAGCTAGCTTTTCCGACGATAGATAGGATATAAGTGCCGGGTTTCAGGGCCATTGTAGAAAACTGTACCTTGTCATCATCAACATGTATTGTTTTTTGATGTTCGCCCAACAGGTCCCGGACAATGATGGTATCTCCTTTACGCAGACCGGAGACCGTTACTTCATCGGCCGAAGGGTTTGGGAATAGCTTGATGTTCTGAAATTCAGCACTATCGGAGAGTCTTGATCCGCTGGCCTTCTCGAAGGTAAAGGTTTCCCAGGCGAGGGGCACCCCTGATGCGACGGCCTTCAATGGAGCATCTGTTTCGTCCAATCGTGCGGAAACCCATTGATTATTATAGGCCTTCAGGGCAAAACGGTTTCCACCCAAGGATTTCCACTCAAACCGTTCCCAGATATCGTGATTGCCACTACTTAGCGCAGTCACAGGCCTGCCCGCTTGGTCCAAACGTGACGATATGAAGTTGTTATTGGAAGCGGAGCGTAAGGCTACCTTCCCACTACCCGCATTGACCACTTGGAACCGTTCCCATTTCAGTTTGTTTGAACTGATGGATTTAAGAGGAACGCCCGCTTCATCCAATCGGGCAGAAACATACCGGTCATTCTCCCCTTTGATGAAAATGGTTTCGCCAAAAGGAATACCTCCTTGGGACGGAGGGTTCGCCTTTTCTGCTGTAAATCTTACCCAATTAAAATTGTACAGGTACTGTGCTGTTCCTTTGAACACACAGACCAAGTTTTTGATGCCTGAAGTAGACGCAGAAAAATTAGAGCTGACTGTTTTCCAATTTTCCCATGAGCCTGTATTGGGGACATTGATTGTAGCTAACAACTTTCCTGTGGCCGATCCGATACGGATCTCCAGTTTTCCTCCTGAGCTCGGGCTAGCAATTCTGGCCGATATTTTTTTCAGATTACCATTGCCAAAATCCACTCTATCGAACTTCACCCAACCATTGTTCTGAATATAACCTACCTGAAAGCCCTTGGGCTCATTTCCCATGATAGGATTTACCTGAGCATTGTGGATGCCATTATGACGGTCTACCTGTATCCTGTCCCCTGCTTTGGGTATACCGACTCCCCGCAGCGTAGCTTTTTTCAGTTGTATCGTACCATCGGCATTAAAGAATATTTCGTCGGCACGAATAGAGCGTAATCTACTGTTTCCGCTCAGTGACCAGTGGTGGTAGAATATATACCACGCATTCTTGAACTTAACAAAAGAAGCATGGTTGGTATCGTATCGATTTGGGTCGACAGGCGGCATGATAGTACCTCTGTAGGTAAAAGGTCCCATGGGATTCTTAGAAGTCGAGTAGCCGATTTCGTAGGCCCTGATTCCGTTTCTATCTGCCACATGAGCAAAAGTCATATAATAGGTATCTCCACGCTTAAAGGTAAAGGGGCCTTCCACGTATCCTGCGGGAGTAGGTATGTCCACGATTCTAGAGTCGATACTTCTCATATTGTTCTTCAGACGAACGACCTTTAGCCCACCTTGTGCAAAGTAGAGATAGGTATTTCCATCATCATCGACCAATACTCCTGGGTCGAAACCGTTCACACCTTGGATATAATTATTGTCAGGTGTGAAAGGCCCTGTTGGACTGGACGAGGTGGCCACTCCTATCCTTCTGAAGGCACTCCTATCACTCGGAGGCGCAGGAAAATAATGATAGTAAGTACCGTTTTTCTCAACACAGTCGGGAGCCCACATCCCGAAAGAGTTCCTGCGGACCCAGGGAACACTGTTCTGGTCGATGATAACGCCATGGTCGGTCCAATTGACCATATCATCCGTAGAGTATACATGATAGTCGGGCATGCAATAATTGTTATCACCTTGTCCTTCTTGACATCCCGTTACATCATGTGAGGGGTATACATAGAGACGGTTATTGAAAACCCGCGCTGTCGGATCGGCAGTGTAGTTATCTGTGACAAAAGGGTTCTGTGCCTGTGTCATAAAAGAAATAAAAGTAAGAAGAAGTAATAAACTTCTCTTCAATAGGGTAAGTGATCTGTAGTATATCATATTACAATAGTTTTAGTTGTTCAATAGCTTGATTTTGTTGATAAAGGGATGTAGAATGAGCAGTAATACAAATTTGGGTTTCAACTGTCGTATAAGATTGCGCGGGTCATTTTTTTTCAATCAAGGCGAGCACCGCAGTGATAGCAGCACTATCCCGAGGATTGTCAACGCAGAGTAAAGTAAAATGAACAGGAGGGTATGCGATAATTAAAAGCTAAATTTGTATAAATCCCTGTTTTCATAAGGGCTTGCTTTTTTCCAAGGGCCAAAGGGGCCCAATAACCTCGAAGAGGCTTTATGCTATCTACTTCATTCCTAAATCGAGATGTACTTTATATACCCAATCTCGTTAGGGGCAAAGAGTGAAGACCGCGGTCGCTAGTGTTTGATGATTTTTTTAATATCCTTTTCATCGAAGATGATAAAATATATTCCATGGGGTAGCTCCGAAATATCGATACTACTACTCCTACCTCTCTGGACGGGTTGCCCTGTTACGCTACGGATTTCCCAAGTGGCGAATGCTCCTATGACCGTGACAGTGGTGGAAGAAGGGCTGGATAACAACAGGAGGTCCTGACTTTCCATCACTTCATTAAGCCCCGAAACCGTAGCTTTTGTACGAGGTATGGGCCTACTGAACCCAAAGGTCTGAAGAGCAGCTGTCGCCAGTATACCGCCTTCGTCGGGAAAACCGATTTGCACCGCATTATCGGTAGCTTGTAGCAGTTCGTAATCGATAGGGATTTCCAAAAGACTGAAAAAGGCATCTCTATTGATCTGCGCATCCCCTCGATAGGTCACATCGGGAATATTCTCAATGAGAGTACCATTGATCATTAGGGAAGAAGGACTTTTGGATTTATCATGAGGTCGGTATAGACCCAATCGCAATACAGCCTCACCCGTCGCTTCTATATCCATCGACTGATCGAATTGAAATTGTAGGGGTACGTCGGTGATGGCCTGCTTGTAGGTATTGGCATAATACTTATTTTCTTTAGAAGAGTCCTCCATGATAATGGCCTCCTTGAAGGTGTATTTTAGAATGATGGTCTCATTGTCCCTCAAGGTTCGGGTACCCGAAAAATCCGGAATATCCAGCGTCTCCAGTACGGGGATGTCGTCATCGTTTAGGTACAAGCGTTTTATATGGATATTTTGGAGTGTATTGTTCTGCTGCTGTCCATGGAGATGGAGCTGGAAGTCCACTGTCCTTTCTTTGAGATTGTTCAGGATAACATAGGTATTCCTGCCATCGATGTAACTGTCCACTTGCAGGTTGGGCTCGGTGCTGTAAGTGTCTGCACGTAAGCCTTTCACTTCGGACCATAGCTCATAAAACTTGATAAAATGCGTCCATACCCATTCATTGCCCGAATAGGAGATAGGTTCCGATGCTTTTCTGAGCAATCTGGAAGTATAAGGGATTTGCTGACCGTTTACTATCCTCAAGCCCCACTCTGCTTTTGCTACGGCAAAGGGTAGTGCCCTCGCGATGGTATTGGGCCGTTCCAGCATTTGCATCAGCATACCGTTGAACGACTCTATGTTGTACCAGTCCCTCAATGGAGACCAAGGGGAATTGTTCAGAGCATGTGTCTGCGCCCCGTATTCGGAAATGATCATTGGTTTTACTTCTCCGTATTTTAGAAAATTGTACTGTTCTATCAGCTCAAAAGTGACTTCGTTTCTACCGCCTTTGCGATAAGAAGGAGCTGAGGGGAAAATAGGAAAATCATACAGGTGAATCGAATAAAAATCCATTTTGGGACCGATCTCATCGATAAAGCGTTTCCACCTTTCTTCCCATTGCTGAAAATCCCGTTTGTCATGATCTGGAAAAGCTGTTGCAAAACCACCGACTTTGACCTCCGGTGAGAATGAACGGAGCTGCTCCGCAATGGTAGCATGAAACTTGAAAATATCATCAATGTTACCGCCACCATATAAATTGAAGTCCACGAGAGGCCATAGGGGTTCGTTCATTACTTCGAAGTACTGTGGCCGCTGTTGTCCCGTAGGGCCACCATCACCAAAAAAGTCATTGAAAAACCTGCCAAGAAATTCTCCCGTAGCAGACCCAAACGGCTCTTCCGGACTATCTGCTTCGGAGAAAAACCAGTCAGTATTGTTGCTATCATTGGTATTCAGCGGATTTGCCCCATTAGGGTAGAAGGGGGCTTGTTGTAAGGCCATGATGATATCTCCTTTTTCAAAGGCATGCCTATCGGTCCGACTTCCATAATTTTTTTTGAAGGAAGCACCCTTTGCCCTGATATCTTCGGGGCTCGCATGACCAGGCCTGAAGGGGTCCTCCTTGATCAGTGAAGAATACCAACGGAGCAGGCCCGTATCCCTTCCGAAATAAACATCCAGCTCATTGATGATATAGTCCAACTTGTCCTCGTCCCCGTTCCAGTCGTTTTCTCCTTGAGAAGAATGGATGGTCATCCATTTGGACCGGTCAAAAGAGGTGGACCCGCCCACTGTATGATTGACATCCATATTGACATCCACCACTACCTGAGCAGATAGGTTTTCTATCGTCGACCACAGAAAAATAATCGAAAACAATACTATTATCTTTTTCATACCTTAAATTATTATCAATAACTACATATACTTCGACCCTTCTCAATTATAGGGTCGGAAAAAAAGAGGAAGGATATTACTGCCTACCTGTATTTGTTGTTTCACTCAGCCTCCATCCATACCAAGCAGTACAGATAAAGCATACCTTCTGAGGGATAAAATTAATCAAGGAGCTTGTACGAAACCAATATCAAGTGTCGATAAAGTGGAGCACTTAATGACGGTGTTTATTATAATCATTTGATTTACAGACAATTACAAATAATTAGCCGAAAAATAAAAGTGGATGTTGTTTAGACTTTTCGAGTAGAACTCCTTTTTTGAATCCAACGAGAATATCGGAATTTACCCTGATCGGGTCTAGGGCAGGTGTTCGTCGTGTGTCGAAAAGAGAAGGCCAAACCACTGCTATCAATCGATGAAACAATCAGCGATTGATGATAAACCCAAATTGATGGATAGAAATCGTGATGAGCGTATAAATAGCTAAATACCGACCATTTGGATTCGTTCGGCATAGCACCGCTATGGTGAATGAAGACAGATGGGCAAAGCTTCCGATATGAAGCTATTTATGCTCGGAATAGGTCCTCTATTGATTATTTTGGGATAAAGCAATATACACATGAAATAGAAATTCGAAGGCGAATCTTGACATTAACTGGGCAAAGTACTCCTTCTACCCGAGCTATGTGGCAGTACCTCTAATACAAATTTAGGTTTTAAATGTCGTATAAGATTCCGCTGGTCATTTTGTTTCAATCAAGGCGAGAACCGCAGGAATAGCAGCGCTATCCCGAGGGTTGTCAACGCAGAGTGAAGCAAAATGAACAGGAAGATATGCGATATTTGAAAGCTAAGTTTGTATAACAAGCTTTTTGTTTTGCCAGGGTAGTTTTGAACTTTTGAACAAGCGGTAGGACACCCCTTTAGTTGGGTTCAATTTACGTGCGTCCCAATGGTCAGAACATGGGCTTCGAACAGTTCTCTATTGTTCTTGGCCTTGTTTTTGACCTTCGCACGGTAGTTGTAAATCGTATTTACCGAATAGCGTAAGAGCTCCGCGATTTTGGAACTATCATTGATACCCAATCGTATCAAAGCAAAAATTCGCAGTTCCGTAGTGAGCAGTTCTCCTTTCTTAGGTTCGATATGCTCTTCGGTATGTAAGAGGTCATTGAACTCTTTTACAAAATCAGGATAGATACTTAGAAAAGCACTATCAAAATAACGATAGAATTCGGCGATTTCACTTTCAATGAAGGCATTCGACTTAGAGAATTCCAATAATTCGCCCACCCGTTTATTGGTGATATCGTTCTTTACCTTTTTGCGATAAAGGTTCAGTTTATCGATATAATTGGAACATATCCTCAAGAAATTACCGATATACTCTTCTTTGACATGGTTTGCTTCCTGCAATTGGAGTATGGTATTATTGAGTCTGTCATTGGAGTTATTGAGTTGTCCATTTAAGGTATGTAGTCGCTCATTCGTAGTCTTCAATGCATTTCGTGCCTCGGTCAACCTTTTGAGCTGGAGGTAGATATAAGCTATAGCGGCCAAAAACAGGGTTGTCAGCGCTGTGACGGTGTAGCTGTATACCTTGAGGTGGTGATTTTGCTTGCTTATCTCAGTTTGGTAAGCATCATTGATCAAGGGCAGCACAGAAGACAAATAGAAAGAGCGGTACTTGGAATTATAAAAAATAGCCTCTTTCATAGCAAAATTGATATATTTCGATGCTGACTTCAGCTTTTTTTCTCGGTACAAGAGTTGTGATAGCTCTAGCAGTGAGGCAGAATTCTTATTGGTATTCTTGATATCCGCTATGGCTGATAAGCTATAGAACTTCTTCGCCATCTCCATTTCGCCCATTTTTGAAAAAATCTGCGCTCTATAAAATGAAATCAATGCATAGTCCACATTGCTCGGAGAGCTTTTGTTTATTCTCAAGGTATTGATTTCAAGGCTTTCTTCCAATTTGGCATTGTGAATAAATGCCAACTCTTCCAAAGCCAAGTATTGCATGGATTGCTCCGGAATGGAGGCCATCAGAGAGTCACGGTATTTTATGGATAATTCACTATAGTGCTTTTTCAATTCGCTAGAGTAGCTCTCTGTTTTCAGACGATCGTACAGATTATAACATATCGTATAGTATTCGACGACATTTTTTCTTGTGATAGCGGTCTTGTCAAGTTTTTCGAGATGACTCAGCGCGTCGATATACCTACCTGACATCCCCAGTAGATAGATGGCATTGAAATTGGCCGCAATCGTAAGACCGGGATTTTTCAATTTGGCAGTAATCTGTAAATTATCCTCCACGTATTTCAGCGTTGAGTCCAGCCTGTAGTTCTTGTATTCTGAGATAAGGTCCTCAATAAGCGCATATCGGGCCTCGGGGGTTTCCGTTGTTTTCAATGCACTCTTCAAAGCATCGATTCTTTTTTCTTTGACAAGCGTATAGGATGCCTGTTCCTCCATCACCTTGTCCAGTACTGTCAGTAGAGAATCGGACTCATTGCCCACTGAGGCTTGGAGGCGCAGGGAGAGTAACATCAAAAAAGAACAAAATAGAGTTCGTATCATTATCTATAAGATAGGGTTATGTCCGAAAATATTCCCAAGGCCGAGATCTGCCATTGGGATTTTGCCATCAAGGGTCAAAGTACAATATAAGCAATGAATAGGAGACATAGTATCTGCTATGGGCAAGACCAATAAGATGTTAGTGATGGGTTTTGAAGTATTTGATAGTTGAATAAGCGTAGAAATGATTTCAAATGACAGACTTATATACTTAGCTGTACTACTGATTTTAACCCGTACCATGCGTTGGAACTTCGTAACGAGGGTTTACATGTCAATAAATCAGGAAGTTTTATTGTAGTATAGCACCGCTATGGTGAATCCAAAAAATGTAGTGCACCGACCGGTTTGCAGCTATTTAGATTCGCAGTAGATTTTTCAATACATGATCCGGGTTAAAATAATGCCCCGAGGGCATTATTAGTGAAGGGCCGGTCTGCCGCGTGAGCCATTGACAAAGATAGTCTGTCGCGCTAGCTAGCGGAAATTTCAACAAAATCAAGAAGTACATAAGAAAGAAAAAGATACATTTTAAAACAGTCTCTAAGTCTATCAAATTATATTTTATACCAACTTAGCTTTTAAAATCGCCTATCTTCCTGTTCATTTTACTTCACTCTGCGTGGACAATCCTCGGGATAGCGCTGCTCTCCCTGCGGTTATCGCCTTGATTGAAAAAAAATGACCCGTGTAATCTTACACGACAGTTGAAACCCAAATTTGTATAAGCCTATCAACTTATATATTAGAGACTGTCTTGAAATTATAATAGAATTATTCTTGCCGCTTGTTTTGAGTGCAGAAAGGGCCGGTCACGTGGAAAAGTATATCAGTGTTATCGGAGGGGGGTAACGATTTATGCGTCAAAAGATTACGTACAGCAATGAGCATGATAGGGAAAGTTCTCACTTTGAGATAAATGATACACCTTCAAATTTCAAATGACCATTAAAAATCAATGCCATTCATCTGAAAATAAAGGATACATTTAGGGACAGTCCCTTAGAAGTAGAAATAGAAGATGCATTTCATAACACTATACAAAACCATGAACAAAGCTGTCCAAGTGATATGATGTATTTTTGCCATAATGAACTATGGATGTGGTCCTTCAGAAAAAGGGCCGTTTATCCAAGGTATTGACGGCGCGCAAGAACCCGCCTTGGATAAACTATGGTTATCGCATGAACACACATTGGTCGATTTTATAAGCGGATAGTCTACAGCAGAGTACGTGGGGCCATGATGCGATAATGAAAGAAATCATGCCTTATTTTAAAGAACTTAAAGAATTCAATGTGGATTATTTTGTTGATGCCACACCCAATTATTTAGGAAGAGATGTATTGCTTCTTCAAAAAATCGCGAAGGCTTCGGGTATCGATATGATTACGAATACGCTTCTCTATGGAGTACGAAACAATAAGTTCATTCCGCGCTATGCCAAGGAAATGGCAGCAGAAGACCTCGCCGATAGGTGGATAGATGAATACAAAAATGGTATTGATGGAACTTCCATCAAGCTCGGATTTATCAAGATGGGTTTGGATAACACGGACCCTTTGGATACAATCCATCAAAAATTGGTAAGAGCAGCGGCACTCACTTATTTGAAGACAGGCCCGACCATCGCATACAGGGAAGGCCACCGGTTTATGGCCACAGTTGAAGATTCTTGAAGGGGGTTTTCTCCCCGGGCTTTTATCTGGGTACACGCTTAGGAGGAAGAGAACAGTGATAACTATCTAAAAACTGCCGAGATGGGATGTTGGATAAGTCTTGATGGCTTGGGCTGGGAGTTGTAAAAGCACCTAGAGAAATTGCTGTTCGCAAAAAAGAACGGGATTTTGAATAGAGTGTTGATTTCGCACGATGCCGGCTGGTATGACCCTCAGAAAGAGAAGCAAGCTATCATAGCCTTATACAGCGATTTTCAAAAGGCTCTATCCTGCACTGAAGTCACATGGCTTCGAGGAGGAGGAGTTTAGATTATTGATGAGTGTAAATCCTGCAAAAGCCCTCTCGATAGAAATTATACAAATTTAGGTTTTAAATGTCGTATAAGATTCCGCGGGTCATTTTGTTTCAATCAAGGCGAGAACCGCAGGGATAGCAGCGCTATCCCGAGGATTGTCAACGCAGAGTGAAGCAAAATGAACAGGAAGATATGCGATATTTGAAAGCTAAGTTTGTATTAGAGATTATTCCTCAAAGAAGGTTCGCTCGAAGGTTCGATAACACCTATAGAAATCAATGACATTTGAACTAACAGCATGATTCGGACTTAATCAATTGTGACGTAACCTTGGCTATGCCACCTAAAAATGGCTTTACTAGGGCAAAAAACAGTTGATTTTCGCTATGGAAATAGAAAGAGCCTGTCCAATAAGTGAACAGGCTCTTTCTATTTTTTTAACACCCTTATGTTCCGTATCTATTTACTTACGGTAACAGACCAATTCTTGGATAAGACCGTCTTCATTACTGATTTCAAAGGTAAACTTATTAGAGAAAGTCTGTTTTACATCATAAACCTTGCAGAAAGCTCCTTTGAAAGAATTACTTTCTTCATGCAATAGGCGATTGTTCTGATCGAAAATCCTGATATTGATTACTTCTTTTTTCCAGTTGACGATTTTCATCACTAATTTTCTATCTCTACCCCCCATATAATCGACATCTACAAAAGTCTTTTTCAAAGCTATAGGAGCTTTATGATGTATGGTATTCACCTTTTTACCATGATCGTCCTTTACTTCCAGCTTGTATGTTCCATAGGGAAGCGCACTGAAATTATAAGGTCTATGAAATGTTGTGTGGTCACGAATGACCTCATTCATGATCAAATTATCTTCCTCATTATAAATAGCAATGGTAACCTTAGAAGACCTGTCCCCTACATAGGATAAAACATAAAGATTGGACTGACCTTTCATGGCATTTACCTCCATAGTGGAAGTACCTTCGGCATTACTCTTGTTACCACCTTTTATAGTAGTGTTAGCGAAAGTAGCACTGCTCACAACCGTTAGGAGCATTACCATAAATAACTTTGTTGTTTTCATCGTTTTCTAATGATTTTTTTATTGACGATGCAAAGTTGCTGCTATTCGCAAAAAAAAAAGCAAAAACGATTTTATGGATCTATTACTAAAAACAAGTCAGCGCTGATATTTGGTAATATTTCAATCACATGCGGTCATAATTGAATTTTTCGAAAATTTGGAGTCTTACTACTCCTTCAAACGAACATTTTGAAAATGAATGGACAGAAAAACAATAATGGGCATATGGGAAATATGAGAAATAAAATTGTGTTAACAATTTATTAATATAAGAAATCAGAAGTTTATTTGGAAATAACTTTGGAGAGGTGCTGCTATAAGAGAACAGAGGATATTTCTTTTTTGGTAATGCAATATCGGTTTTATTGGCGAAAAATCAAAGTATTGAGCCTCAATATTATGGGAAAAATGCCAAATTTCTCCAAGGATTCAGGCAAAGTTCAGGATTCCCGCAGAAAAAAAATCCTGAACTTTGGCACTTATTTTGACGCTTCTGTGTTTACCAGCTTACGATTAAAATTTTAACCGATAATCTTAGTTTAATAGATTTCAATTAAAAAAGGTAAATAGTTGATTATGAATGAGATAATGAAAATCCTTTTTGATACCAAACATTGGTTGGCAGCGATACTGATAATGGTTGTAGCTTGTAAGCCATCTTCAAACGATACCCATGTAAAGCGACTTTATGGCAGTGTACCTGCGGTACAGTCAGCTGTGGATATGGATTTGGAAGAAATCAAAAAAAGAGGTACGCTTCGTGCTTTGATGGACAATAGTTCCACGAGCTTTTTTATTTATAAAGGTAAGTTAATGGGCTACGAATATGATCTGCTCAAGCTTATGGCAAAGGACCTAGGAGTAAAACTGGAGTTGATCCTTACCCCCAGTATCGATGGTGCTTTTAGAAAGCTGAACAATGGAGAAGGGGATATCATCGCCCACAGCCTGACCATCACCAAAGACCGAAAGAAGAAAGTCGCCTTTGTAGACAGCCACTACACAACGCGTCAGGTACTGATACAAAGGAAACCCCGCGGATGGAGGAAATTGAAGGCGCATGAGTATGAAAAGAGAATGATCCGAAATCCGATTGCTTTGATAGGTAAGGAAGTACATGTCCGGAAAAGTTCCGCTTATGTACATCGCATGCATAATCTTTCCGAAGAAATCGGTGGTGACATCGTGGTGGTCGAGGACAGTGAGGACAATGATACCGAGTCCATGATCGAAAAGGTCCTGGCGGGTGATATCGACTATACCGTAGCCGATGAAGACATGGCGAAAGTCAATGCGGCTTACTACAGGGATATTGATGTGAAAACCCCTTTGAGCTTCCCTCAGCAGATATCCTGGGCTGTTAGGAAAAATGCTCCTGACCTACTGACCTATGCCAATCGCTGGTTCAAGGAGAAAAAGAAAGCATCTACCTATCAGGTCATCTATAACAAATACTTCAAGAATACGCGTGCCGCTCTACGACGTGCTAAAAGTGACTACTCCACACTGCGTGGTGCCAAGCTCTCCCAATACGATGATATCATCAAAGAGAATGCAGAGGACCTAGGGTGGGACTGGAGACTTATGGCCGCTCAGATGTATCAAGAGTCCCGATTCAAACCCAGAGAAGAATCTTGGGCCGGTGCGGTAGGATTAATGCAATTGATTCCCGAAACGGGCAAACGCTATGGTGCCAAAAACCTCTACGACCCAAAACAGAATATCAAAGCGGCCACGAAGTTCCTGAAATTTCTGGACCGAAGATGGTCCAGGACCATTATGGACAGAGAAGAGCGGCTAAAATTTGTACTGGCTTCTTATAATGTAGGCCTTGGCCATGTGCTCGATGCGCAGCGGCTGGCAGAAAAGTATGGAGGAGATCCACTGATATGGAACGATAATGTGGAGCAGTACATACTGAAGAAGTCGAAGCCAAAGTATTTCAAGGACCCCTCAGTAAAATGGGGCTATTGTAGAGGTAGGGAGACCGTCAATTATGTCAGTGATATCCTGGATACCTTTGAGAAGTATCAGCAGCTGGTGGGCTAGATGGTCACTATGTTGGGAAATCCATGAAGTGCCTGGGCTTTTTGTTTGGTCCCGAGAATTTTGGCTTTTGTGTCTTGATGAAGGCTTTTTTCCAATGCATGATCCAGGTTAAATCACTTCAATATAAAAGGCTGTATCAAATGGGTACAGCCTTTTTTAATAGCGAAATTTAGAATTTGTGATAAGTGGTCCAATAGAAATCTCAGACCTAAATCTTATCTTGAGTAAGATCATAAGGGTTTAAACTCAAAATGATCAATAGCCTTCCTATTACGAGCATAAATTGCTTCGAGATCAGCGGTTTTACGCTGCGCAGGTTTTATACAAACTTAGCTTTCAACTATCGCCTATCTTCCTGTTCATTTTGCTTCACTCTGCGTTGACAATCCTCGGGATAGCGCTGCTATTCCTGCGGTTCTCGCCTTGATTGAAACAAAATGACCCGCGGAATCTTATACGACATTTAAAACCTAAATTTGTATTACACCTTAGTGATACAAAGGCCTCCTCACCTTAGCCGCTGACTTTAGTGTACTTTATGCCCTCATCACGAAATCCTATTGATCAAGTTGGGTTAAATTCAAAAAAGACTGCTGCTTTACTGATTTGGTCGAAGCTATGATGAAGGACCGATGAACGATTTGGCTTACGCTTAATCAAGGACATCCAACTGGTCAACAATAGCCCCGAAATCCAAGTTCTCCCAGATTTCTTGTATATTGGGAGTCTTCATGACCTTGTCCATGATTGATTTCTGATGAGTACCTCTTTTGAGTGCCTCGGAGTACTTGATATCCTCTCTGAAAGTTACCATGGAGTACAGCGGAATCCATCGGCTAGGATATAATTGGTGTAGTCGTGCCTCTATCTTTTTTCTGAGCAGAAAAGACTCATCCGCGACAAGGTCGCGCATTTCGATAAAGTTTTGCAGTGCCAGACTGGAAATGGCCTCAGCTTCTGGCTTCCTGACCCGCTGAAACTCATCCAGTATTGCGTCCCAATCATGGTCATATCGGTCGATAAGTTCATTGAAAACGCTACAGTCTTCGAAGCCCGAGTTCATCCCCTGTCCATAAAAAGGTACAATGGCATGTGAAGCATCACCGATGAGTACGGTCCTGTTCCTACACCATGGATAGCAGGAGATGGTCACTAAGGAAGAAGTGGGGTTTTGCCAAAAGTCTTTTTGCAACGTGGGCATGAAAGGGATAATATCCGGGAAAGTGGTTTTGAAAAAATCCATGACCGCTTGGTCTGTTTGGAGTGCGTCAAAGGATTGTGGACCTCCCTCGAAGGGAAGGAACAGGGTGCAGGTAAAACTACCGTCCAGGTTCGGCAGTGCGATGAACATGAACTTCTCTCTGGGCCAGATGTGCAGGGCATTTTTATCGATAAAAAAACCACCGTCTTCCTTGGGCGGTATTTTCAGCTCCTTGTAGCCGTGCGCTAGAAAATGTTGTGAGTAATTGAACCGATAACTACGCTGCATGCCCCCCCTCACCAGAGAGAAGGCACCGTCGGCGCCGATAACGAGATCAGTCTTGATGACTTTCGGTCCACCCGCATCTTCTACAGTAATGATGGAGTTGTTGTAATCGATTCCCAAGCACTTCCATTCGAAGTTCAACTTTACTCCGAGGCGTTCGGCTTCGTCCAATAAGAGTTCGTTTAATTTCCCCCTAGAGATAGAGTTGATATACTCTCCTTCCTTGCCGTAGGGCTGGTAGGTCAGCTGACCATCGATACTGTGCATGA
This sequence comes from uncultured Cyclobacteriaceae bacterium, assembly GCA_947492745.1. Taxonomy (GTDB): domain Bacteria; phylum Bacteroidota; class Bacteroidia; order Cytophagales; family Cyclobacteriaceae; genus Aurantiphycus; species Aurantiphycus algarum. The sequence goes on along the minus strand of CANLOE010000001.1, from coordinate 38,217 downwards.
CCCTTGCTTTCATCGGTATGACCAGTTTTTTCGCAGCTTCTTCCAGGCCTATTTCTTTCAGGGCTTTCCACCCACGATTGCTCAATGCCAGATTGATGGATCGCCCTTTTTCCTCACCGATGATACGGATATCGGCCCTTTTTTCACATAAATATACCTGATAACCTTGTTTGGCAAGATAGATGCCCATCAGTGTGCCGACAAGCCCTGCACCGATGATACTTACTTTTTCTACGGATTGGTCTTTCATGTTTCGGGGATTTCTTGATTGTGTGCGTTCGGGGCTTCTCTTCCTTTATGCAAATATGCAAAGCTATGATTGTAAGGAGAGACTGTCCTTTATGATTTTCACAAAGATATAAACATCTTTAAAACTATTGTATAAAGGCACAGGTGCTACACGGATAGCATTGGGTTCTCTCCAGTCGGCCACTACGCCCGCTTTACTGATATTCTCAAAAATCCGCTGCCCATCCCTATTGACGAAAAGAGAGAGTTGACAGCCCCTCTCCTCAGGTGAAGAAGGCGTGATGATTTCCAGGTCAGAGGCAGGTGCTCCGATGGAGCGGAGCAGGTATTCGAGGTAAGCGGTCAGTTGGAGACTCTTCTTTCGAAGTTCGGTCATGCCCACTTCATCAAATAGCTCCAGAGCGGCCAAGTGCGCTGCTGCGGAGAGTACATTACCATTACTGACCTGCCATCCATCCGCACCTGGCATGGGCCTGAAGCCTGCTTTCATCTGGAAGCGCTCCTGCTCATCGTGCCCCCACCATCCCGCAAATCGTGGTATGTCATCGTCTTGACCATGCTTTTCATGAACAAAAATCCCTGAAACACCACCAGGACCCGAATTGAGGTATTTATAGCTGCACCATACCGCAAAGTCTACACCATCATCATGGAGTTGCAGCGGTACATTGCCGACAGCATGCGCAAGGTCAAAGCCCGCAAAGGCACCCGCACAATGAGCGGCCTCGGTGATGGCCTTTAGATTGAAAAACTGTCCTGTGTAATACTGGACACCGCCCATCATGACCAGGGCCAGCTCCTCTCCCTGTGCTTCTATGGTAGAGATAATGTCCTCTGTTCTCAATGTATATTCCCCCTCTCTGGGTTTCAGTGTCACGATAGCAGATTCCGGGTCATGGCCATGAAACTTTACTTGAGAAGCCAAGGCGAAGCGGTCAGAAGGAAAGGCATTGGCCTCTACGATGATCTTGAAGCGCGTTGCACTGGGACGGTAGAAAGAGACCATCATAAGATGAAGGTTGGAGGTAAGGTTGTTCATGGCCACCACTTCGCTTTGTGCCGCACCTACGATGCGGGCCAGGCTCTCCTTACTGTATTTGTGATAGTGGTACCAAGGTCGCCGTGCTGCATGAAAGTGTCCGTCTACACCCAATTCGTGCCATTTTTTCAGCTCCTCTTCGATATATCCTTTGGCGCTACGGGGCTGAAGTCCTAGGGAATTGCCCGTAAAATAGATGCAGTCCTTGCCCTCATGTTGGGGGATCAGAAAGCGACTTCGGTACTGGGCAAGCGGGTCTGCTTTATCCGCCGCATCGGCAAATCCTGCTGTATTTTCAAATGAATAGGTCATTGTCATAAGTATTTTTTTTCAAGAGCTAAGTTCCTCTAATTCACAAAACGACTGTGTGGTCCGTATGTTCATTGAAAGCTCTATATTAGGTGCAACGGAGTCTTGATAAGTGAAATCTCGATATAGCATGGCCGAATTGCCCGGAAGTTTATCGTTAGTAGGGTACTCATAGGGGATGTTCCTGAAAGTTCAGCCTAAAACAGATGCATTTGCTTTCCCTGAATGGTACCCTCATGACGGAGGAGCCATTCTTTTTTATCCAGACCTCCGGCAAAACCTGTCAGGCTCCCGTCCTTACCGATAACACGATGGCAAGGGATGAGGATAGGTATCTTATTGCGGCCATTGGCTGTTCCTACAGCTCTGATGGCCTTGATATCCCCGAGTCTTGTGGCCAGCTCCCCATAAGAAATACTGGAACCGTAAGGGATCTCCATTAACAGTTGCCACACTTTTTTTTGAAATGCGGTCCCCTCAATAGCTAAGGGTACCGTAAAACGCTCTGTTTTGCCCTGAAAGTAGGCTTCCAGCTCCTTTTTACATTCTATGGTGATAGTATCAGGAGTGTCGGCCTGCTTTTCTTGAGCATCAAAGAGGACTTTGTAGATGGCATCCCCATTACTATAGAGTGCCAGCTTACCTATAGGAGAGTTGTAATGGACCAGGCCGGACATTCAAATGAATCTGGGGTCCGTTTCCATGACTTCACCGCAATTATCACAGGTCCTTAGCTCTTGACGGGTGTAGAACTCTTTGAAACGTGGCAAAAAGTCCTTTTCTATATCTTCCAAGGTAAAATAAGTCTCGTGTAGCTTATGGTTGCAGTTTTCGCAGAACCATAACAGACCGTCCGTGTGTACGGCCCTTTTCAGTTCGATGACCAAGCCTACCGATCCTTCACTTCTTATGGGAGAGTGTGGGACCTTTCCAGGAAGTAGGAACATCTCGCCCGCTTTGAGGGGGATGTCCACCACTTGGCCGTCTTCCTGCACTTTTATAAGGATTTCCCCTTCCAGTTGATAAAAAAGCTCCTCGGTTTCGTTATAGTGATAGTCTTTGCGGGCATTGGGCCCCCCGACAATCATAACGATATAATCCCCCGCGTCCTTGTAGAGATTCTTATTGCCTACAGGAGGCTTGAGTAATGCTCGATTTTCTTCAATCCATTCTTGGAGATGGAAAGGTTTTCTAATGGTCATAATGATAATCTATGATGATTTTATCCGCAATCCGATAGGGATAGGTTTGCGGGCAGTAGCGACGAACTCATTTTGCATAAGTTCACAATCTTAGTAAAACTAAGCAACACCCGTGAAATATCAATTGTTAAACCCGGAATATACGCTAGGACTTTGCCGTCAGGGCTTAAACCCGGATCATGTGTTGGAACTTCGTAACGAGGGTTTAAATGGCAGTAAATCAGGGGTTTTATTGGATTTGGCATAGCACCGCTATGGTAACTTCAAAAAACGTAGTGCAACGAACGGTTTGCAGCGATTTAGATCCGCAGTAGATTTTCCAATGCATGAGCCGGGTTAAACAGCTATAAATTATAGCTTTTCCTGAACTCAGCGTAGCGCCGCTGGGAGTATAATCCCAGAAATGCATTCATTTACTGATTTGAAGCCAGTTAAGTCCGGAATAGATTTTCTAATGGACATTTTGGGTTAAAGTAATAATTAGAAGACCTAGCGGATGTTTTGAGTTCAATGGTGTTCATGAACAGGCACATCCTGTTTCTTGATGAAAAAGGAAAGAAGACGAAGCCGGAAAAAGCATTGGGCCGGCCTGTAGGATGTCCGAGCTTGTGAACAAACGGCTAAAATCAATTTGTTTCGCTGAAAAAAACGAAAATGCTGTGCCAGGGAGGTATCTTTTTTGATCGCTTCCAAGTTTGATTTTCTTGGCCTAAGCTGTTCAAGGTCGTAGAGAGTGTTTTTTGTCCAATGGTAAAATCATCTATCATCTACTGCCCATCAATCGGTATTAACCGTCCATTGTTCGTTCACCATAAGGATACGTTATGGAAGAGCATAGCTCTCCGGAAAACACCTTTTCCCAGGCCGATTGTGGCGGAGTATTATCAGGGAAAGATATGGACTACAGCACAATGCTGTCAACGCGATGCTATAAAAGGGTTGATCGACCTTACACAATACCAAATAAGGTCGATCGCCCGAGAACTGTTCTATTGTGCTATGGGCCTTAGAACCGTTCTGTCTCCGAGAAAAAGAAACCGGCTTCCAAGCTGGCGTTCTCATCAGAATCAGAGCCATGAATGGCATTGGCTTCGATAGAAGTGGCAAAAAGGCTTCTTATAGTGCCTTCCGCAGCTTCTTTGGGATTGGTCGCTCCGATAAGCGTCCTGAAGTCAGCTACGGCATTTTCTTTTTCCAGTACCATAGGAACGATATGTCCGGAAGACATGTAGGCGCAAAGGTCGGCATAAAAAGGACGCTCTTTATGTACAGCGTAAAATTGCCCCGCTCTCTCACCACTCATTTTGGTCATTTTCATGGCCACTATCCTAAAACCTGCCTCTTCTATCATTTTGATGATTGCTCCGGTATTGTTAGCCCCTACAGCATCGGGCTTGATCATGGTAAATGTTCTGTTTCCAGCCATAATTGTGTTTTTTGCTAGTTATGATTATGGTCCAAAACTAGGAGATCATTTGAACTAAAGCGGCTTTAGTCCATGAATTTTAGTTTAAAAAAAGTTGATAGACAGCATCGATATTGTATTTGATGTATTTTATTAGCAATTTTGCCAATCACAAAAAAGCGAATGCCCCTGTAAAGCATAGCGGGTAGCTCTGATTCAACAATGCAAAATATAGCCGCTTTCAAACAGCTGATAGGCACTCCCAGGGACATTGTCATCACGACGCATACCAAGCCCGATGCAGACGCTTTGGGTTCTTCTTTGGGACTTGCTCTTTTTTTAAAACACATGGGGCATCGCGTTACCGTCATAACGCCCACGGATTACCCTAAGTTCCTGACTTGGATGAAAGGTAACGATGAAGTAGTCATATACAACGACAATAACGAAGCCAAGTCCCAGACTCTGATCGATAGTGCAGAAATTGTTTTCTGTTTGGACTTTTCCAGTTTGAGCCGTATAGATGATTTAGGAGAGAGGGTAAGAGAGGCTACAGCTGTCAAGGTACTCATAGACCATCACTTGGCCCCCGAGGACTTTGCGGATTTCATGCGATGGAGTACAGAGGCCGCGGCCACTGCTGAACTGGTCTATGACCTGATCGAAGAAATAGGAGGCGAGTACTTGGTCGATAAAGACATCGCCGAGTGTCTGTATGCGGGCATCATGACCGATACGGGTTGCTTTAAGCATCCCAATACAACCGAAAACGTTTTTGCGGTGTCTTCCAAATTGATAAGAAAAGGCGCGGATACGGCCAAGGTCTCCAAACTGATTTATGATTCGAATACGGTGGACCGCATCAAGTTTATAGGCTTTGCCCTAAGTGAGCGCTTACAGATACTGGAAGAATACAATACCGCATTTTTCGCTATCTCCGAAGAAGACCTGAAATCATTTCATTCGAGGACAGGGGACACCGAGGGATTGGTCAACTATGCCCTATCTATAGAGGGAATCAAGTTTGCTGCGATGATCATCGATAGGGGCGAGGCAGTCAAGATGTCCTTTAGGTCCATCGGGGAGTTTTCTGTCAACGAGTTTGCCAGGACTCATTTTCAAGGGGGCGGACATAAAAATGCAGCTGGAGGTATTTCAAGAGAAAATCTACAGCTGACGATTGCTAAATTCGAAAAACTATTAGTTGGATATAAAGAACAATTAAACCCAAAACTCAAAACGTTAGTTTAATGAAATGTCCTGCGGTCCTGGAAACATCCCTTGGATGATTCAATAGAAAAAGAAACAAGGACCAATACGGCTTTCGTAGAATTATCAAAACAATCAAATGGATATGAAAATCAACCGAATAATGTTGCCATTGTTGGCAATCGCACTTTTGACCTTGAACTCATGTGAGGATTCGAAAAGTAAGAAAACCAAAGGTGGAACCTCCTACCAAATGCTTAGGGAAGGGGAGGGCGAATTGGCCAAAGACGGTGAATACCTGATGGTCAACCTACTCATGAAAACCAAAATAAACGGCGAGGATTCTGTTATAGACGATAGCAATAGAGGTGGTACATGGCTACCCATGTTGAGGATAGACTCTATCTGGGCCAAAGATGAAAATGGAGTGAATGGCGTTATGGCCGAAATGAAAAAAGGCGATAGTGTCGTTTTTGAAGTCCCCATTACCAAACTGATACCTGAGGGCAGGCCCATTCCCGCACCATTTGACACGACGACTTCTTTTACTTTTAATGTAGGTGTGGCAGAAATCATGAACCAAGAAGCGTATGGAGAGTGGACCAATGCGCTTTACGAAAAGAGAAGGAAGGAACAGGAAGAGACAAGCAAGGTTCAACTGGACAAGGACATCCAGATAATCGATGATTACCTCGCCGAAAACAACATCGATGCTCAGAAGTCCGATTCAGGCCTTCGCTATGTCATCACCGAAGAGGGTACGGGCGAAGTGGCTCAGTCGGGTGATAAGGTAAAAGTCAATTATGCCGGAAAAGTATTGAGCGGAGCCTATTTTGATACGAATATCAAAGAAATAGCAGAAGCCAATGATATGAACAGACCCGCTTTCGAACCTTTTGAGTTCACACTCGGACAAGGAAGTGTCATCAAAGGATGGGATGAAGGTATCGGTTATTTGAGTAAAGGAGCAAAAGCCACCTTGTACATCCCTTCAACGCTGGCCTATGGCCCTTCACAGCGTAGCGAAGTGATTGTGCCGAACTCTATTCTCGAATTTGATGTTGAATTATTGGATATCGTAAAGGACGATGCTCAAAAAACGCAATAATCATGAAATTCCGGTATGCTTTTTCCCTGTTGGCTTTTATACTTATAGGTACGCTGCTGAGTGCTTGTCTAGAGGATGATTCTGCGATGCTCCCCAGCAACCCTGTGGAGCAGTTGGAAAATGATATCGTTCTTATCGATGATTATCTGGAACGTAATAATATCAAGGCTGAAAAAGACAGCCTTGATAGAATACGCTTTGTAGTCCAAACTGAAGGAGATAATTGCCGTCAGCCCAATCTTTACGATAGAGTCACTGTCAATTATAAGGGGATGTTCCTAGATGGTGATGTTTTTGAAACAGGAGAGGCCGTGGAGTTTACCGTGAGCCAATTGATCGTAGGTTGGCAGATAGGTTTGCCTTTGATGAAAGATGGAGGTAAGACAACGCTCTATATCCCTTCCGGTTTTGCCTATGGCATCGGAGGGACCAATAATATACCGCCCAATTCCAACTTGGTTTTTGAAATCGAGATCTTGAAAATCGTTGATGGATTTCCCCGAAACTTTTCGGGCAATGTGGATGAGGACCTTTTGCTAAGAAATGACCTCTCGGAAATCGAAACCTGTTTGGGTGAGATGGGTTCTCAGTTCTTCTCCAATGACACAGGTGCCATCAGGTATGTGCAGGAGGAAGAAGGGACGGGACAGAATCCTGAACTAACAGATCGGGTAAAGATCAGCTACCAAGGTAAAACACTGGCGGGTAAGGTTTTTGAGGAGAAAGAAGCGACACTAGCAGTGGAAGAACTCATTGAAGGTCTGCGCATAGCCCTGCCCCTTCTGAAAGAAGGAAGTGTAACGAGCATATACGTCCCTTCTGTCTATGCCTATGGACTGAGAGGCACAGAAGATATTCCTTCGAATACCATACTGGTTTACGATATAGAGTTAATAGAAGTGGTCAAATAGACCAAAATAACGATAAATAGAAAATGCTATCCCCATGGATGGCATTTTTTGTTTAATTTTACTGAACACTCAAACTTTTCCGTCTATTCGGAAAACAGAGGTCAGCTATTAAAATTGATTTTCTTATATGAAACTTTGCTTTGCTACTAACAATAGAAACAAACTTTCAGAAGTACAGTCCGCTCTGGGTACTACGATGGAGGTGCTTGGTCTGGAAGCGATAGGTTGTAAGGAGGAATTGCCCGAAAACCAAGAGACATTGGAGGGCAACTCTCTTGAAAAAGCAGCATATGTCCATGAGCACTATGGTATTGCCTGCTTTGCCGATGATACGGGCCTAGAGGTCGAGGCGCTCAATGGTGCTCCTGGCGTATACTCCGCACGTTATGCGGGCGATCACCGAAGCACCGAAGACAATATCAAACGCCTTCTCGAAGCACTGGAAGGTATCCCCGAAGCAAAGCGCAGCGCTCAGTTCAGGACTGTGATTACATTGATAGTCAAAGGAGAAAAGCAACAGTTCGAGGGAATTGTGAAAGGATATATTACTACTTCTGTACAAGGCGAGGGTGGATTTGGTTATGATCCCGTATTTATCCCTGAGGGAAAGGACCGTACTTTTGCCTTGATGAGTATGGAAGAAAAAAATGCGATAAGCCATCGGGGGCGGGCAGTAAGTCGTCTGGTGGCCTACCTAACAGAAAAGTCCAATCTTCTTACTTAATCGATGTTTACCATGAAGTACCCTTATCCCACAGAAGAACATACAGTCCAAACATCAAAGAAAATCGATACTCCATATTTAGTAGGCATTACAGGTGGAAGTGGGGCCGGTAAGACGGTGCTGCTCAAGGCGCTCTTGGAGTCTTTGGGGACAAGACAAGTGTGCTTCATCTCTCAGGATAATTACTATAAGCCGCGAGAAGAACAGCCTTTGGATGGGAACGGTGTACAGAACTTCGATCTGCCAACGTCTATCGACGCCCAGGCATATGCAAAGGATATCAAGGCATTAAAAGAAGGTAACACTATAAAGTTACAGGAGTACACCTTTAACAACGATGCCGCTACACCCCAAGAGCTGACCTTTTATCCTGCACCCATCATTATCGTGGAGGGTATTTTTGTCATGTATTTCGAAGAGGTGGCCAAACAGCTAGATCTAAAGGTGTTCATAGAGGCCAAACCACACATTAAATTGAAAAGGAGAATCTTGCGGGACAGGGACGAACGAGGCTATCCTTTGGAAGATGTGCTCTACCGCTTCGAAAAACACGTGATGCCTACCTATGAGAAGTATATCTTACCTTTTAAGGATAGCTCAGACCTGATTATCCCGAACAATACCGATTTTTCGAAAGGACTGAAAGTGTTACTGGCCTATCTGAAGACAATGGTGTAGGGCAGGCCCGACAAATAGGGGGTGACAACCATCAAATCAGTACCGGTACCCCAATGTCATTGGTTTGGGGCAAGGCCCTTTTCTCTTTAGAACTATACTTTTTACACGTTACTGATGCTCAACCAGCTAAGAGGGGGCAAGTGTTCCTTTTCAAAAAAAGTTTACCGGGGACATTTTCCCGATTCATTTTGCTTTGGTATAGCTTTTATACCAACTTGGCTTTTAACCCGGATCATGCGTAGGAACTTCGTAACGAGGGTTTAAATGTCCATACATCAGGGAGTTTTATTGGATTTGGCATAGCACCGCTATGGTGAATTCAAAAAACGTAGTGCAATGACCGGTTTGCAGCTATTTAGACCCGCAGTAGGTTTTTCAATGCATGATCCAGGTTGAAACTAAAATGACCTGCGGAATCTTATACGACATTTGAAACCTAAATTTGTATTAGGCCCATTAACTGATTCTCTTGTACTTCATACTTTCATAGCAGCATCCCAGTGACAATTCCATGTTCAGCGGTTGCTTATTTTCGTATATTCCGTACCTTTGTATCCCGATAGATGCGAATTCGATATACCATAGCGCAATCCAAAAAGACTGTAGCCCTAATGATGGCTATATTTGCTGCACTGATCATACTGACCAGTAGCTCACTTTCTCATATCGATTTTGCCGCCCCTGAAGGGAATGTCCAAGAACAACACTATGCCAGTGACCGTCAGCAGGATATTGACGGACTGAACGATTCCGATACTCCCGATGGGCCGATTTTCGTTGATGCCACTGACGATGCCATTGCCGCTGTCAGTTTGCTGAATATCGACCACTCCCTCTACTTTATTTTTGAGACCGCATTTTCAGAACTCGATCCGAATGATTATCGGGAAGAGATTTTCCATGAATTTACCGCCTATTTCAGAGTGCTGTTTCGGCGTATTATCTCGCCCAATGCCCCATAAACGTGGTTTTTGATATTTTCAGTTTCCCTGTTGGTCTCTTTTGGACATCATAATTGTCCAGTGACGAGCTAGAGGAAAATCATTCAATAGGCATATAGGCCCCTTACTTATACATTATCAATTCATACAAAATCAATTAAAAATGCGAAATAAAGGCGTTATTATCGTACTGACGGTAATCATTACAGCATTATGCCTGTATTACCTGTCGTTTACGTTTGTTTCCAGAAACATTCAAAAAGAAGCTATCGAATATGCTACCGATAGCAATGATGTGGTGGACCTGACCAAGAAACAGAACTATCTGGACTCGGTATGGAACGTACCCGTATATAACTTTCTTGGTAAAGAATACACCTATAAAGAAGTGAAGGATTCCGAGTTGAACTTGGGACTCGATTTGCAAGGTGGGATGCACGTAACTCTAGAGGTTTCTCCTGTGGACATTCTCAAAGGGCTGAGCGGCAACAACAAAACCCCGCAGTTCCTGGGAGCCTTGGAGAAGGCCAAAGAAATGCAGAAAAGTAATCAAGGAACCTTTGCCTCTCTTTTCTACGAGGCTTACAGAGAAGCCAACCCTAGTGCAAAACTAAGTAATATCTTCAATAATTCGTCGAACAAGGAGCGTGGCATCACCTCTAGGTCTACGGATGATGAAGTAATGAAAGTCATCAACGATGAAATCGATGAAGCTATCGACCGTTCTCTGATTATCCTTCGCTCCAGAATCGACCAGTTCGGTACCTCGCAGCCCAATATCCAGCGACTGCAAGGGTCAGGTAGGATTCAGGTGGAAATCCCCGGTGCTGATAACCCGGAAAGGGTCAGGAAACTTTTGCAGGGTGTTGCCAAATTGGAATTCTGGAAAGTAGCGGATGGACAGGAAGTAAGTACCACCTTGTTTGCCATTAACAATCTATTGGTAGAAGAGAAAAAACTCAAGACGGTAGAAGAGAGTTCTTTGAGCAAAGACCTGAGTAGCGACTTGGAAGCAGAATCCACTACCTTCGACGAAGGAGACACGCTGCTCACGACAGATTCGGACAGTCTGGTATCCGAAGAGCTGGGCGGAGAGGATAGCTTGGGCGCTCAGTTGGATGCCGCACAGGATAGTCTGGATGCCGGCCTGGATTCCACATTGGACAACAGCACTTCTGCACTACTCAGCTTATCACAAGGGTTTATGACCTATAACGTGAAAGATACTGCTCAGATCAACCGTATCCTTCAGCGTCAGGACGTGCAGGACCTGATTCCCAATTCACTTCGGATACTATGGACGGCAAAGCCCGCCGCTATCGAGAAAGATGGGCCCAAGGAATTCATGCGTTTGGTCTTTGTCAAAGAAGAGCGGGGACAAGCCTCTCTGAGCGGAGAAGTAGTGGACGATGCCAATCAGAGTTTGGATGAAAAGTCTTCTCCTGCCGTATCCATGAAAATGAACCCTGAAGGTACGCGAAAGTGGAAGAAACTGACAGCGGAGAACATCGGAAAACAAGTGGCTGTAGTACTGGATAATCTAGTGTACTCCGACCCTGTTATTCAAAGTGAGATTCCCAGTGGTAACACACAGATATCCGGAAACTTCACTATAGAAGAAGCCAAGGATTTGGCCAATATCCTGAAAACGGGAACATTGCCCGCGCCTACACGCATCGTGGAAGAGGCCATCATCGGACCTACTTTAGGTAAGGCCGCACAACGAGACGGTATCACCTCTATCTTGGCCGGTCTGGTCATTGTCGTTCTTTTCATGATGGCCTATTATGCTAAAGGCGGTCTGATTGCCAATGTGGCCCTTTTGTTCAACATCTTTTTCATCTTAGGCATTCTAGCGCAGTTGAATGCGGCCCTTACCTTACCGGGTATTGCAGGTATTGTACTGACTATCGGTATGTCCATTGATGCCAACGTGCTGATTTTTGAGAGGATACGAGAAGAGATGCGTAATGGGGTCAAGCTGAGAGAAGCCATCAGTACAGGTTATAAGAAAGCATTCAGTTCTATTTTTGATGCGAACATCACCACATTCCTAACAGCGGCCATACTCTATGTATTGGGTCAGGGGCCGGTAAAAGGTTTTGCCATAACCCTGATCGTGGGTATTGCCTGTTCTTTGTTCTCGGCACTATTGATCACGCGATTGATCACCGTATGGATGACCGGTAAGGGAGATGAAAGTAAATTGTCTTTCAAGACGCCTTTTTCCAAAGGACTATTGTCCAAGTTCAATTATGATTTTATGGGCAAACGCAAGGTAGCCTATATGGCTTCGGGGGCTTTTGTGCTCGTGGGCGTTATCTTGATATTTACTTTGGAGTTGAACTTGGGTGTTGATTTTACGGGAGGCCGTTCCTATGTGGTTACGTTCAACGAACCCGTGGAGCCTTCTGACATGAAAACACAACTGAGCGATAGCTTTGAAGGTGTTAGTTCGGAAGTGAAGACTTTTGGCGGTAACAATATCATAAAGGTGACCACATCTTATCGCGTAGAGGACGAATCTACGGAGGCAGATGAGGCGGTAAGACAGAAATTGATAGCGGGGCTGACCACTGTCACGGGAAAACAGTATGTTCAGGACGACTCCAAAGTAGATGATGGGCATTTCACCATATCCAGTTCTTCGAAAGTAGGGGCGACCATTGCGGATGATATCAAAAATGCATCACGTAACTCGGTTATTTTCTCATTGATCATTATTTTCCTCTACATACTGATTCGGTTCAAACGATGGCAGTTTGGCCTTGGTGCCATCATTGCGCTATTCCACGATACCCTAGTGGTATTATCTGCTTTTGCTTTTGCCAGGCTGGTAGGTATTTCCTACGAAGTAGATCAGGTGTTCATAGCGGCAATACTGACCATCATCGGTTATTCTATCAATGATACCGTGGTCGTCTTTGACCGTGTGAGGGAATTCTTGAACTTGGGAACGGGCAGCGATCAAGTGAAGACTTTTAATACGGCCATCAACAGTACACTGAACAGGACCTTGATCACTTCGCTGACCACACTCATTGTTGTACTGATACTCTTTCTGTTTGGCGGTGAAGTACTCAGGGGATTTTCCTTTGCTTTACTGGTAGGTGTGGTCGTCGGTACCTATTCTTCTGTTTTTATTGCGACTCCTATAGTCATCGACTTGGATAAGAATGCACTCAAAAAAGCGAGCGAAGAAGCTGAAAGAGCGAAAGAACGTGCGGAAGCTCAAGCCAAAATGGCCTAAATATCAGGTATCAAAGGCCAGGATAAGGCCTATCGGTACGGAATATATAGTATACATTTGAAGAAAGAACCCGATTTGCTCAGTGTAAATCGGGTTTTTTTTATGACAAGTAATGGGATACTATTTTTGATGGCAATGTCTACTACAAACTTAGCTTTTAGATATCGCCTATCTTCCTGTTCATTTTGCTTCACTCAGCGTTGACAACCCTCGGGATAGCGCTGCTATCCCTGCGGTTCTCGCCTTGATTGAAACTAAATGCGCCCGCGCAACCTTATACGATATGTGAAATCCAAATTTGTATAAAACCTGTGCAGCGTAAAACCGCTGATCTTGAAGCAATTTATACTCGTAATAGGAAGGCTATGGACCATTTTGGGTTTAATTCATGTCCATGTTTTTTTATTGATGAAATTTAAATATATTGAGAAAAATTTTATTTTTCATGCAAAAGTATCTCTAGACATTTTGAGTAGTGTTAAGAAAATGTCCTTGAGGACATTATTTGCAGAGGGTCCAGACTACCGCGTGAGCATCATTGACAATGAGCGTGATGGGAAAAGTAAAGGTTTGAGGTAAATGCAGTACAGGTGAGTTCCATTTGACCTAAAGGTCAATACAATCCAAGTGAGATAAGATATGCTTTGAAACTTCTCTACAGTGCGTTATAAATATCGCCAAGGTACGCTCGGGAAAAATAGTATGGACGTTGATCAATGGAAGCTATCCTGATAATACTTCTGTAGAACAATCATATTGGGGTTTTTAGATGGCGCGCGATTTTTCGGTAGGAACCACTTTTTATCCCAAGTAATTGTATTAGGGGATAACCATGGCAGTGCGATGTATTGTGTTCACTCACGGACCAAATGATAGGTATGGTAGATGAATCGATATCGAATGATATCCTGATTTTAGATAAGTACGCTTTTACGGTTACTACACTCAGGTAGCAGGTATATACTATTGCCAAAAGGATAACACAATCAAAAGAATTCAAATCTAAATCACATAATATATGAATTGGTATTTAATGGCTTTTAAGAAGTACGCAGAATTCAAAGGACGCTCCAGAAGAAAAGAATACTGGATGTTCGGATTGATCAGTGCTATAATTTCTATTTTGATCGGCATGCTGGATAGTCTTTTGGGCCTCTCCAATGAGCTTGGTTCAGGTGTAATGGGCATGCTCTACAGCCTTTTTGTATTTGTGCCTTCCCTAGCCCTATTGGTAAGAAGGTTGCATGATGTAGGAAAGAGCGGTTGGATGATGTTCATAGCTTTAATTCCCCTTATTGGCGTTATATGGTTGATCGTATTATTGGCGACAGATAGCCAGCCGGGGACAAACCAATATGGCCCAAATCCCAAAGAAGAGCAGGGTATGGGTATGGGTGAGCATTTGGTGACCGACCAGTAAGTATCACTGCACAATGGGTTGGGACTGCTATTATGTTTATCCGCGCTTCCAGTAATGAGGTGTGAACAGCATCAGTACGGTAAACAGTTCCAGTCTTCCCAGAAGCATCAGCAGGGATAGCATCCATTTGGCTGCGCTAGGTAGGCCTGCAAAATTCTCTACAGGGCCGACCTTGTTCAGTCCTGGGCCGATGTTTCCCAAAGAAGTCGCCACTGCCCCGATACTTGTGAGAAAGTCCACCCCCGTCAGAGCGACCAAAAGTGAGCCGACGGCAAAGATGAGGAAATAGATCATGATGAAGGCCAGTACCGTGAAAGTGATTTCCTGACGGACTGCTTTTCTGTTCAGGCGGACGGGCATGACCGCCGAAGGGTGCAGTTGTCGTTTGAGTTCGAGAAAACTGTTCTTGAAAAGGATGACATGCCGGACTATCTTCACGCCACCTGCTGTGGAACCTGCGGACCCTCCCACAAACATGAAAAGAAAAAACAAAATGGTCAGTGCAGGAGTCCATGTGGTATAATCGGCCGTGGCATATCCTGTGGTAGTAATAACGGATACGACCTGAAACAGGGAATCCCGAAAAGACTTCTCGAAGGAGTCGTCGGTAACGTAGAATACCGTGATGGAGATCAATAGTGAAAACAAGGCGATAGAACCCAAGTAATAGCGAAACTCTTCGTTTTTCCACACTTTTTTGAACTGCCCCTTTAGCCCGAAATAGTTCATGGTAAAATTGGTCCCGGCCAAGAACATGAACAGGATGATGACGTATTCGATATAGGCTGACTCGAAGTGAGCAACACTGGTGTTCTTGGTAGAGAAACCTCCCGTGGCCATAGTGGTGAGTGCATGATTGATGGCATCGTAAAAGTTCATTCCCCCGAACATGAGCAGGACCGTTTCCACGGCGGTAAGCAAAGCATAGATGAGCCATAATCGGATGGCCGTATCTTTGATCCTGGGCTTGAGCTTATCGGGAGATATACCGGGTGCTTCGGCCACAAAGAGCTGCATACCTCCGATACCCAATAGTGGTAGTATGGCTACCGCAAGCACGATAATACCCATCCCACCAATCCACTGAGTGAGGCTTCTCCAGAACAGAATGCCTTTGGCCTGCCCTTCGATATCCGTGAGGACAGAAGCGCCCGTAGTGGAAAGGCCCGATATGGTTTCGAAAAAAGCATCTGTAAAGTGGGGTATGGTACCACTGAGCAAATAGGGTAGCGTCCCGAAAAGTGACATCATCAGCCATCCCAAAGTGACGACCAAGTATCCTTCTCTCTTTTTCAGTTCTTTGTTTTCCAGATTTTTATTGGGCAACCAAAGTGCAAGCCCGGTCCCCAAGGTAATGAGGGAAGAAAGCAATAGTGGAAACCACTTGCCATGATAGTATAAGGAGAACGGCAAACAGAGAAGCATAAAGACGCCATTGATTGAAATCAATAGCCCGAGAATGCCTGAAATAACCCTTAAATTGAATTTCATCGATGTACGGTGGTGTTGTGGTATCTACTGGAGATTTTTTTATGGAAAATAATCAGGTGCTACAAATACTTATCCTACTGCTGCCGAGTATGTCGGTACCATTATGAAGTCCTGAGGATGTAGTGCGGTCATCAAAAAACAGATGGGGAACCATTTACCTCCAAGGTTGGATGGCGTTATCAGTCCTGACATCGTGAATACGGGCGCTACTTCCACGGATAGGGTTCTCCCGACTTCCTTTGTCTTTTTGAGGATGACAGGATGAAAAACAACATTGCTTCTTGTATACGTGATATTCGATAGGGACATGATACGTTAAAGTCTCATTTGAAGAACTCTTCTACAATATGGATACACTCGGGACGACACAGTACGACGGCCCTATCCTTTGGGCGAAACTGAAAATCCCCCATTGGAGTAAGGCCTTCTCCCTTACGGATAACACCGCCGATAATGGCCGTTTTGGGAAAATCCAATAGCTTTATCTCTTTTTCGGTAATTTTTGAGCCTGCTTTGACGATGAACTCCAGTACTTCTGCATCTACCCCATGGATACTGGTCAGGGAGATAACGTTACCTTGACGTATATATCTGAAAATAAAATTGGCGGAGATCAGTTTTTTATTGATCATCGTATCTACGCCGATATTCTGGGATATATGGATATAGTCGATGTTCTCTACCATGGAGATGGTTTTTTTGACACCGATGTTCTTGGCGGCCAGACAAGAGATGATATTGGTTTCGGAGTTTCCCGTCACTGCGATGAACGCATCCATATCTTTCAGTCCCTCTTCATTGAGGAGTTCGATATCCCTACCGTCCCCATTGATGACCATCACATTGGGGAGTTCATCCGCCAGATGGAAGCATTTTTCCTTATCCTTTTCGATTAATTTTACCTTGAACTTGCGGCTCAAGCGTTTGGCAGTATGAAAGCCTACTTTACTGCCCCCAAGTACCATGATGCTCTTGATATCTACCTTCTCCTTACCTGCAAAGCCCAGTAAGCGGTCCACACCATGGGGCTGAGCAATAAAATAGGCATGATCCCCCACGCGAAAGTGCGTATCCCCTCTAGGAATGATGGTAGTATTGTTACGGAGTACGGCCACAGTGATGAAGTCCTGCTGTGGGTTGAGATGCGCGGTCTCTTCTAGGCTCTTGTTTTTCAATACGCTGCCCTCGTCGATAATGATACCGATCAGGGACAGTTTGCCGTTATCGAAATCGAAGGTATCCGTCACGGCCACATCCTTTAACAGCCGTTTTATCTCCTTGGCTGCAAGGGATTCGGGGGAGATGATCTCATCGATGCCCAAATTCCTCAAGTCCAGTTTTTCGCGATTGAGCAGGTATTCGAGGTTCTGTATCCTCGCCACCGTTTTTTTGGCGCCCAGGTGTTTTCCGATGATTGCCGTAGTTAGATTGGTCTCCTCGGAGGAGGTCGCACTGATGAGCAGATCCGCATTACTGACATCGGCCTCTTCAAGTATCTTATAGGAGGTGGAGGTACCCTTGATCGTGGCTACGTCCAAGTTGTTGGCCGCATGCTTCAGCTTATCCTCATCGATATCGATAAGAACAATATCCTGTTCCTCATAGGCAAGCAGTTTGGCCAAGTGGAAACCTATATCCCCTGCACCGGCAATAATTATCCTCATGCGTGAAAAATTTGATAAATTTATGATTTATTCATGACATATCTTAACCTCAGTGGACTAATCTGACCTTGAGGTTCTGGGTAGTGCATTTGTTAAGACATGGTTTATGGTCATTGTGTCCGATAGTGCAGGAAGTAGTACTATCTTCTATGGATTAGGGGTTTTCCTTTTTTTCTACCCTTATTCCGAAAGACATGATTTCGGACAGAGAGTCTGTTCTCATGAATTGTTGCACATCGATATGATGTTCTCCTAGCTGGCTGAAACGGAAATTTTCCAGAAATAGGATTCTATGATCGAAAACATCTCCAAGCCCCTCTCCTTTTGGCTTTCCCGTTTTTGGGTTGAAGAGAGAGGCATCATTTAGTTCTGTACTGAGTACATTTCCCATACTATCCTTTAAAGTATAGTTGATATACAGGTTATGATAGGGATAGTCGACTGAGTTTCTAATGGCGTAAAAGAGATTATACTTCAGTGTGGTATCGTTGATGATAAAACTAAAGGAGGAAATGCTGTCTTGACGCCAGATACGATTTTCAAAGTCAATATTCTTTTCATAAACCCGTGCAGGGTCACAAGAGGAGAGTATAACCAGAGTACATAAGCCGAGAAGGAAAGTGATTTTATTCATTTTTTTCCTCTGGGTTTATTGTTGTTGGAAGACTTTTTCCGAGTGGTATTATTGCGATTCCTAGTATTGTTTTTGCTCTTACCAGTATTGGTACCGCTTTTTTTGGTAACCTCCTTGGAGCTGTTTTTTACCGCAGTTTGCGGTTCTTTCTTCTTTTTTGGTTTGGAGTTTCTTCTTTTTTTGTTCGATCGGCTTTTATCCTTGTATTTGCGGTCCATTTTTTCCAAGTCGCTGTTCAGGGAATGGACACCGCTCAGTTTTTCTGAGATGACATCGTCTTCCATGAGTGAGTCGGGCAATTTACCGCTTTTGTTGAGAGCGATGATTTCCTTTACACGATGGATGGAAATAGGATGCCATAAGCTTTCATCCTCATAGCCGAACCACATAATTTTACGGAATATATCCGTTTTCTGTAGTTTGGCATCACCTTTCTCGGTTTTCAGCGGCCCTTCCAGTTTTGGTATATCGCTCAGTGCGTCCATATAAGTATCCAGCTCATAGTTAAGACAGCACTTGAGTCTGCCGCACTGACCGGATAGCTTGCTGGGATTCAACGATAGGTTCTGATAACGCGCCGCACTGGTGGATACACTTCGAAAGTCGGATAACCAAGTGGAACAACAGAGTTCCCTTCCGCATGAACCTAAGCCTCCCAGCCGGCCGGCCTCTTGTCGGAGGCTGATCTGTCGCATTTCTATTCGGACTTTGAATTCGGCCGCCAGTATTTTTATCAATTCTCGGAAATCTACCCTATCGTCAGCAGAGTAGTAAAAAGTGGCTTTGGTATTGTCCGCTTGATATTCTATATCGGAGAGTTTCATCTCCAGTTTCAAATCGGTAATGATGCGTCTGGCCTTGTAGAGGGTGGGCATTTCCTTGTCTTTGACCTCGTTATACTTATCGATATCCTTGCCCGTTGCGATGCGATAGACCTTGCGTATCTCCCCGTCGTTCTTTATCTTCTTTTTCTGCATTTGGAGCCTGACAAGCTCTCCCTGCATCGATATATAGCCTATATGATGGCCATTGGGCACGTCCACTACGACGGCATCACCAGTGGTTAGGTCCAAGCCCGCACTGTTCCTGAAAAACTCTTTTCGCCCTCCTTTGAACCTTACTTCTACGACTTCAAAAGTATCTACACTGGGTACCCCCATATTGGACAGCCAATCGAAAACATTCATCTTGTTACAACCACCTGTAGAACAACCTCCGTTGCTCTTACAGCCGGCAACCGCTGTCCCATCATTACCCGTACCGCACGAACTACATCCCGCCATTGCTTCTTCTTTTTCTGTTACCTGTATGTTTTATTACCAAGCAGACTATCCATGTTCAATTGTAAAATCTTATAGAGAGGGCCGTCCACTTATCGATATTGATTAAAAATGTCAAATACGAATCAATAGTTGGGCTTAAATTAAAGAATTGACATGATATTAAAAATACTTTGTGAAGTTTAAACCCGTATTCTGCATTAAAAAAATCATTATCCCCTTAAATAGCTGCAAATCAATAAAATGAGTATGTTTTTTGAGTTCATTGTAGCAGCGCTACAATGAACTCAGTATAATGTCTTGATTTGCAGATACTTAAGTCATTTTTGGAAGATTTGGCGCGTAACCTGGGTTCTGGCCAAAATTCCCGCGGGTCTTACCGAGCTAAGCATAGATAACTTCAAAATCAGTTTTTTATCGTCCTATAGGCCCCTTATCTCGACTAATACAAACTTAGCTTTTAACTATCGCATATCTTCTTGTTCATTTTGCTTCACTCTGCGTTGACAATCCTCGGGATAGCGCTGCTATCCCTGCGGTTCTCGCCTTGATTGAAAAAAAATGACCCGCGGAATCTTATACGACATTTGAAACCCAAATTTGTATAAGGTATCGATCCCGGTTGAGTTCATGATTTCCCCAAATGCCTTTTAGGCTTGAGGTTATGCCGAATTCGACAAACAACAAGAACCCTTTCTTTTATAAATTAGATTTGAACCTTATGGTTCGCAGTCTTCCAGGAGTCCAGGTCAATTACTACGAGCTACTAGTTTAGAAGATGAGCTATCTATTGGAGCTTTACTAGGTCCTGACCGATATCCTTACGGAAATACATCCCCTCCCACCGTATACTATT
Organism: uncultured Cyclobacteriaceae bacterium; assembly: GCA_947492745.1. GTDB lineage: Bacteria > Bacteroidota > Bacteroidia > Cytophagales > Cyclobacteriaceae > Aurantiphycus > Aurantiphycus algarum. The sequence continues at coordinate 17,847 of CANLOE010000001.1, read as the reverse complement.
GGCTTTGTGATAGGCGATATCCAGTGCCTTAGTGATATCAGAGGCTATGCCTGTGATGGCGACAACCCTTCCCCCATTGGTCCTGAACTCGGTATCACGAAGTTTCGTGCCCGCGTGGAATACGATACAGTCCGAGTCGCTGTCCAGCCCCGTGATGGCCTTGTCTTTTTGATAGGGTCCTGGATAGCCCTCGGCGACAAGAACAACGGTAGTGGCCGTTGCTGTATTGACACGGAGGGTTTTAGTGGATAGGCCACCTTTGGCAGAAGCCCAGAGTAGATCTACAAGATCGTTCTCCAGTCTAGGGATAACGGCCTGTGTTTCAGGATCTCCCATTCGTACATTGTACTCGATGACATAGGGTTCACCGTTCATGTTCATCAAACCGATGAATATAAAGCCTTGATAGGGGATTCCCTCCATTTTTAGGCCTGCTATGGTCGGCCGAATCACTTTTTGTTCTACTTTGTCCATAAAGGCTTCATCGGCAAAGGGTACGGGTGAAATAGCTCCCATGCCTCCTGTATTCGGGCCGGTATCCCCCTCACCGATGCGTTTATAGTCCTTCGCTTCCGGGAGGACTACATAATCATCCCCATCAGTTAGAACAAATACGGATAGCTCTATCCCGTCGAGAAAAGATTCTATCAATACTTTGGAGCTGGCTTCTCCAAATTGCTCGTCCAACAGCATAGACCTCAAGGTATCCTGAGCTTCTTGTAGGCTATGGGCTATAATGACCCCTTTTCCCGCAGCGAGTCCGTCGGCTTTCATGACGATAGGCATCGATGCTTTTTCGAGATAGGCTATCCCTTCGTCGATGGTGGTCTTGGTAAAGGTCTGAGAACTTGCTGTGGGGATAGCGTGCTTTTCCATAAAATTTTTGGAGAAGTCCTTACTGCCTTCTAACAAGGCTCCTGCTTTGCCCGGTCCCACGATGCCCACTTCTTTCAGTTCCTCCCGAGCCTCAAAAAAATCACGGATACCTTGGACAAGAGGGACCTCTGGCCCCACTACCACCAGTTGGATAGCCTCTTTTAGTACTAAATCGGCAATGCCTTCGAAATCATCGACAGCGAGAGGAATATTCTCCGCGACCTGCGCCGTACCCGCATTGCCGGGGCAGACATAGAGCTTCTTGCATTGTGTGCTTTGTCGTATTTTCCAAGCGAAGGTATGTTCACGACCTCCACTGCCTATAATCAGTATGTTCATATCTAGATGGGTAAAAATTATTCAAAGTTATTCATTTGTACCCTTATTGCAATCCGATGGGTCCTTTTTGGTGTTTTCTTTTGGGGACTGTCCTAAGCCCTTCTATTGTGGAGCAAACTTCTCCACATCAGTGAACTGGGCTTATTCTTTGAACTGAACGTAGCAGTACTACGTCGAATCCGAGAAAAATCGCTGATACAGCGCACCTTGAATCTTTGAAATGAAACTCTGATACAACGTATTCACGAAACCATTAAACACAATGGTAAGCTAGGGCATGATTCGGGACAAAGGAAAACCATGTAGGGACTAGTTGGCAAACTCGGAAAGGAATTTTATGCGGATGAGCCTGATTTCCTCTTCGCTGTAGTCATCATTTTCCTCATCTTCCATAGCAGCGATGAGACTGTCGGTATCGGAGTTCATAAAATAGTCATAGAGATCGTCCTGCTTCTCATCATCCATCATCTGATCGATATAATAATCCAGGTTGAGCTTAGTGCCCGAGTAGCAGATGTTTTCTATTTCCGTCAACAGGTCATCAAAACCGATATCCTTTGATTCGGCAATCTCCTCCAGGTCTATCTTTCGGTCCACCTGTTGGATAATAAAGATTTTCATCTTTGATTTGTTGACAGAAGATTTTATAACCACATCGGAGGCGGTCATAATGTTGTTTTCCTTCACATACTCTTCGATGACTTTGATGAAGGGGATTCCGAATTTGTTGACTTTCCCTATACCGACACCATTGACTTGGGCCATCCCTTCTTTAGAGGTGGGGTAGGTAGTGGCCATCTCCTCCAGCGAAGGGTCTTGAAAGATGACATAAGGGGGCAAACCCTTACTGTCGGCCACTTTTTTTCTCAATTTTTTGAGGATTTCGAAAAGTGCTTCGTCGTAAGCCTTGGAGTTGAAAACTTCCCTTCCCGGCTCTTCCTCTTCGCCCAGATTACTATAGTCATGGTCTTTGGTGAGCGTTACACTGAAAGGATCGGTAAGGAAATTCTTTCCTTTTTCGGAGACTTTCAGCACTCCGATATTTTGGATGTCTTTTTTGAGGAATTCGTACAGTAGTGATTGACGGAGGACCGATTTCCAGAACTCTTCGTTTTCTCCCTTTCCCGTACCGAATATCGGCAGTTGATCATGCTCGTAACTTTTGATGTGCTGGTTTTCCGAACCGCGCAGTACACTGACCAAATGATTGATCCCGAAACGTTCGTTGGTCTGTTGGGCTACGGTTATTGCTTTCAAAACGTATTCCTTTCCTTCGAATTGCTCTTTGGGCCTAGAGCAGTTATCGCACTTTCCTTCGTGTAGACAGTCTTCATGTTGATACTCTTCACCGAAGTAGTGGAGCAACTGGCGACGTCGGCAAACGGTGGATTCTGCGTAATAGGTCATTTCCTGTAGCAGTATGCGGGCATTTTCCCTTTCCTGTACAGGTTTGTCCTTATTGAATTTCTCCAGTTTGTTGATATCATTATGGCTGTAGAACATCAGGCAGTTGCCTTCCAGTCCGTCCCGTCCGGCCCGGCCCGTTTCCTGATAGTAGCCTTCTAGGGATTTGGGGACATCATAGTGCACTACAAAGCGGACATCGGGCTTGTCGATTCCCATGCCGAAGGCAATAGTGGCCACGACCACATCAATATCCTCGTTTAGGAATCCGTCCTGATTTTTCATTCTGACATTCGGGTCCAGACCGGCATGGTAGGGTACGGCCTTCACACCGTTGACCTTCAGCAGTTCTGCGATTTCTTCTACCTTTTTTCGGCTCAGGCAGTAAACGATGCCCGATTTGCCGCTATGGTCTTTCACATATTTGATGAGCTGCTTTTTGGCATTTTGCTTTGGCCGAACCTCGTAGTACAGGTTTTTCCGGTTAAAAGAGGACTTGAACAGGTCGGCGTTTTCCATCTGGAGGTTACGCTGTATGTCCTGCTGTACCTTCGGGGTAGCTGTCGCGGTCAGGGCAATGATGGGCAGGTTACCGAGCATACCGATGATGGACTTTATCTTACGGTATTCGGGGCGAAAATCATGTCCCCACTCGGAGATACAGTGGGCTTCATCGATAGCGACAAAGGCGATGTTCACTTTTTGTAGAAAAGCAATGTTCTCCTCCTTGGTCAGTGACTCGGGGGCGACATAAAGCAGCTTGATACTGCCGTCCAAGCTTCCTTTCCGCACCCGTGTCACTTCGGCCTTGGTCAGCGTGGAGTTGAGAAACTGTGCATTTACCCCTAGTGCGTTGAGCTGATCGACCTGATTTTTCATCAGGGCAATCAACGGAGAGATAACAATGGCCAGCCCATCCACTGTCAGGGCGGGCAACTGATAACACAGACTTTTACCTGCCCCCGTGGGCATAATGACAAAAGTATTGCGGCCATTGAGGATCGTATGAATTATGGATTCTTGATTGCCCCTGAATTGGTTATAACCAAATACCTCCTTGAGCTTATCCTTTAGTGCCGTCTCATTATTTTCTACTAACATCTTTGTTTCCACTTCACTTGAATAAATCTGTTTTACTTATCTTTGCTGTTCAAAAAAACTATGACAATAAGGTAACTTGAAGGTAGTGAAAAATATTGTGAAAATAGCTAGAAATGTGCTGATTAATGAGTCCCGGGCGATAGCCACTGTAGCGGAATTTGTCGATGATGGTTTTCAGGCTTGTGTAGAGGAAATCTATGCCTCCAAAGGGCGCGTTGTGGTGACGGGTATCGGCAAAAGTGCTATAGTAGCGCAGAAAATAGTGGCCACTCTAAATTCTACGGGCACACCCGCACTGTTCATGCATGCCGCCGATGCCATCCATGGTGATCTGGGCATGATTCAGGCAGAGGATACGGTTATCTGTATTTCCAAAAGCGGCAACACTCCTGAAATCAAAGTATTGGTGCCTCTTATCAAAAGGACAGGGTGCAAGCTGGTAGGGCTGGTAAGCCATGTGGACTCCTATCTGGGGCAGCATTCCGATTATCTGCTGAACGGTACCATCGGAGAAGAAGCCTGTCCCAATAATCTGGCGCCGACCACCAGTACTACGGTGCACTTAGCCCTAGGGGATGCCCTGGCAATATGTTTGCTCCAACTGCGCCAATTTTCCAGTAAGGATTTTGCTCGGTTTCATCCGGGCGGTGCTTTGGGCAAGCAGTTGTACCTCAAAGTGGGTGACCTCATAGAGCAGCACCAGCTGCCCACTGTGAGCGAGAATGCGAACATCAAAGAGGTCATCATCGAGATTTCGGGCAAAAGGCTCGGTGCCACTGCCGTAGTGGGTGAGAAAGGAGGGCTGTTGGGAATCATCACCGATGGCGATTTGAGGAGAATGCTGGAAAAGAACGATGATTTCTCAGGCCTTCGGGCCAAGGACATTATGTCACTAGAACCAAAAACCATAGACAAAGAAGATTTTGCGGTAGAAGCGGCCCATCAGATGCAGAAGAACAATATCACGCAATTGATTGTGATGGACGATACCATCGTCGTAGGGTTTGTTCACTTCCACGACCTGTTGAAGGAAGGCATTATCTGATTGTCCGAACAATTATTTTTAAGATAAAGGCGGGTTATTTTCCTTTTTCAATTGCTTTTCTTTGTTTTGTAGGGCAAATTCACTTGAACACTAACCAGACAGGTAAAATGAACACTAATAATTTTGCAGTCATCATGGCTGGCGGCGTAGGTAGCAGATTTTGGCCTTACAGCAGGAATAACCACCCCAAACAATTTTTGGACGTATTGGGTACCGGAGATTCACTCTTACAGCTGACCTACAAGCGATTCCTGACTTTATGCCCCAAGGAAAACATCTATATAGTTACCAATGAGCTATACAATGACTTGGTCAAAGAGCAGTTGCCCGAGATGACCGAAGATCAAATACTTCTAGAGCCTGTCCGAAGGAATACAGCGCCCTGTATTGCGTATGCGGCCTATAAAATCGGAAAGAAAAATCCGAATGCAGTGATGGTCGTGGCCCCTTCCGACCATGCTATCTTTAATGAAAAGGCATTTGATGCCTGTGTGGAAAATGCCATGTCCGCAGCATCTGAGGACGATAAGCTCATCACCATCGGTATCACACCGAACCGACCGGAAACAGGTTATGGCTATATCCAGTACATCGAGGACGAGGGTGAGGTGAAAAAGGTGAAGACCTTTACCGAAAAGCCCCAAAAGGAAATGGCCAAAAAATTCTTGGAAAGCGGTGATTTTGTGTGGAATGCGGGTATTTTCATCTGGAGTGTCGCGGCGATAAAAAAAGCCTTCGAGTCGCACTTGGATGACATGGCCGAAACTTTCGAGGAGATATCCTCCAGTTTCTATACCGATAAGGAAGCAGGGACGGTCAAAAAAGCCTATGCCGAATGTAAGAATATCTCCATTGATTATGGGATCATGGAAAAAGCCGAGAACGTCTATGTGGTCTTTGGTGATTTTGGCTGGTCCGATCTGGGTTCTTGGAACTCATTACATGAAATCTCGGATAAAGACGATAACGAAAATGTCATCGAAGGACAAGCGATCACTTATGACAGTAAGGAGTGCATGATCAAAGGTCCCGATGATAAGCTGATTGTCGTACAGGGACTGAGTGGTTACCTTGTTGCAGAATGTGGTAATGTGCTCTTGATCTGTGAAAAGGACAATGAGAGCAAGTTCAGGGAGTTTGTTGCCGATGTAAAAGCAAAAAAGGGAGAAAAATATCTGTAGAAAATACCATTTCAGAAATTTAATGGAGGCTCTTCGAAAATAGCGATAGCTATACTTCGAAGAGCTTTTTTTATCCCAAAATAATCGATAGCCTTCCTATTCCGAACATAAATTGTTTCAAAATCAACTGTTTTACGCTGCGCAGGTTCGTCACCTTATACAAATTTAGGTTTTAAATGTCGTATAAGATTCCGCTCTGGTCATTTTGTTTCAATCAAGGCGATAACCGCAGGGATAGCAGCGCTATCCCGAGGATTGTCAACGCAGAGTGAAGCAAAATGAACAGGAAGATATGCGATATTTGAAAGCTAAGTTTGTATTAATAATCAATTAAGCCTCCTTACCTAAACGGCTGATTTTATTGCACCTTATGTTCTCATCACGAAATCCTATTGATCAATTTGGGTTGAAATTGCATTGTCCCGCCACTTCGACCTTACACTTGTTCTTTCCTGATTACCTGATTTTTATGATATCCTGTGCCTTCGTCACGAAATATCACCGGTTATTTTGGGCCGGCCCAAAATAACCGGTGGCTCCGAACCCGTCTTTTGACGAAGAAGGATGTAGGTCTTCTTTTTCAAAGTAGGGCTTTTCCTTTCTTCATCGGTACGCTCCATTGTAAAGGATCGCTACCAAAACGCCGGAGATGCGGAGATATCATGCGGGTACGTGAACTTCCATCAACCACTCCCTTGCTTCTTTTTCCGATCGGAAGGTTGCCGTGGTCAAGCCGGGCGCACCGACTTCCTTGATGAACTTTTCGGAAGTGTATTTGATAAAAAAATTCTCCGACTCAACGACCGCAACATGGCTTGGAGTCTCGGGACTAAAGGGTAGTTTTTGCAAACTTTGTGGGTACCATTCCTGTATGATCCAATCTTGATCTTTAGGATGCACACTTTGCTTTCTTTGGTCCAGCAACCATCTTCGGCACTGTTTCTCTATTGCTATCTCAAGTGCTCTGTTCCAAACGGAACGGAACTCTTCAGAGGAAGAAGCCTTCAAATATTTAACATACATACACTTATAAGAATCATCGTATTCAAGAAGGATTGTTCCGGGGCTTTTTTTGATGTGTTTCATCGTGGGTTGGGTTAGTTGTTGATTAAGGTTTATTGTATCAAAAAAATCGATATCGCATCTACAGCGCGCATCAATGGCTTTCTACGGGCAACTGCGTCCTCTGGTCTCCATTCACTATAACATTACTATGCTGAACAAATCCAAACGGCCGATTTCTTGCGCTGCCATATGCTCATCAGGATTTCCATTGGTCATATTTGGCTACATCCAAAACCTTCCTCGGCCTTCCGGTCATGAAGCCTTGGACAGATTTAGGAGTTTATATTAAAAATAACCTTAAAATGCTCATTACCAAAATAACCTGTGTTATCCTTTTGCGAAATCGTGAGATGAACACCGGCTCCGATGAACGTATATTGGCTCGGGTAGGTGTAGAATATAGCGATTGGCCGAAAATCGTGTTCTTTCCGGACTCTCAATGAACAATCGAATAGTAACGCATTTACCGTATAGCCAAAAATGATCCGTAGGTTTCCTGTTATGAGGATAAATGCTTCACAAAGTGTTGTATGGCTTCGTCTCCTACAAACTTCAAGAACTTACTGACTGTCTTAGCGGCAACTGCTACAACCGTCTCAAAAAAGGACGTACCTACCCCAAATTCTTCATTTTAAATCCCATAAAATATTCCCGCTTTTCATCGGGTCTGCCTCATCAAAAAAAATACTTTCTTTTTTCACATGGTTGGTTTGAACCAATTTCTCAAAATAATCCTACTTTTTCGACACAAAAAAATGGGGTAAAAAGTTTCACAAGATAACAAAAGCGGATAGAATGAGTCAATATCCGCCAAAAAAAATGTTTTCAAGAGTGAAAGTTTCGCTCATCAACTGAAAAGCTCACTTGATTCGAGCTTTGGTTCTATCTCGGACCTGTTCAAGTCGAGGTATTTCAGTTACCAAAGGCATGCCAAAGACTATCTCCATTCACTGTTCAAGCTGGAAAAGAAGAAGGCGACCTGCCAACAGATGGCCGATGAGCTCTCCCTGTTGAGCAATCAGGCACTGAGCCGGTTCATCAACTCTGAAAAATGGGATCATGGGGTCCTTTTCGACCGGATAGCCTCCGGTTCCCCTGAACTTTTGGGGGAATACACCCCATCATCCGGGAATGAGAGCCTATGTCTCAATCAAACGGCCCTATTGATCGATGAAGTAGGTTTTAGGAAAAAGGGGAAGATGTCCATAGGGGTGGCCAACCAATACCTGGGCTGTTTGGGAAAAACAGACAATGGTCAGGTAATGGTAGCCTCGGGATTGAGCAAGGGAAAGCAACCTGTTCCCATAGATATGCGCTTGTTCATGCCAAAGAAATGGGAAGGGGATGATGCCAAACGGAAAAAATGTGGCGTTCGCCCATGTACAATGGAAGATATGCTTCATTATATCTGACCGCTCCTCTCAGCTTTTCCCTATTCATTTTTTGGGTATAATACAAATTTGGGTTTTAAATGTCGTATAAGATTGCGCGGGTCATTTTGGCTTCAATCCAGGCGATAACCGCAGGGATAGCAGCGCTATCGCGAGGATTGTCAACGCAGAGTGAAGCAAAATGAACAGGAAGATAGGCGATATTTAAAAGCTAAGTTTGTATAAGTCCTTGTGACAAAGTTACACATACAGCATATTCACAAAACCATTCAATCCAAAATGGTTGATAGGATTTTGTTATGAGGGCATAATTGCAATAAAATCAGTGGCTTAAGTGAGGAGGTCTAGCGTATTGTTAGGGTGTAATACAAATTTTGGTTTCAAATGTCGTATAAGATTTCTCGGGGCATTTTAGTTTCAACTCGGACCATGCATTGGAAAATCTACTACGGATCTAAATAGCTGCAAACCGGTCCTTGCACTGAGTTTTTTGAATTCACTATAGCGGTGCTATGCCAAATCCAATAACCCCCCACTGATTTACTGACATTTATACTTATATACTTAGCTATTCTACTGATTTTAACAGTCGGCTAACCTATACTTCGTTTTTGAGGAAAGTATTTTGGACGTGTTGCGTTTTCATCTCAAGCCGGCCGGACGCTTAATCCTTGCGTGGCAGACCGGCCCTTTCGATGAAAGGGTTTCCCGAACCCTTTCCTTACACTCGGTCCTATTGATAAAATTAAGCAGGACGAAGTCAGGGGAGAAGACTTCGGGCCAGCCTGTGGAATGCAGAAAATTTTGAAAACGCTGCGCAGGGACATAAAAATTTTCAAATGAACTACTGGAATTCGGATTCCGTTCAACGGTATACCGGATTCAATGCGGTAACTAAAACACGGTCAACATAACTATGCATATAAGTCTATAAATTTGAATTGGAAACAATTGTCTTTTCACCTGAAATTTCGGGCATGAATTTTTAAATGAAACTAAGTCATTTTTTTTCCTAACTTAGTTTAAGTTTTCGGAGTATATTTAATGTAAGATCCTGAACAAACTAAAAGCTGTTTTTTTTGTTTATTAATTAAAAATAAAGCAAAAGTGTCAGTTTAAGAAATAAAAAAAGAAGTATCGGCAAACTATTCTCTCCCTGAGAATAGTTTTCTAGATGGTTTTTTGCACCTTTTTTCATTCGAAACCGATTATTTCAAATCGGCCTTAGCATCGATTAAGAACAAATCGGCCCACCAAGCATTGAAAGAAGACTGGATCAATGTAGCTTCGGACATAAACACAGTTTATTATCAGGAGATAGAAAAAATAGATGTCCCGGAACAAGCCGCAGAAACAGTCTAGACAGGTAACGATTCAACAAACACAAGTCTATTCAGGTATAATACCTAGCCCAGAGGACATGAGGGCATACGAAGAGGTGTCCCCTGGTTTTGCTAAGAATACTTTCCATGGCTGAGAGTGAAAAGGCTCATCGTCATAAGATGGAGAAAAGGGTAGTTTCCTACGCCTTTATAAATAATACTCTTGGTCTAGTTTTCGGTTTAGCATCTGTAGCAGCTATTTGCTATCTATGCTATTATGCTTTTGGAAAAGGATATCCTGGGTCTGCTGCGACTATCGCCGTAGGAGTAATGGCTACTTTGGCAGGAGTGTTCGTTTTCAGAAAGTATAAAAAGGAATAAGATAAAAGTCAGATTGGTCTATTTAGAAATCCCTTCACATTTTACGATGCTTATTGGAGACAGACTTTAATAGTATGATATTCTTAAACCTATAAATCTACTCCATGATTAGAGAAACTAAAGATTTCAGATCGGTATCAGTTTATACTTCTCAGAAAAGAAACAACACTTATATGTAAAATCAAAAAAAATCCCTCAAGCTCATTTTATACTCAAGAAATAGTGAAATGGGAAATCCGGGGTCCGGAAAACCAAGGGAAAATCCTGCATTGGTGAAATAGTCATTAGTAGATTGGTCATTAGGACCGTTCTGGACGGGACAGTACTTTCGCAATGATTTTCAATCTGTCCCAGAACAATTGTGTTTGGGTATAATATCTTGCGTGTAATTGTAATCGAGAAAATACAGCAACCATGGATACTTTACTTTTTCGATAGACGTAAAATTCAATCTGAAATTTTTCGGGATGTGCTTTGAGAAAATCTAAAGTGAACTGCACCAAAGAAAAAGTGAAATTCCAAGTTCAACCCAAAATAATCAATAGAGAACCTATTCCGCGCATAAATAGCTTCATACCGGAAGCTTTGCCCACCTGTCTTCACTCACCATAGCGGTGCTATGCCGAACGAATCCAAATGGCCGGTATTTTGCTATTGATACGCTCATCACGATTTCTATCGATCATTTTGGGTTCAACCCTCGTTACGAAGTTCCAACGAATGATCTAGGTTCAACAAAATTGGGAAAATCCTTCATTGGCACAATTTCATTTGTAGATGGGTCATAAAGCTCATTTTGGGTAGAATTGTGGTTTCGTAGTGATTTTCAGTCTGTCCAAGAACAATCGCGTTTGGGTATAATACAAACTTAGCTTTTAACTATCGCCTATCTTCCTGTTCATTTTGCTTCACTCTGCGTTGACAATCCTCGCGATAGCGCTGCTATCCCTGCGGTTGTCGCCTTGATGGAAACCAAAATGACCCGCGGAATCTTATACGACATTTAAAACCCAAATTTGTATAAATCAGAGATAGGGTGAATACCTGTTGAAGGACATACATATCAGTAAAAAAATGAATCCTAGGATACGCGACCTTTGACAGGTAAGTTCGCATAAAACCTGCTCAGTGCAAAATGGCTGATCGGGAATCAATGTAGGTCTGCAACAAAAAGTTATCTGATTATCAGAAGTTTATGGAGGGCGTGTACTAGGAAGACCTCTGTCGCAACGCCTCATAGAGGATAACAGCCGCAGAGACCGATACATTCAGGGACTCTATCTTTCCATAAATGGGGATTTTCGCTCTTCGATCGCAGAGTTTTAGGTACTCCGGAGAGATCCCGTCTTCCTCAGAGCCCATTAGTATGGCCGTAGGTGCCGTGAAATCCGAGCTATAGAGTATTTCTTCTGTCTTTTCGGTACAGGCGATGACCTGTAGGCCGCTGTCCTTGAGGTATTGTATTGTTTTCTTAAGGTTGGCTTCCCGGCAAACAGGGATGAAATTTAAGGCTCCCGCAGAAGTCTTCATGGCATCGCTATTAATGGCCGCTCCACCCCGTGTGGGGATAACAATGGCATCGACCTGAGCGCATTCTGCTGTTCGGGAAATGGCCCCAAAATTGCGCACATCGGTCACTCTGTCCAATATCAGCACTAAGGGTACTTTTCCCTTATTGTAGGTTTCACCGATAATATTGTCCAAGGAAGCGTAGTGTATGGACGATAGGAAACATACTGCTCCTTGGTGAGTTTTGCGGGTAAGACGATTGAGCTTTTCTACGGGGACCTTTGTAAATGGGATACCGTAGCTGATGGCCAGCTGCGAGAGCTCCTTGATGAGCTCATTGGAGAGGCCTTTCTGCAAAAAGAGCTTGTCGATTTCCTTGCCTGCGCGTATGGCTTCCATAATGGCCCTTGTGCCAAATACCAGGTCTTGATTTTTTTTCGTAGGGTTGTTCCTATCCATAGTGATTATCTTCCGTTGCGCCATTCCTCTACTTTGGCCAGCCAAGAACTTTTGTAATTGGTGTTTCTGATGAGGGCATAGTGATTGGCGACAAAGATATTGTCAATCTTTTTAAAGGAAAACTTTAGTAAGGGTAAGTTCTGAGGTCTTTTATAGCTCCATACCTCCATTCGTTCTTTTTGGGTGACGATATCCGGAGGACCATATACAATATAGATCATGCCCATATCGGTTTTCCACCCTTCCTTATAATCACTGAAATAGGTATTGGCCTCCTTTACCCTGCGGTAATACTTTTTGATGATATCTTTTGCCTTAAGAGGAGAAGAGGTCATTTTCAGCCAGAATCGGTCGAAGGCCTCCTTGTCATCTTTGATGGCCTTCAGCAGGGCCCACTCTTCTTTAGTGGTGATATAGATGAGTGGCGGTATGAGCTGTTTCAGCCGATTGAATTTTGGATAAGGTGCGTCCTCTACCCGAAAACCAAGTCCGTTGATGCTACTGGAGTCCGACTGCGCAAAGTAGAGTCCTGTTTTGGAAAGTGAAAAAGTGTCCCCCTCGGCTATGGTGAAGAGACTATCGATGGCCAGGTCTTTGGCGACTTTTCCTACCCCCTCTACCATGGGCGGCCGGGCGGCCGCAAAACTATTGGCATAATGATATACATAAAAGGGAGCGGTTGTATTCTGTTTGGCGACCGAACGGAATAGGAGTGGAACATCGGCAGGCACATACTGTTCAAGTACGGCTTCGTTATCCGCAGTATAGACCCTAAAGTCGGGATAGTTAATGCGCTCGGGATGACCTAGCGGTAGTATATAAGGATATTTGATCTGTCGGCTCAGGTCTTCTACCTCGAACAATAGTGCCGGCGTTGATCTTGTTTTCTGTCTTGCGATTTGCCACCGAAAAATTCGGTGGCTATAGCGGCCCGGTGCTACTGCTTTTTCGGAGGTCCCTTCTGCCGGTAGGGCCGACAGGTTATAGACGAATTTATACCCTTCCAAAGGACCCTTTACCGTCACTTTGAGCTGTAGTGAAATACTGTCTTTTGTGTAGACCTTGCTGTGTCTCACCTGCACGGGGGAGCGACTGCGGTATCGAAAGGCACTATTCGTCTGCGCCTGTAATAGAGAGCCGTGAGCAAGGGTCACTGCGAACAATAATAACGAAAAACGATTTCTCATAAGGGCTTTTGTCTTCTTTGATAGACCATGTTCAGGATACAGAATACTTTGCCATCTCCGGCACCCTTCTAACAAAGGTCTAGGGCTACGTTTTTTTTGACGATATCCCGAAGTGGCAAGGTACGTAAGATAAGAACGGGAACATTCCCGATCCGGATGTACTTTAGGGGCGATTCCGAAATAAAGGTCCACTGTGACCATGACCCCATACCTGTATGTCTTTTCATAGAATAGTGTACCTATGGTCCTTCATAGGAAGAAAAGGAATGAAGAGCAGAAAATTAAGCTATTTTCACATCATTTTATCATTGTTTTCATATAATTTTAATGTAGAAAAGAACCATCATATAAGCAAATGTCAGTATACACTACGGAAATAGCCTCGGATAAAATTGTTTCGGACAATCCTATTCACCAGAGGTTGTTAAGGGCTTATTACCTAGCTCAGGATTTTGTCAAAGGAGATTTGTTGGAGATAGGCTGTGGAGAAGGACGAGGCGTGGACCTCTTGTCACCATTATGTGATTCTTATGTGGCCATCGATAAGATACAGGAGGTCATCGATACGCTGAGCGCCCAATATCCTCAGGTAACATTCCTTCAGGGAAATATCCCTCCCATGTCCGATTTGAAAGACGAGCAGTACGATGTGGTGGTCAGCTTCCAAGTAATCGAGCATATCAAAGATGACCGTGCTTATCTAGAAGAAATCAAGCGGGTACTCCGGCCTGGCGGGAAAGCCATCATTACTACACCGAACATTAAAAAAACACTGACACGTAACCCTTGGCATATACGTGAGTATACCGCCAAAGAGCTAAGTACATTGACGGGGTCCATTTTCAATAAGGTAACCATGAAGGGTGTTGCCGGTAATGAAAAAGTCATGGCCTATTATGATATGAACAAAAAAGCAGTAGAAAAGATAACCCGTTTTGATATCTTTAACCTACAATACCGCCTTCCCGCTTCAGTGCTCAGGCTTCCCTATGATATACTCAATCGATTGAACAGGAATAAATTACAGACAGGCGATCAGAGTTTGGTGGCCAGTATACGTCAGGATCATTACCTCCTGTCCGACGATGCAGAGCAAAGTTTGGACCTCTTTTGCATAGTGGAGAAATAGGCTTCCGCTTTGAACTAAACCCAAATTGATCAGTAGGGTTTCGTGATGAGGTCATGAAGTGCAATAAGATCAGCGGTTTAGGTGAGGAGACTTACATCGAATCTTCGATGAATGCCTTTAAAATCAATGGATACAATGAGTCAATTCGTAGTAAGGTGGCGAACCTGTGCAGTGTAAAATCGCTGATCTTGAAGCAATTTATGCTCGTAATAGGAAGGCTATTGAGTATTTTGGGTTGAAATAAATATTGTTCTCTTGCGAATTTATACCCAAACGCAATTGATTTGGGACAAGATAGTTTGTAGACTTAGGTGCCACTATTTTCTAAAGGCCCTAATGATGAATCTACCCCTAACGATTCCACATTATCCGGATTTTCCCTTAGGGCCATTACCTGTAAGGTTTCCCATTTTACTTTTTCTTGAGTATACACCAGGAACTCCTCCGGGCTATTTCCCTATTCATCTTCTCTTGGGTATAAATTAGGACTGCGGTATTCATTCAGTCATCGGCTTTTTCGAATACTTCCAGCGGTATATCGATGATGACGGTAGTGCCCCTGCCCTCTTTGGTGTCAAAACTGAGGTTTCCTTTCAGCGAGCCTACCCGCTCGTGAATATTTCTGAGTCCTATGCCATTCCCGACTTGTTCAGGGTCGAAACCTTTTCCATTGTCTTCGACAATAAGATTGATATAGAATTGATGCATGGTCAAATAGATTTCCACACTTGTGGCATGGGCATGTTTCAATATGTTGGTACTCAACTCCTGTATGATGCGATAGATATCGATATGCATGGAGTCGGGCAGCGTATTGAGCTGTTCTTTAGGGAAGACCTCGATATTTACCTCTATGTTTTTTGGTTCGAACAACTTTAACACAAAATTTTCAATAACATCGGTAAAGGCGGAGTCCATCAGGGTGGGTAAGGATAGGTTGTGGGATACGGCCCTGATCTCTTCACAAGCTTCATCGATGGTCTTGATGATTTTGGACATATTGGCGATGGGTTCTTTTTCCCTATCCATAATGCTGACCAGATTCAGTTTAATACCGGCAAGGGTGCCACCGATGCCATCATGGAGTTCTTTGGCAAGCCTTTTCCGCTCTATTTCCTGCCCTTCCAGTCGGTCTTGAATTGATTTTATCTGTTGGCCTTTCAGCAGTTCGGCTACTTTTTGTCGATGCAGAGCCTCATTTTTTTCATTGATCAACTGCGTGGTTTTTTGTTTTCTTTTGTAATTGCTCATCAGCAGCAGAAAAATAATGAACAGCAAGAGCATGGCAGACACTACCATGGTCAGCATGATGGCTTTTTTCTTGCTTTCCTGCTCCAGCTGAACGATACGGTCCTCTTTTATACGTGTCTCGTACTCTGTCTGCATAAAAGCGATGGCTCTCACTCTCGTATCTGCATGCAGGCTATCCTTGAGTGCTCCTAGTTTGAGGTTCGATGCATAGGCTTTTTGAAAGTCATGGATAGAGGCGTAGACAAGGGAGAGCTTTTCGTGTACCTCCATGAGTACCTTTTTGGCCATGATGGATTCGGCCATGGCAGCGGCATCCCTGAGATAGGCGATGGCCTTAGTGGTTTCTCTTTTTTTGCTATGAAGCTCACCTTTGTACAGGAGGGCATAGGTAGTCCCCATAACACTTTGTACGCTTTGGGCATTTTCAAGAGCCAGTTCAAGTACTGAATCCGCTTTTGACAGACGGTCCTGAGCCAGATATACTTTGGCCATATTGGTCAAGCGATAACTTAACCGGGCTTTCTGGTCGACATTCAATAATATCGTAGCAGAACTGTTGTAGTACTCGATAGCTTTAGCATAATCTTTGTTGTTGAAATAGACAATGCCCATGTTATTGAGCACATTTGCTTTTTCCTTTAGCCCTTCTTTGCCCATACCGTCAAATATCTGCAAGGCATCCTCGAAATAACTCAATGCCTTTTCGGGATTGTTCTCTTCGGTATAAAAATAGCCCAGTCGATTGTATGATCGGCCGAAACCAACTTTATCGTCCAGTTTTCTGTAGATTTCTATCGCTTTCAACAAGGATTCCAGGTACATGGCCGTGTTTCCCGAACTCAGGTACAGATTGGCCAGTTCGCTCAATGCTCTAGCCTCCATTACTCCGTCCTTGTTCCTTATGGCCCAGTGAATGGCCGATTTAGCGAAGATCATGGCCGAGTCGTAATAGCCATAATGTTCATAGACGATGGCGCGCGCGAACTGCGTATTTGAGATTCCGCCATAATAGGCAGAGGATTTACTCAGGGTATAAGCGGAGTCCGCATAGGCTTTCAACACTGAAAAAGAAGTATCTCTTTTCAGTAATATGTTGTAGATGGCCCGGACTTTGGAGCTGTCACCCTGTTCTGCTAAACCTACGTTGGAAGCAATACTATCCTTGTTTTGGATATCATCCGCATGAAGCTTAGCAGGGTGGACCATCACCGCTTGACTACCGAGAAAAAGAAGAAGAACTATTTTACCGAACTGCATTCCCTACATATTTATTCATAAACAATATTTTAAAAATAATCAGACCGTTTTAAATTTAGGTGGTCGAGATACTTTATTACTTCAAGAAAACACTTACGATAAGTCAGTGTCAACTATGGGTTGAATGCCGTTTGGTCAGGGTTCAACTGATTGAATTACATTGTCCTAAATGATTATACCGAAGCAGGATTTTCCATAGTTTGTTGAACCACAAATTTTCCTGTTTCACTTTTTATTGAGTATAATACAAACTTAGCTTTTAAATATCGCCTATCTTCCTGTTCATTTTGCCTCACTCTGCGTTGACAATCCTCGCGATAGCGCTGCTATCCCTGCGGTTATCGCCTTGATTGAAACCAAAATGACCCGCGGAATCTTATACGACATTTAAAACCCAAATTTGTATAACATGCACTTTACAAGAGACTTTTTTTTATCCGTTTTCAATGGTGTGCACGAACAGGCACGGTCTGTTTTTTGATAAAAAGACCGAGGACAAAGTCGGCAAAGAACAGGGCCGGCCAGTGGGATGTCCAAGACTATGAACAAATAGACTGAAATTCATTTCGGTACGCCGACGAAATACAGATTTCCGCACGAAGTAAGTGTCGTATTTGACGATTACTAGCTTGATTTTCCTGATGCAATCTGTTCAAAGTCGGTCGAAACGGTTTTTTTGACATATAACTATAGGATAACAAGATGATTGTTCACTGGCCTAACGGTGTTGAATAGGATTTAAACCCGTATCATGCGTTGGAACTTCGTAACGAGGGTTTAACTATCAATAGATCAGGGTGGAATTGCAATAAAAAACTGGACAATAAGTTAAGCACATTTTGAATAATTGATTTTACTAAACTCTTCTGGAGTCTTAAGCCCTAGATACCCGTGTTTTCTTTTACGATTATACCATACTTCGATAAATTCGAACACTTCTGTTTTGGCCT